>JAYSYE010000286.1:0-1664 GCA_043716635.1 Deltaproteobacteria bacterium | reverse complement strand
ATCGGCGCTTCCATATCCCAGGCGGCCGTTCGGTTGGCGGAATATCGAGTCGGTTCGCCGTGGCCGCGACCGACCCTTACGGCTTGATCGTGCCCGTCGCGGAGCTGTGCAGCAGCGCCGCGATCACGCCGAGCGCGATCAGCGCGACGATCAGCAGCACCCCGAACGGCACGCGGTCGCCGAGGGTTCGCCGCCCGAAGAAGCGGCCTGCGGACCGCTTGTGGATGGTCGAGGTCACGTCCTGCGTGAACGACTCCGGGGCGCGCGCCTTCATGAGACCGCTCATCGCCTCGCGGGTCTCGACCAGCTCGCCGTGGATGCGTCGCCAGTCCGCGTTCATCGCGAGCTCCGTCTCGACCTCGGCGCGGCGCGCAGGCGGCAGCGCGCCGTCGAGGTAGTCCGACAGCGTCGCGATCACTTCGTCCTCGGCGGCTTCGTCAATCGACATGGCGTTGCAGCTTCTTTCTCAGCACGAGTCGGGCGCGGTGCAAGCGCGACTTCACCGTGCCGTCGGGCAGCCCGGTGATCTCGCAGATCTCCTCGATCGAGAGGTCCTCCACGTCGCGCAGCACCACCACGATGCGGTGATCGTCGTCGAGATTCGCGATCGCTGCCTGCAGCAGGGCTTCCATCTGCGCTCCCTCCATCGCGCGGTCCGGCTGGATCGCGCGTGGCGGCCCGGCGGTCGCACCGTTCGCGGCCGCCGAGGTCTCGTCGAGCTCGTCGCGGTCGCGCTCGTGGCGGCGCGCGAGGTACTTGATGCGGTTCTTCGTGTGGTTCACCGCGACGCGGTAGAGCCACGTCGAGAACTTCGACTCCTCGCGGAAGGAGTCGATCGTCTTGAAGACGGAGATGAATACTTCCTGCGCGACGTCTTCCGCCTCGGCGCGATTGCCGAGCATGCGGTAGGTGATGTTGAACACGCGGTCGCGATGCTCGGCCACCAGCTCGCGGAACGCTCGCTCGTCGCGCGCGCGCAGCCGGCGCAGCAGCGAACGCTCGAGGTCAGACATGCGACGGCAGCATAACGAACTGCGCCATCCGACACCGGCGCCGCACCACGGTTCCCGGTGCCCGCCACTCCGGATGCCGACGAGTCAGTTTTCTCCGTGAAGTTCCAGAATCTTGTCACCCGCCGCGTTTTGTCAGTGGCGTTCGTAACTCGCCGAGTATACCGTCTCGGCTGTCACGTTCTGCCACCGTTCGTCGGTTCGCCCCGGTGTCCAGTGCTCCGCCGCTCGTGTTCTCAAAAACCCGCTCCCAAGCACCATGGCCCCCTCGGGGGCGGGTTTGTCACATGACCAGGGCCAGATCGAGCACGAAGGCATGAACACTCGTCTGTACGTTGGAAATCTCTCGTTCAACACCAATGCTGATGGCGTCCGCACGGCGTTCCAGGAATTTGGAACGGTCAGCGACGTCCATCTCGTCTCCGACCGCGAGACGGGTCGCTCGCGCGGCTTCGCCTTCGTGACGATGGGGACCCCCGAGGAGGCCACCAAGTCCATTGAAGGCATGGACGGCCGCACCCTCGACGGTCGCCCCCTCCGCGTCAACGAGGCCGAGCAGCGTCAGCAGCGCGGCGGCGGCGGCGGTGGCGGCGGTGGCTTCGGCGGCGGCGGCGGTGGTCGCGGCGGCTTCGGTGGCGGCGGCGGCGGCGGCGG
>JAYSYE010000285.1:0-44209 GCA_043716635.1 Deltaproteobacteria bacterium | reverse complement strand
ACCCGTGGTGGCCGCACCTGATCGAGGAGTCGATCGCCAAGTACGGCAAGCTCGCCGAGGTGTTCTGGGTACAGGACGAGCCGGCGAACATGGGCGCAGGGCGGTTCGTGTCACCACGGCTCGAGGCGGTGCTGAAGACGATGGGCAAGGGCGCCAAGCACGAGTTCCTCAGCCGCACGGAGAGCGCGAGCCCGGCGACGGGATCTCACAAGGCGCACGTGATCGAGCAGCAGCAGATCCTGAAGGCCGCGTTCGATCCTCGCTGATCGCGGATGCCTACCGGGCGAGCTCGGCGGGCTCGACCACCTCGATGCGATTGCGACCCGCGGCCTTGGCGCGATACAGCGCGGCGTCCGCGGCTGCGAGCATCGCCTGCGGACCCGCGGCGGAGGTCGAGAAGCACACGCCGAAGCTCGCCGTGACGGCCACCGGGGCCACGATGCCCGCGACGGCGGCCCGGAGCCGTTCGGCGAGGATCACGAGCTGCGCCGGATCGATATCGCTGTACACGACACAGAACTCCTCTCCGCCCATGCGCGTGGCGAGGTCGCCCTTGCGGATCGAGTCGCGCAACACGCGGCCGACCTCGACCAGCACGCGATCACCCATCACGTGTCCGTGGAGATCGTTGACCTTCTTGAAGTGGTCGACGTCGGCGACCACCACCCCGTAGCGACGTCCCCGCGCGCCCTCGGCGCCGAGCAGATCGAGCCGGGCGTCGAGCGCGCGGCGATTCGGTAAGCCCGTCAGCGCGTCGGTCACGGCCAGCTCGGACACGCGGGCCTCCGCGAGCTTGAGCGCCGTGATGTCGGTCGCGAACCCGACGAGCTCCTTCACGCCGCCCGTGTCCGTCCGCACGAAGGCGCGCTCGCGCAGGAGCAGCCACCGCACGCTGCCATCGCGCGTGATCACGCGCACGTCCTGCTCGATGACCTCGTTGTCCGCGAGCGAGCTGCGCCGCTGCGCGTGCACCATCATCGCGGCGACATCGTCCGGGTGGACGATGCTCGGCATCAGGCCTTCGCTGCGGAGCTCGCTCGCGGAGTAGCCAAGCATGTCGGTCCCCGCGGGGCTCGACCACAGGAGCCGACGTCCCGAGGCTTCGAGCAGGTACATCATGTTCGGGCTGGTCTCGGTGAGCCGCTCGAACAGCCGGCGATCGCGCGCGGTACGCTGCAGCTCCATCTCGTCGACGACGAGCGCCGCGAGGTCGACGAGCGAGGCGATCTGGTCCGGCGTGAACTCTCGCGTGACCACATCGATCGCGCACAGCGTCCCCATCTTGTCGCCGTTCGGGGCGACCAGCGGCGCGCCGAGGTAGGCGCGCACGTGCGGAGGGCCGAGCACGAGCGGGTTGGTCGCGAACCGCGGATCGAGCCGCGCGTCGGGGATCTCCAGCACGTCGTCGAGCAGGATCGCGTGCGCGCAGAACGCGATGTCCCTGGACATCTCCGTGACGCCGCCGAGGCCCAGGCAGGCCTTGAACCACTGACGCTCGTCGTCGATGAGGGACACGAGCGCGATCGGCACGCCCAGCAAGCGCTGCACCAGGCTGACGATGCGGTCGAACGAGGGCTCAGCCGCCGTATCGAGGATCTGGTAGCTGCGCAGCGTGACGAGCCGCCGCGTTTCGTTACCGGGCTTGGCAGCGGTCGGCAAGTAGCGGGAATGTACTCTCAAAAGCGAGTAGCATGCCCGCCCATGGCGGATGTCGTCGTTCCCCAGCTCGGCGAGTCGATCACCGAAGCAGTTGTCGCGAAGTGGCTCAAGAATGTCGGCGATGCTGTCGCCGCGGACGAGCCGCTGGCGGAGCTCGAGACCGACAAGATCACGGTGCAGCTCCCGTCACCGTCCGCGGGCTCGCTCACCGCGCAGACCGTGCAGCCGGGCGCCACCGTGAAGGTCGGGCAGGTCATCGGCTCGGTCGATCCCAGCAAGGCCGGCGTGACGCCCCCTGCGGCCACACCCGTGGCGGTATCGGCGGCAGCGCCCCCCGCGGCGGCGGCAGCGCCCCCGGCGAAGCCCGCCGACGATCGCGCGAGCGGATCCAAGCCGCCGGCGGCGCCTGCACCCGCGTCCGGTGCACCCGATGCCGCGGCCACGTCGAAAACGGCGAACGGCCACACCGCGGGTCGTGCTGCTGACGTGCCGGGCTCCACGCCGGGCCTCGCCAAGGATGCGCTGCTGAAGCTCACGCCATCGCAGCGTGCGACCGCGCGCGAGCATGGCTCGCTCCCGGAACAGGCGCAGGCGACGGCGAGCCCGTCGCGGCCCGCCACGGGCCCCTCTGTCGACGACCGGCTCGCGGCCGTCGATCCGCGCGACGAGGTCGTGCCGATGTCCACGCTGCGCAAGCGCGTCGCGGAGCGCCTCGTGCAGGCGCAGCACGAGTCCGCATCGCTCACGACCTTCAACGAGGTCGACATGACGGCGATCATGGCGCTGCGCACGAAGTACAAGGACAGCTTCGAGAAGACCCACGGCGCGAAGCTCGGCTTCATGTCGTTCTTCGCGAAGGCCTGCGCGGCCGCGTGCAAGCTCTACCCCGGGATCAACGCCGAGGTCGTCGGCGGCCACATCGTCTACAAGAAGCACTACGACTTCGGCATCGCCGTCTCGACGACGAAGGGCCTCGTCGTGCCGGTCCTGCGAGATGTGGACGCGCTGTCCTTCGCGGGCGTCGAGAAGGGTATCCTTGCCCTCGCTGACAAGGCCCGCACCGGCAAGCTCGGGCTCTCCGACCTCGCGGGCGGCACGTTCACGATCACGAACGGCGGCATCTACGGGTCGATGATGTCGACGCCCCTGCTGAACTACCCGCAGACCGGCATCCTCGGCATGCACAACATCGTGAAGCGCGCGATGGTCATCGACGACGCCGTCGTCGTGCGGCCCATGATGTACGTCGCGCTCTCGTACGATCACCGCGTCGTCGACGGTCGCGAGGCCGTGTCGTTCCTCGTCGCGGTCAAGGACCGTCTCGAGGCGCCCGAGCGCATGCTCGTCGAGGTTTGAGCGAACATTCGATGCGACCGTCGTGGGTGGTCACCGGTGTCCTCGCGGTAATAGGGGCGTTCTTCATCACGCTCCAGATCTCGTGGTTGCTGCGCTTCGAACCCGAGTGGTTGCCATACCCCGTCCACATCGTCGGCGCGATGCTCGCCGGCGGTGCGATGGCCCAGGCTGCGCCGACCCAGAAGCTGCGTGAGCCGCTCGCGGCCGGGATGATTGCGGTCCTGGTTCTGGCTGCCATCACGTGGTTGCTGCCACGCGCGTTCACGCTGACGGCGGCGCGGATCGATCAACGGTGGCTGGTGACGCCGGTGATCACGGTGGCCAGCGGACTCGCATGCGCGACCGGCGCATGGTTGTTCGGACGCAACGCGCCGCCGCGGGTGGTCGGGATCGTGGCGGTCGCCGCGATGGTCGGTGCATGCGCCATCCTGCTCGGCGGTCGGTTGGGCCTTTCGCTCGGCGTGCCGGCGTCGTTCGTTCCCAGCACCATCGAGATCGCGGTCCTCGGCTTCCTGGCGGGCGTCGCGGTGCAGAGGGTCGTCGACCGCGAGGCCGTCATCGCGATCGGCGTCGGCGTCGCGATCTTCGTGGGGTTCGGAATTGTGGCGCTCTCGATGAAGGGCACGCCGGTCGGCGGGGCGGCCGCGGTGGCGACACTCGTGCCTATCGTGACCGCTGCACTCGGCGCGCGCGTGACTCCGAAACCCCGGAGCTCCTGAAGGGGACTACGGCTCGCGGGTGGCCGGGGCCGCGCGGATCACGATCGCGGCCCCTGCGAGCGGATCGGCCGGGGCGGGCAGGGTGATGCTCCCGACGCCGAGCTCGGCCGTGTGGGCGACGCCCGCGATGAAGGCCGTCGTGCCGGGGATCGCGGCCAGGGCGGCGACCTCCTCGCGGCCGGCGCCGCCCAGGTCCCAGACGGCGAGCGCGCCCTGCGGATCGAGCGCCGCCAGAAACGCGCCGTCCCCACCGCCGGCTTCGAGCTTCGAGTCCCCGACGACCATCGAGCCCGCGTAATAACCGCCGACGACGACCACGTCCCCGACCGCCGCGATCGCACGGAGGCCGTCGGCATCCGTTCCGCCGATGAGCTGCACGGGGCCCGACGTGCCATCGGCGCCGAACCACGCGACGAGCCCGTCGGCGCTGCCGGCGGGGACGTGCTCCAGCCCCGCGATTCGCACCGAGCCTCGCGCGGCCGCGGCGACGGCGACCCGGCCCTTCGAGTCGATCGCGACGCCCATCGCGGAGTCCTCGTCCTTGCCGCCGAACGTGGAGGACCACACCCGACCTCCGGTCGCGTCGAGCTCGGCCACGAACACGTCGGAGAACGGCAGGCGCTCGTCCCACGCCGGGAGGCCCTCGCCCTGAAGATCCGCGCCGGCCGTGAACGTCCCCGCGATCGCGATCCGCGATCCCCGCGTCGCGACCCCCTGCACCGCATCGGGCCCGGGACCGCCGAGTCGCACCAGCCAGCGCACGTCGCCGCCCGCGCCGAGCGCCGCGACGAAGCCGTCGGAGTCTCCGCCGCTCCCGACGACGTGCGCTCCGACCTTGAGCGTTCCGCTGAACGAGCCCACGACGATCGCGCCATCGTCCGCGGTCGCCGCGAGCGCGGTGATGATCGTCCAGCCCGTGGCGCCGAATGGCACCGTCCAGCGGATCGTACCGGCGCTCGGGTCGAGCCCGCTGACGATCGCGCCAGGCGTGCCCCGCACCGTGGGCTCGTCGGCGGCGAGCGCCACCACGACGAGCGACGTCGTCCGCACGATCGGACCTCCGCTCCCGGTGATCACGCTGCGCCACGCGACCGTATCGCCCTGGCGCGCCTCGATCATCGTGCGGCGCGCAGCCGGCACCTCCGACAGCGCAGCGTAGACGGTTGCCTCATCGGCGGCCACGCCGCGGAGCGAGCTCCCGGCACGGCCGACCTCTGCGGTGACCTCGACCACCGCACGCACGGGAGTGGGGCGCTGCGGCGAGGGACACCCCGCTAACACGCCGAAAGCCGCGACGAGCGCGGCTTCGACGGCACCCGGTCGGAGACCCGACCGGAACAAATCGCTAGAACTTCTCGCCGCGAGCGCGGAGCTCGGCGAGCACCGTGGGCAGACCGAGCTTGTCGATCCGACGCATCCCGCGCGCGGAGATGCGCAGCGTGACCCAGCGCTTCTCTTCCTCGATCCAGAACCGCTTGGAGCGAAGGTTGATCTCGAAGCGCCGCTTGGTGTGGCGGTTCGAGTGGCTGACGTTCGAGCCGACGAGCGGCCGCTTACCGGTGACAACACATACGCGAGACATGGAAGCTTCCTATCGCTATCGAAGCTGGCGCGAGCCTAGATCTTCGATTCTTTGAACTCGACGTGCTTGCGCACGACGGGGTCGTACTTCTTCAGCACGAGCTTGTCCGGAGTTCGCTTGCGGTTCTTCGACGTCGTGTAGAAGAAACCAGTGTTCGCAGTGGAGACGAGCCGAATCAGCTCGCGTCCGCCTTTACCCTTCTTCGCCATATCATTACTCCCGCGGGGACGGACTTATGGCACGTCCGAATTGCCGTTGGCAAGCGTCCCGGCAGTCGCTGGTGTGACCGCCTCGAAATCCTCGGTCGTGCCGCTGCGGTCCGGTACCGCAACTCCTGGAAAGGTCGTCGTCTTTCGCTTCGCGCGGCGGTCGTCGATCGCCATCGCGAGGATGGTCATGTCGTCGCCCTGCGCCTGATCCCCGGCGTGGGAGTCGATGTCGGCGAGAATCGCCTTGATGACGTCCTCCGCGTTGCCACGCGCGGTGCGGATGCGCCGGGACAGCCGCATCATCCCGTACTCGTTGCCCTTCGGATCGCGGGCCTCGAGGATTCCGTCCGACACCATGATCAGCATGTCGCCCGAGTGCATCTGCACCTTGGCCTCGCCGGCTTCGAGATCCGGGGTGATTCCGAGCGGCGGCGTGTGCGCGCGCTCCGCCTGCAGCGGGAACACCCGGTCGCCACGGCGGAGGAGCGGGACACAGTGGCCCGCGTTGGTGAACACGAGCGTGCGCTGCTCGAGATCGTAGATGCAGTAGACGAGCGTCGCGAACATGCCGTCGTCGCCGAGCCCGACCATCTCCTGGTTCACGCGGCGCAGCAGGCGCGCCGGGGTGCGCGCGATCGCGGCGCGCGACCGGAGCTCGGACGTGAGCCTCGCCATGTAGAGCGCGGCGCTGATCGCCTTGCCGGAGACGTCGCCGACGCCGAGCCCGAGGTGCGAGGAGTCGTGCCAGTTGAAGTCGTAGAAGTCGCCGCCGATCTGGTACGCGGGCTCGTAGTGCACGGCGAAGTCGAGCCCCGTGACCTGAGGCACATTGGCCGGCAGCAGGCTGCGCTGGATCTGCCGCGCCACGCTGAGATCGCGCTCGAGTTGCTCGCGCCGGGCGAGCTGGTGCGCCACGCGCGCCGCGTGGATCGCGAGTCCCGCCTGCGTCGCGATCGACTGCAGCAGATCCACGTCCTCCTGGCGGAAGCCGCTGTGCTTGGTCTCGACGTAGACCACGCCGTAGTGCACCCCGTGATAGACGAGCGGCGCGCCCATGCGGGTGCCGATGCCGTCGTCGTGCGCGCCGCCGGTGCCGGTGCCCAGCAGCACGCTGTGCTGGTCGGACACGACGTGGTTGATCAGCGTCCCCGGGACGTGCAGGTCGTCGCTCGGATCGACCGCCGGCCCGGGCGAGCCCCCCGCCGGCTCGCGGTGCCGCTGCACCTGCACCTTGAGCTCGTTCGTCTTCTCGTCGGAGACGAGCACACCGACGTGCTCCGCCTGCGGGAACAGATCGAGGAGCGCATCCACGAGGCGGGCGAGCAGCGCGTCGGCCGTGTCGCTGCCCGCGGTCGCGTTCAGCACCTGCGTCAGGGCCTCGAGCTTGCGCTCGAGGAGCCGCAGCTCGCGCTGATCGCCGATGCTCATCATCCCCGAGGTCCGCAACGGCGCGTGCGAGCTCGAGACCCCATCCCGGCTCCGGATCACGCTCGTGCTGCCGCCCTGGACGATCGTCACGCGCTGGCGCACGGGCGCGATCGGTGCGGGCGTCACGTCGTGCCCCTCGACGCGGATCCGGTTGTTCGCGATCACGATCTCGTCGTCGTGCTTGATCCCGATCGAGCCCTCGACCCGCGTGCCGTTGACGTACGTGCCGTTGTTGGAGCCGAGGTCCACGAGCAACCAGCCATCGCCATCCTTCACGATGCGCGCGTGCTGCCGCGACACGCGCATGTCGGGGACGAAGACCTGACAGTCCGAGCGCCGTCCGATCATGGACTCGCCATCGTCGACGAGGCTGTACCTGCGTCCCGCGATGGGGCCGGCCAGAAACACGAGCGCGGGCATGTACCTGGACGCATGGTTAGCATGCCCTTTCCGAGTGGAATCACCAGGATCCAGGTTCCTCCCTTCGGGCTCGCGGTGCGACTTGACCCCCGGGGATCCGGGGGGTGTACTGCGCAGGTGCAAGCGCTCGGCAACTATATAAATGGAGCCTTCGTCGCGCCGGCGGGCAAGGCCCTCGTCTCCCACAACCCCGCGGCCGATGGCGCGGTGGTGCTGGAGACGGGCTACACGGTGTCCGCGGTCGGGACCGCGGCCGCCGCCGCCGCTGCCGCGCAGCCTGCATGGGCGGCGCTCACTCACGCCCAGCGCTTCGCCGTGCTCGAGCGCTTCAAGGCCCAGCTCGCCGCCCGCGCCGACTCGCTCGCCGAGGCCATCACGCTCGAGACCGGCAAGATCCGGAGCGAGGCGAAGGTCGAGGTCACCACGCTGCTGAACCGGTTCGACCTCGCCCGCGCGGCGAGCACCGCCGACCTGAAGCCCGGGCAGGTCGCACCCGGCGAGCACCTCCGCTACCACGCGCTCGGCGTGGTCGGCGTGATCGGCCCGTACAACTTCCCGCTGCACCTGTGCCACGCCCACGTGATCCCCGCGCTCCTCGCCGGCAACACCGTCGTCGTGAAGCCGAGCGACATCTCGCCGCTGTGCGGCCAGCGGTACGCCGAGGCGGCGCATGCCGCGGGCTTTCCCCCGGGCGTGTTCAACCTCGTGATCGGGGCCGGCGAGGTGGGCGCGGCGATGGTCGAGGATCGGCATCTGCGCGGGCTGTGCTTCACCGGCAGCTGGCCCGTCGGCCGTCGCATCCTCGAGGCCGCGCTCGATCGGCCAGACCTCCTCGTCGCGCTCGAGATGGGCGGCAAGAACATGTGCGTCGTGCTCGACGACGCCTCGCTGCGCCAGGCCGTGCACGAGGTCGCTGTCGGCGGCTACCTGTCGGCGGGGCAGCGCTGCACGGGCACGGATCGCGTGCTCGTGCATCGCAAGATCGCGGATGCCTTCATCGGCGCGCTCGCGACGGTGGTGAAGGGCCTCAAGTTCGGAGATCCGAACGATCCGACGGTGTTCGCGGGACCGCTCGCCACGCACGGCGCGCTGACCAAGCTCGAGCACGCGGTCGCGGCGGCCGTGAAGGGCGGGGCCGAGCCGGTCGTGCCGGGGGCCAAGCTGCCGGGCGGGTACTACCGCTCGCCGTCGTTGCACCGGCTGCCCGATGGCATGCACGCGATCGCCGGTTACACGGACATCGAGGTGTTCGGTCCCGATCTCTGCGTCGAGATCGTGGACACGGACGACGAGGCGATCGCCGTCATCGACGAGAGCCCGTACGGCTTCGCGAACGCGGTGTTCACCGCGTCTGCCGCGCGCTTCGAGCAGTTCGCGGCGCGCACGCGGTCCGGGATCCTGAACCGGAACCGCTCGACGAACCTCGCGAGCCCCAAGCTCCCGTTCGGCGGCGTCGGCAAGAGTGGCAACTACCGGCCGGCCGGCGCATGGGCCCACCGGAACGTGACCACCCCGGTCGCCGTGCTCGAGAACCCGCTCGGTGCGGTCACCCCGCACCCACACCTCGCGGCGCTGATCCCCGCGTTCGATCTCGACCGGCTGGAGTCGCAGCACGCTGCCGAGGAGACCGCCGAGGCCGCACGCAGCTTGCTCGATCTGCCGCGGCCGATGCACCCGGGGTTGCCCGCGGGCGGGCGGCTGCCCGAGAGCGAGGCGCTGCTCGCGCGGCTGTACGCCGGGGATCGGGTGCCGAAGGAGAAGAAGGCGCCGGTGTTCGATCACCTGCGGTCTGCGGGACCGTGGATGGTGTCGATCGATCAGGAGCCGCTCGCCGTGCTCGACGGGATGAGCCAGACGGCGACGGTCGTCGGTGGGTTCGCCGAGGATCCGGTCGTGCGCGCGTACGTCGAGGGCGAGTTCGGCGACACGCTGGTGGCGAATGAGGACACCGCGCTCGGCGAGACGTGGGCAGCCGCCGAGTACGCGTCGACGCTGCGCCAGCTCGTGCCGGGATTGCCGCACGTGACGTTCGTGGCCTCGGGCGCGGAGGCGAACGAGAAGGCGATGGCGCTGTGCAAGCTCAACTGTCCGCGCGAGCACGCCACGAAGGTCCTCGCGTTCGATGGCAGCTTCCACGGCCGTACGCTGCTCGCGCTGCACGCGACGCACTCGCCGAGCAAGCGCGCGCCGTTCGAGATCAAGGGCTACGAGAGCCAGTTCGCGCCGTTCCCGCTGTGGGAAGATCCGTGCGTCGAGCCGCCCGCGCCGAGCGGCTTCTACGCGTCGGCCGCGACGGGTGACCTCGCGGAGCTCGAGGAGCGCTTCGGTGATGCATCGGGGGATCCGCTGCTCGCGGCGGAGGTGGCCTCGCTGAAGGTCGTGCACGCCGCGCTCGCGACGGGCACGTACTTCTGCGTCCAGATCGAGCCGATGCAGAGCGAGGGCGGCGATCGCTACGCGACCGAGCGCTTCTTCCGGGCGCTGCGCCTGCTGACCCGGCACCACCAGACCTTTCTCGTGTTCGACGAGGTGCAAGTCGGCTTCGGGCTCGGCGGCCCCTTCGCGTGGCACTCGAAGTTCCGGCTGCTGAATCAGCGCGGCCAGCCGGATTATCCGGATGCGGTCGTGTTCGCGAAGCGCGCGCAGGTGGGCGTCGTGATGTCGCGCTTCACCGATCCGGAGCCGGCGAGCGCGCACAACGCGTCGCTCGTGCGCGGCCGGATCCACGCCGACATGGTGTCGACGAGCCACAACGCGGAGCGCATCGAGAAGCTCGTGCAGTTCCGGCTCGCCGCGATCGCGCGCGCGTACCCGCACCTCGTGAAGCACCCCCGCGGGATGGGCTACGCGTTTGCGTTCGACCTGCCGACGCCGGCGCACCTCGACGCGTTCATCGGTCAGCGGTTCTGGCGCGGCGCGATCGTGTTCGCGGCGGGGACCAAGACGGCTCGCTATCGCCTGAGCGACTCGTTCCTCGCGCGCGAGATCGACATGCTGTTCGACGTGATCCGGCGCTCGCTGTCATGGCTCGATGCCCACGAGGGCGCGAAGCCCCCGGTGTGGGAAGACACGGCCGTGAAGCCCGCGCCGCTCGCGGCCGCGCCGTCCGAGGTCGTGTACCGCACCGTGCCGCACGACGAGGCGATGAGCCTCCTCCCGGCGATCCTCGATATCGAGTACCAGGTGTACGAGCCGGCGCGGCGGACCCCGCCGGCCGAGATCCGCGCCGCGATCGAGGATGCCGAGGGCGCGCTCATCGTCGGCGAGACCATCGCGACCGGCGGCGGGGCGGCGCAGCTCGTGGCCTTCGCGATCGGATCGCCGCTCGAGAAGAGCCCCGACGTCGAGGGACCTGACGACGACGCGATGCTGGGCAAGCAGAACACGATGTACTCGGTGTCGATCACGGTCGCGCCCACGTTCCAGAGCTCGGGCATCGGTCGCAAGCTGAAGGAGATGCAGCTCCGCGACGCGGCCGCGCGGAAGACGGCGGATGGCGCGCCGCGCTACCGCTACGTGACGGGCCGCAACCGCGTGGGGCGGACGGCGCAGATGACGCACCTGAACCGCGTGTTCGGGGCCCACGTCGTCAGCGTGCTCACGGGCCAGTACGAAGATCCCGAGGGTCAGGCCATCTACTACCGGATCCCGCTCGGCGCGCTCGCGCCGGATCCAGCGGTGGTCTCGGTCCGCCCCGCACGGCCGGCCCACGAGACCCCGGCTGCGATCGACGTCGCCTCGGGGCTCACGAAGCCGTTCGCACACGGGCCCGCGTCGCTCGTCGCGACCGAGCGGGCGGGGCTCCTCTACGGCCCCGCCGTGAACAAGCTCACGCTGATGAACTACGTGACGCCCGCGACCGTGCGCGCGCTGGAGTGGATCACGGCACTCGTGCCCGAGCTGCCGCACCTCTACCTCACGTCGAGTCGCGACGAGGGGATCGACAAGGCGTTGCGGCTCATCCGCTGCACGCGCAAGACCGCGCAGGTCGCGATCAGCCTCGAGGGCGGCTACTACGGTCACACGGTCGCGACCACGCGTTCGCTATCGGATCCGAGCACGCACCGAGGCGGGCCGGCGCACTTTCACTGGCCGCGCGTCCCGCATCCCGCCGTGGCGGGCACGGCAGCGACCATCGCGGCGCTGCGGGCGGCGGTCGAGGCGGCCGGCGGCAAGGACTTCGTGCTCGGCTTCTTCTACGAGCTCGTGCAGGAGCGCACGGGGCACGTGCTGCCGCCGGACTTCGTGACTGCGCTCGGCGCGCTGCGCAAGGAGCTCGACCTGCCGCTGATCGCGGTCGAGACCACGACGGCGTGTTACCGCAGCGGCCAGGGCGCGTTCCTGTCGCACGCGATCGGGCTCGTGCCAGATGTGATGACGTGGTGGGGCGGTGGCCAGACGGGCTACCTGCACTGCACCGCGCGATGGTTCGTCAGCTCGCTGCTCACGCTCGTCTCGACGTGGGACGGCGACGAGCTGTCGCTGGTGCGACAGCATCACCAGCTGCGGGCCGCGCGCACGCTCGATCTCGCGGGCGCGTCGAAGCAGCTCGACACGGCGCTCGCTGGCGTCGTGTCGGCCGGCGTCGGCGCGTACCGGGTCATTGCGTCGGGTTCGGGCTCGGCAGGGCTCGCCGACGCGCTCGCGGCGAAGGGGATCGCCGTGCGCCGGTTCCCGAACGGCAACCTCGGCATCGTCCCCGCGCTCGACGAGGTGGCAGCCGCGGCGAGCGCGCTGGAGGCGGCGCTGCGATGAGGGTGCTGGAGCTGCCGGCGGGGAAGTCGCCCCGCGAGTGGGGGCGCATCCACGGCGAGAGCTTCCGCGGCGAGATCGCGGCCGTCGCGGCGATCCGCGCGTACCTGTGCACGAAGGTCGGCGGGTTCAAGAGCGCCGACCAGGTGACGGCCGCGGCGGCCGCGCACCTGCCGGTGCTCGAGCGGTATCACGCAGGCCTCCACGCCGAGCTGCTCGGCATCGCCGAGGGTGCGGGAGTCGCGCCCGAGGCGATCGTGATCGCGAACCACTACACGGACCTGCGAGACCTCGATCCGGATCCGGCGACCTGGGTGCCGGCGCCGACCCGCGACGACGCGGCGCTGCATGGCGCGCCCTCCGGCGCTGGGGCGGGCGCGGCCAGCCTCGGGGGCGATGGGTGCTCGGTGATCTACGGCGCGACGCCGACCGGGCGCATCGTCGCGCAGACGTGGGACATGCACGCCACCGCGATCCCGTACATGATGGTGCTGCGCATCCCGGACTCCGCGGATGGTCCCGCCGCGACGCTGCTCACGGTCACGGGCTGCCTGGGGATGGCGGGGATGAACACGGCGCGCGTCGGCATCGCGATCAACAACCTGTACTCCACCGACGCCACGCTTGGCGTGGTGTGGCCCGCGATGGTGCGCCGCGCCCTGCACGCCACGACCGCGAGCGCGGCGCGCGACGTGATCGCGAGCTCGCCGATCGGCTCGGGCCATCACTACTTCGTGGCCGATCGTCACGAGGCGTACGCGATCGAGGCCTCGGGGACGCGCCGCAAGCAGGTGTTCGCGAACGGCGCCGCGTACTGCCACACGAACCACTGCCTCGACGCCGACATCGCCGCGCGCAGCAAGGTCCCCGCGACCAGCACCACCTACGATCGGATGCAGTGGCTCGAGGCGCACCTCGGGGCTACGCCGCTGCGCGACATCGGCGATGCCTGGCTGCGGCTCGGCAGCGACGAGGGCTGGCCGCGGAGCATCTGCACGAACATGGCGACGCCCGAGTCTCCGCACGGTGCGGCGACGTGCGGGGCGATCGCGATGAACCTCGACACTGGCGAGGTGTGGGCCCAGCAGGGGCTCATCCACAACGTCGCCGCGGAGCGCTGGCAACTATGAGCACGGAGTACCCGTTCTTCTTCACGTGGACCGCGCAGCAGAACGCCAAGCCGTTCGAGCTGACGGGAGGCGCGGGCGCGCACTTCACCGCGAAGAGCGCGGATCGGACTGCGCCCGACGAGCGCTGGCTCGATCTCGGCGCGCTCAGCTATCAGGTCAACGCGGGTCACGGCCGCCAGCGGATCGTCGACGCGATCAAGCGCCAGGCGGACGAGCTGTGCGTGTCCGCGCCGAACGCGGTGTATCCCGCGAAGACCGAGCTCGCCGAGCGCCTGCTCGCGATGGCGGGCCCCGGCTTCTCCAAGGTCTTCTTCACGCTCGGCGGCGCCGAGGCAAACGAGAACGCGATCAAGATCGCGCGCCAGGTGACGGGGCGCATGAAGCTGCTGTCGCGCTACCGCAGCTATCATGGGGCCTCGATGGGCGCGCTCGCGCTCACGGGCGACTGGCGGCGGCCCGCGCTCGAGCCGCTGATCCCGGGCGTGGTTCACGTCCAGGACTGCTATTGCGACCGGTGTCCGTTCGGTCAGCGCGTGGAGACGTGCAAGCGCGAGTGCGCGACCAACATCGACTCGACGATGCGCCTCGAGGGCCCGAAGAGCATCGCGGCCGTGTTCCTCGAGCCGGTCCCGGGCGCGAACGGCGTGCTCGTGCCGCCACCGGAGTACTGGCCGATCGTGCGAGCCGCGTGCGACGCGGAGGGCGCGCTGCTCGTCGCCGACGAGGTGCTGACCGGCTTCGGTCGCACCGGCACCGCGTTCGGATTCCAGCACTGGGGCGTGACGCCCGATCTCATCACGGTCGCGAAGGGGCTCGCCTCCGGCTACGCGACGATCGGGGCGGTGATCGTGCACGAGCGCGTCGCAAAGTACTTCGACGCGAACGTGCTCGCGGCGGGGCTCACGTACTACGCGCATCCGCTGGCATGCGCGGCGGCCCTCGAGACGCTCAAGCTGTACGAGGACGAGGGGTCGTTCGCGCACGCGGCCGCGCTGGGGCCCGTGCTGCGCCGCGAGCTCGACGCGATCGCCGCCCGGATCGGGCCGACCTCGTTCGTGCGCTCGCTCGGGTTGCTCGGCGTGATCGAGATCGAGGCCCCGGCTGCGGCCTGGCAGGCGCTCGCGGGCGAGCTGGCGGCCCGCAAGCTCTCGCTGCACCTCGATGGCAAGCGGGGCACCGCGATCTTCGCGCCGCCGCTGTGCATCACCGAGGCAGAGCTCGTCGGTGGCATGCGCAGCTTCGGCGACGCCGCGGTGAACGCGTTCGGCGCTGCCGCTGCCGTGCCGGCCGCGCTGCGAGGCGTGTCGTGATGGCAGCCCCGGCGTTCGTCGGTCGCCACACGAACAAGGTGCAGGACACCATCGCCAGCGCGCTCGAGCCGCTCCGCGACGGCATGACGATCCTCTGCGGCGGGTTCGGCCTGTCCGGAAATCCCGAGGCGCTGATCCGCGGCGTGGTCGAGCGCGGCGCGCGGAACCTGACACTCGTCTCGAACAATGCCGGCAACATGGGCAAGGGCCTCGCGACGTGGCTCAAAGCCGGGCTCGTGTCGAAGGTCATCTGCAGCTACATCGGCGGCAACGATGATCTCCACACCCGCATGGCGTCCGGCGAGGTGAAGGTCGAGGTCATCCCGCAGGGCACGCTCGCGGAGCGCATGCGAGCTGCCGGTGCCGGGATCCCGGCGTTCTACACGCCGACCGGGGTGGGCACCGTGGTCGAGGATGGCAAGGAGACCAAGGAGATCGACGGCAGGCGCTACCTCATGGAGCGCGCGCTGCCAGGCGATGTCGCGCTCGTGCGCGCCGCGATATCCGATCGCTTCGGCAATCTCCGGTTCTGGCGCACGGCGCGGAACTTCAATCCGGTGGCGGCCTCCGCAGCACGGCTCGCGATCGTCGAGTGCGACGAGCTCGTCGAGACCGGCGCGATCGATCCCGACGACGTCCACCTGCCGGGCATCTTCATCCACCGTATCGTGCACGTGCCCGAGCACGAGAACGCGTTCGAGTTCCGCACGACGAGGAAGCGCCCATGACGGCTGGATTCACGACGGAGCAGATGGCGCGGCGCGCGGCCGCCGAGATCCCCGCGGGCGCGATCGTGAACCTGGGCATCGGGCTGCCCACCCAGGTCGCGGACTACCTCACCGAGGGGCACGCGTACCTGCACTCCGAGAACGGGCTGCTCGGCATGGGGCCGTTTCCGTACGAGGGCGACGAGGACGCGAACCTCATCAACGCGGGCAAGCAGACGGTGACGGCGCTCCCCGGCGCGTCGACCTTCGACTCGGCCTTCTCGTTCGCGATGATCCGCGGCGGTCACGTCGACCTCGCGATCATGGGCGCGATGCAGGTGGGCGCGAACGGTGACCTCGCGAACTGGGCCGTGCCGGGCGGCAAGGTGATGGGCATCGGCGGCGCGATGGATCTCGCGTCGGGCGTGCCGCGCGTGATCGCGATGATGCAGCACGTGACGAAGAAGCAGGAGCACAAGCTCGTCGCGCGCTGCGACTACCCGCTGACCGCGGCCCGGGTGGTCACGCTCGTGATCACGGACTTCGGCGTCTTCGAGCCGCTCGGCGAGAAGTTTCGTATCGTGGAGCTCGCCCCGGGCATCACGCGCGAGATGGCCGTCGCGGCCACCGGCGCGCCGCTCGTCTAGCTCGCTCGCCCGGATCGCTCAGTAGCCCCGCGATGCTGTTGGATCTCTGTACACCGGAACGGCAGGCCGCCCGCCGGGCCGACAGGTCCGGTCCTTCCGACGAGCCGCTCCCGGGAGGTTTCGTTCCCTGGTGGCACGTGTCAGTGGACAGGTGGTCGGCCATGGTCGTGGCGTGACCGCTGCATCAGGCCCTGGCGTGGCCGCTCCGAGCTCGATTCCGCCGCTGTCCCCCGCGCCCGTGGCGCCGAAGAAGAAGGCCAAGGCACCCAAGGTGCTCGGCGTCCTCGCGCTCGCAGCGCTCGGGGTAGGTGCGTACGTCTACATCTCGCGGCAGGGCACCGAGCGCACGGACGACGCGCAGGTCGAGGCGCATGTCGCGAGCGTGGCTCCGCGGATCGCGGGGCAGGTGAAGAAGGTGCACGTCGTCGACAACCAGCTCGTGAAGGCGGGCGACGTGCTCCTGGAGCTCGACGACCGCGATCAGCAGGTCCGCCTCGCGGCCGCGCAGGCCGACCTCGCGGCCATGGAGGCGCAGCTCAAGACGCAGCAGACGCAGCTGACCCTCGTGGGCAAGACTGCGAAGGCGAACGTCGTGATCGCGCAGGGCGGCGTCGAGCAGGCCTCGGCAATGACGGGGACCACGGCGGCCGGCATCGCGCAGGCGACCGCCGCCATCGCGGCCGCGCAGTCGCACAAGACCCTCACGAAGATCGACCGCGACCGCACGGACCGGCTGCTCGCGAGTGGGGCAGTGACGCGCGCGGAGGCGGACGGCGCGCTGGCCGCCGACGAGCAGGCGGATGCGCAGCTGGCCCAGGCGCGGGCGCAGCTCGCGAGCGCACGCGCGAATCGCTCGAACGCGGGCGGCTCGATCGGCACCGCGAAGGGCAGGCTGGAGGCGGCCTCGACCGTCGACGAGCAGGTCGGGGCCGCGGAGGCCCAGGTCGCGCTCGGCGAGGCGCGCGTCGCGCAGGCCCGCACGGCGGTGGATCGCGCGCAGCTCGATCTGGACTACACGAAGGTCCGCGCGGAGATCGGTGGCACGGTCGCGCGCCGCAACGTCGAGCCGGGGCAGATCGTCGGGCCCGACCGCCCGCTGCTCGCGCTCGTGGACCTCACGGACACCTGGATCGTCGCGAACCTCAAGGAGACGCAGCTCGCGAGCGTCGTGCCGGGGCAGGTAGTGGACATCGAGCTCGACGCGTACGACGGCGAGTTGCACGGCAAGGTCGAGTCGATCGCGGCGGGGACGGGCTCGCGGTTCTCGCTGCTGCCCGCCGACAATGCTTCGGGAAACTTCATCAAGGTCACGCAGCGCGTGCCGGTGAAGATCCTGCTCGACGCCGGCTCGCGCAAGGCGGTGCAGCCGCTGCGCCCCGGCATGAGCGCCCGCGTCGTCATCCACCTCGAGTAGCGGGCGCCCGACCATGAGCAACGCGCCGATCCAGGGCTCGAAGGCGGCGATCACCATCACCGTGATGGCGGCCGCGCTGATGGCGATGATCGACATCTCGATCGTCAACGTCGCGCTGTCGGACATCCGCGCGAGCTTTGGGACCCCGATCGACCAGATCGGCTGGGTGTCGACCGGCTACATGATGGCAAACATCGTCGTCATCCCGATGACGGGCTGGTTCCAGCGCCGCTTCGGCTTCCGCAAGTACTTCTCGACGAGCGTGTTCGTCTTCACGGCGGCGAGCGCGCTGTGCGGGCTCGCCTGGAATCTGCCGTCGCTCGTGCTGTTTCGCATCCTTCAGGGCATGGGCGGAGGTGCGATCATCCCGAGCGCGCAGGCGATCCTGTTCCAGCGGTTCCCGCGCGAGGAACACGGTACCGCCGCGGCGCTGTTCGGCCTCGGAGCGATCACGGGGCCACTCCTGGGCCCGACCATCGGCGGCTACCTGATCCAGTGGTCGAGCTGGCACTGGATCTTCCTCGTCAACGTGCCGATCGGCCTGCTCGTGGGCGTCATGATCCCGCGGGTCATCGAGGAGCCGGGATTCGTGCCCGACAAGCGGCCGATCGATCTGTGGGGCATCGCCTTGCTCGCCGTCGGGATGGCGTCTCTGCAGTACGTGCTCGAGGAGGGCAACCGCGAGGGGTGGAGCGACAGCACGACGATCATGGTGCTCGTGGCCGTCGCGACGATCGCGCTCGTGACATTCATCGTGCACGAGCTGGAGGCCGACAACCCGGTCGTCGATCTGCGCGTGTTCAAGAATCGCAGCTACACCGCCGGCACCGGCCTCAACTTCCTGACCGGCTTCGCGCTGTTCGGCGCGAGCTATCTGTTCTCGCTCTACTGCGGGGCCGTGATGCACTACACGGCGCTCGACATCGGACGGATCTTCCTGCTCGCCGGCATCGCGCAGGTGTTCCTGATGCCGGTCATCGGCAAGATGGCGAACAAGGTCGACCCTCGCTACATGCTGATGTTCGGCGTCGCGATGACGACGCTGTCGCAGTTCTACGCCTCGCAGCTCACCCAGGAGGCCGACTTCTACTCGCTCGTATTCCCGAACCTCGTCCGCTCGCTCGGCCTGGGGTTCATCTTCATCCCTGTCAGCATCGCCGCGCTCTCGGACCTGCCACCAGCACAGCGCGGTAACGCCACCGGACTGTTCAACCTGACGCGCGAGCTCGGGGGATCGCTGGGAACCGCCTGGATGGGCAAGGTCATCGCCGATGGCATCGCGCAGCATGGCGCGCGCCTATCGGAGCACGTCACGATGTACGACACAGCCGCCCAGCAGCAGTGGGTGCAGCTGGCCCGGCAGGGCTTCGAGCCCGCGATGATGATCGCGAACCGCGTCACCACGCAGGCCATGATCCTGTCGTTCAACGATGGCTTCAGGCTGACGATGGCCGCCATCGGCCTTGGCCTCGTGATGGTCCTGCTGCTGAAGCGGGCGAAGCCAATCGGCGCGCCATCCGGAGCGCACTGAGCACGTCGAATATCTCGACCGGGCGCACAGCTGCGGCGCCCAGCGAACGCTCACATCTCGACGTGGCCGCGGTGCTCGCGCTCGAGCGCGCGCTTCAGCTTGTCGAGCGCCGAGTTCTGGATCTGGCGGATGCGCTCCCGTGACAGGTGATACTGGTCGCCGATCTCGCGGAACGTCCGCTCCTCGTCGTCGCCGAGCCCGAAGCGCTTCGTGAGCACGTCGGCCTCGATCGGTGACAGGTAGTGCAGGAACTTCTTCACCTGCCCCGTGAGGGTCTCGGTCGTCATCTTGTCCGCCGGCGACGCGTCCTCCGAGCCCGGGTCGGCCATCGTGTCGCCGAAGCTCCGGTCATCGTCATCGTGGACCGGACGGTCCAGCGACATCGGCTGGCCCATGATGTACCGGTGCATCTGGTTCAGCTTCGCGAGCGGCACGCGCGCCGCCTTCGCGAGCTCCTGCGGCGTGGGCGGCCGTCCGAGCTCGCCGACCAGGCCCTGACGCACCTTCTCGAGCTGCTGCTGCGCCTCGAGCATGTGCACGGGGATGCGGACCGCCCGGGCCTTGTCGGCGAGCGCGCGTCCGATCGCGTGGCGGATCCACCAGCACGCGTACGTCGAGAACCGCAGCCCGCGGCGGTAGTCGAATCGCGAGACGGCGTGCATGAGCCCGAGGTTGCCCTCCTGGATCAGGTCCGCCAGCGGCATGCCGCCGCGGTCGTAGCGCCGCGCCATCGTGACCACGAGGCGCAGGTTCGCGCGCACGAACTCGTCGCGCAGGTGGGCGGCGTCCCGGTACGCCTGCCGCACGTCGGCGACGTATGCGCCGGCATCCTTCGACGGGGCATCATCCCACCAGTTCGCGTCCTCGCCGCTGCGTGCGCGATCGAGCTCGCGCATCACTGCGTCGATGTGCACGCGATCGAGATCGAGCGCGCGCATCGCGACCGCCGCCTCGTGAGCGGCGACCTGGACCTTCTTGACGAGCTTCGGGTCGCGCTTCACGCGCTTGCCGGTCGATGCCGAGAGCTCCTCGAGCGCCTTCTCGAGCTTGGGTGCGCGGAACGGGATCTCCAGGTTCGGCGCGATCAGCGCGAGCAGGTGCGGCACCACGTCGCCGCGTGAGAGCACGCGCTCCCACGTCAGGACCTCGGTGTCCTCGATACCCTGCGACAGCTCGCGCTCGTCCTCGGGCGTGAGCAGCTCGTGCTCGGCGAGGTGGCGGAAGTACGCGGCGAGATGATCGTCCGTATCTGCGCCGCGCGTGACCTTGCTCGCGCGCGGCGTGACCGTGGCCGTCGCCGCCACGATCCCGCGGATGTCCTTCGCGTCCTTCACGTCCGCGACTGCCCCCACGGCAGTCACCGGAGCGGCGGCTGCCGATCCGTGCGACCGCTTCTGACGAGCCGGCGCCACGCGATGCGCGCGCGGGGTCGTCGCATGTGCCGCCGCCGCCGCCGGCCTTCGCGCCGCGGCCTGACGTCCTCGAACTGAATGCGTGGTGGCCATGACTGGTACTCCTCGTGTTGTGGGACGCCGCTCGAGAGCCAACCGTTTCACGCGAGGGACCGATTCCCTGCAGGTGCTTTACGACCGAGCCCGGCCTCTACTTGCTCTGCACGTTGCGCACCCGTGGGGCCGCGGGTAACTCACCGAGCGGGCAGGGACGATCGCCCGTGGGCAACTCGGGCGGTTTCGGCCGGTTGCGGCCCTCCCTGCGACACGAAGCCACCGGACTCGGTGGCGGCCTGCCGTGCCCCCTCGCCACGGCGGCCGCGCACCGTGTCATGCGTCTCGAACTTGTCGAGTGCGCATGTGATCCCGGTGTCAGGTTGTCGGCGGCTGTCGTAGAGCCGACATGCCACTCGCCTCGCTGCGGCGTGGAACAGTCCGTCTACGCAGGAGTCTTCGCAGCGTCGGGCACGGGCTGCGAGCCACTCTCACCATCGCCGGCGAGCAGGCGCAGCAAGCGATCGATGAGCGTGGCCTGATCGGGGTGGATGATGCGGCGCGCCCGCGACACCTCGATGAATTCTGCCTT
This sequence comes from Deltaproteobacteria bacterium, assembly GCA_043716635.1. Classification (GTDB taxonomy): domain Bacteria; phylum Myxococcota_A; class Polyangia; order Haliangiales; family Haliangiaceae; genus JABFXX01. The sequence goes on along the minus strand of JAYSYE010000285.1, from coordinate 23,308 downwards.
GTCGACCTCCCAGGAGGCACACCGCGGATCGGCGCCCCCCGGCGCGGGACCCGCGTACGCGTGGACGCGCTTTTTCGAGCGCGTGTAGTCCACGAAGCCGAGGTCGACCAGCGGGCCCGCTACCGAGAGGCCGGTCTCCTCGAGCGTCTCGCGCCGGGCCGTCTGCTCCAGCGGCTCGTTCACGTCCGGGGCTCCCTTGGGGATGCCCCAGGGCGCGCGCCGGTTGTAGTTACCGGCGGGGTGCACGAGCAGGATCTCGAGCGCGTCGTCGCGGCGTCGGTAGAGCACGACGCCCGATGAGACCTTTCCAGCACGCTCGGTCATCGGATTTTCCACCGTGCGCTGCGAGCGGCGAAGGCGCAAGCGCTCGCCCGGGCAATCACGCGATCCCGAGTGCTTGCCCCGTGTTAGCGTCGTCGCCCGATGAGTCAGGATCAGCGACAGGCATGGTTCGCCCGCATGGTGGAGTCCGGGCTCGAGCAGGCGATGTTCGCACCGGGCGACATCCTCGCGCATGCAACGCCCGAGGTCCTCGCGACGCACCTGCCGCCGGAGCTGCTCGCGAAGGTCCTGCAGGCCTCGCTCGCCGCCGGCTCGATGACGCCCGAGCGAGTGCTCGAGACGGTCACGCCGGCGATCCTCGCGCAGCACGTGCCGCACGAGGTGCTGTGGGCGTGCATCGCGGCAGCGGCCCAGCGCGCCGGAGTGACCCAGTCGTGAGCGCGAAGGGGTTCGTCGGCGCGGCGCTCGCGTCGGCGCTCGAGCTCGGCGTCGCGAGTCCCGACGACATCATCAAGCACGCGACCCCCGACCTGCTCGCCGCGCACCTGCCGCGGTCCCTGTGGGCGCGCTTGCTCACGGCGTGCCTCGGCGCAGCGCGGGTCGATGCCACGCTCATCGTGGACACGGTGGGCGTCCCCAACCTGTGCGAGCACGTCCCGCTTGGCGTGCTGTGGGCCTGTCTCGCCGAGCTCTCGACGCGCGCGCTCGGAGGCGCGGCGACCGCAGCGCCGAAGCACGCCATGCCCGGACCGGGCAGCAAGCCGCTCGAGATCGCGACCCCACCGCCGGCCCACGAGCCCGCGCGGGCCACGCCCTCGCCGGCACCCGCACTCGGGCCGAGCATCCCGGGGTTCGCGGCGAGCGGCGGGAGCAGCGGCGACGATCTCGTCGACGAGCGGCCGACGCCAAGCGCGCCCAGTCGCAGCCGCACGCCCACGTCGCAGCGCTTCCGCAGCTCGGCGACCGGCACGGGGCGGGGCGGCAGTGCGGCGCCCGCCGCGCCGATCGTGGCGGCGTCGTCGGCGCCACAGCGGCGTCCGCAGGCGACCGCGATCGCAGCGGATGGATCCCCACTGCCGGGGCAGCGGCGCGTCCAGACCGAGACCCAGCACTTCGACGCCGAGACCGAAGTGGGTGCCGAGGCCGGTGGCGACGACTGGAAGTCCACGCTCGCGGTCGACGACGAGCAGCTCGTCGACTGGACGTCCGCGGACGACCCGGCCCGGCGCTAGCTACGCCGCCTGACGGGCCGAGATGGTAGGGGCAGCAGGGATTGAACCTGCGACATCGTGCGTGTGAAGCACGCGCTCTCCCGCTGAGCTATACCCCCGAGTGACGCGTGTTTGCCACGGCCCGGCGGGGCCTGTCAATAACGTCGGCGTTGGGGATATACCCGGACCATGCAACGCACCATCGTTCGTACGGCCCAGGCCCCCGCCGCCATCGGCCCGTACTCGCAGGCCGTGGTCGTCGAGATCGGCGGCAACCAGACCCAGAAGCTGATGTTCTGCAGCGGGCAGATTGCCCTCGATCCCGTGACGGGCGCGATGGTCGAGGGCGACATCGCGGCCCAGACGCGGCAGGCGCTCGAGAACCTCGGGGCGGTGCTCGCGGCGGCCGGCGGCAGCTTCGCGAACGTCGTGCGGACGACGATCTTCCTCGCGGACATGGGCGACTTCGGCGTCGTCAACGCGATCTACGGCGAGAAGTTTCAGAGCGACCCGCCGGCGCGCGCGACGGTCCAGGCGGCGCGGCTGCCGCGCGATGCCCGCGTCGAGATCGACGCGATCGCGGTGATCTGATGGCGGGTCAGGGCGCAGGCCCGGGGCCGTCCCCCGACGCGCACGCGGGGACGCACGCGGGGACGCACGCGGGGACGCACTCGGGGACGATCGAGTCGTCGCTCGTGGAGACGCGGACGTTTCTGCCTCCACCGGCGTTCGCGGCCGCGGCGCGCGTGCCGAGCATGGCCGCGTACGACGCGATGGTCGCGCGCGCGGAGACCGACCCCGAGGGTTTCTGGGCCGAGCAGGCGAAGCGGCTCGCGTGGGCGACGCCGTGGACGGCGGTCGTCGAAGGCGGGTTTCCGCGCGCCGGCACGGACCCCGCGCCGACGTGGTTCGTCGGCGGCACGCTGAACGCGACGACGAGCTGTGTCGATCGGCACGCGTCGGGCGCGCGCGCGAACAAGCCCGCGATCCACTTCGAGGGCGAGCCCGGCGACACCCGGACGCTCACCTATGCGGAGCTATCACGCGAGGTGAACCGGACGGCGAACGCGCTCGCGGCACTGGGCGTCGTCGCGGGCGATTTCGTCGCGATCTACCTGCCGATGATTCCCGAGGCCGCGATCGCGATGCTCGCGTGCGCGCGACTCGGGGCACCACACACGGTGGTGTTCGGCGGGTTCTCGGCGGATGCGCTCGCCGATCGAATCGCGGACTGCGGGGCGAAGGTCGTGATCACGGCGGACGGCGGCTGGCGCCGAGGCGTGGTGTTGCCGCTGAAGCCGAACGTGGACAAGGCGATCGCGAAGTCGCTTGCCGCTGGAGTCAGCTCCGTCGAGCACGTCGTCGTGGTGAAGCGCTGCGGCAACGCGGTGGCGTGGAGCGACCGCGACCTGTGGTGGCACGAGACGGTCGGGCCCGCCCCGACCGAGCACGCCGCGCAGGCGTTCCCGAGCGAGCACCCGCTGTACTCGCTGTACACGAGCGGCACGACGGGCAAGCCGAAGGGCATCCTCCACACCACCGGCGGCTACCTCACCGTGGCCGCGTACTCGACCGCGATCGTGTTCGACCTCCGTGACGAGGACGTCTACTGGTGCACCGCCGACATCGGCTGGGTGACGGGACACTCGTACGTGGTCTACGGGCCGCTCGCGCTCGGCGCCACGGTGCTGCTATACGAGGGCGCGCCGAATCAGCCGGGGCCGGATCGCTTCTGGGCGATCGTCGCGAAGTGGAAGGTGTCCGTGTTCTACACGGCGCCCACCGCGGTCCGCTCGTTCATGCGCTGGGGCGACGAGCACCCCGCGAAGCACGACCTGTCGTCGCTGCGGCTGCTCGGTAGCGTGGGCGAGCCGATCAATCCCGAGGCGTGGATGTGGTACCGGACCGCGATCGGCGGCGACCGCTGCCCGATCGTCGACACGTGGTGGCAGACGGAGACCGGCGCGATCATGATCTCGCCGCTGCCGGGGGCCACTCCGACCAGGCCGGGCAGCGCGACCCGACCGCTGCCGGGCATCGCGGCCGCGATCGTCCACCGCGACGGCACGCCGTGCGCGCCGAACGAGGGTGGCTTCCTGGTCGTGACGCGACCGTGGCCGTCGATGCTGCGGACCATCTTCGGCGACCACGAGCGCTTCGTGGCCACGTACTTCGGCGAGGTCGAGGGCGTGTACTTCGCGGGCGACGGCGCGCGGCAGGACAGCGACGGTAACTTCTGGATCATGGGGCGCGTCGATGACGTGATCAACGTCGCGGGGCATCGCCTGTCGACGATGGAGATCGAGAGTGCGCTCGTGTCCCACCCGAAGGTCGCGGAGGCCGCGGTGGTCGGCCGGCCCGACGAGCTGAAGGGCCACGCGATCGTCGCGTTCGTGACCCCGCGCAACGGCGTCGCGGCGGACGCTGCGCTCGCCGCGGAGCTGCGTGCTCACGTGGCATCGCAGATCGGCGCGCTGGCACGGCCCGAGGAGGTGCGCTTCGCGGAGCAGCTCCCGAAGACGCGCTCGGGCAAGATCATGCGGCGGTTGTTGCGGGAGCTCGCCTCGGGCTCGACAGCGCGCGGCGACACGACCACGCTCGAGGACCAAGGCGTGCTCGAGCAGCTCGCGCAGTCGTTCAGCAACGACGACTGAGGCGCCCGCCCGGGCCCCGGCGATTGTTCCGAGGCTCGCGCGTGGCAACGGGTTCGGTCGCCCATCATCCGGCAGATCATCCATCGCGATTTCAAGACCGCCTTCCCCGAGCTCGCGGCTGGCGAGCTCGCACCCGAACCGGTCCGTACCGCCGGGGGCGAGCCCTACCTCGAGTGCGCTGCTTCGGAGTCGAGCGACGACGAGTCCGACATCTCGGACTCGGACTCCTCGTCGACGTCCGTGGCTGCGCCGGGGAGCTCGGCGCCCGTGGCGGGGTGGAGATCGGCGGACGGGGCGGGCGGAGTGGGCGGCGTCAGCGCAGGTCTGCCGGAGCCTTGGCCGAACGTCGCGGCGGGCGGCTTCGCGGTGCGCACGAGGTAGCGGCAGACCTCGCCGATCATCTGCTCGTGCGCGCGCCGCACCTGCTTCTTGTCGAGGTGATCCGAGTTCGTCACGAGGGAGAACACGAGCGGACGCGCAGGATCGACGTCTAGGATCCCGGACAGCGCCACGACGGTGGACAGCGTGCCGGTCTTGCCGATCATGCGGCCGCGCAGGTCGAGGCCGCGGAACCGGTGGCGCAGCGTGCCGTCGTTCCCCGCGATCGATAGCGACTTGCGCCACGCGGTGGCGAGGTCGGTGCCCGCGACGGGCGAACGCGTCGGCGGCACGTCGAACCCGCCCGCCGAGCGCACGATCGAGACCAGCTCGTGCGTCGAGATCTTCGTCTTGTACGACAGGCCCGACCCCGTATCGATCAGGAGGCTGTCCTTGCCGAGGTGCGGATGCCGGGCGAGCCACCCGTACATCTCCTCGAGCGCGAGCGCCATCGACGGCTGCGACCGGCGCGCGAGCGCGGCGGCCGTCATCACGACGCGGTCGGCCAGCCAGTTGATGCTGCGCTTGTTCACGTTCGCGACGATGGCCGCGAGCGGGAGGCTGTCGTGCCGACCGAGCTCGACGGGCAGGGCGCCCCCTGCGAGGGTGTCGCCCACGAAGTCACCGAGCTCCTCGATCTTGAGCTCGCCGGTGATCGGGATCTGGTGCGCGCGCAGCGCGGCGATCAGCGCGTAGGCCGCATGCGCGGTGCGCTGCTTCGTCCACAGCTTGTACGTCGAGGTCGCGCCGCGGCCGATGGTGCCGCCGATCGTGAGCTCGATCCGCGGGTAGCCGGCATCGCTCGTGATCACCTGCGCGTCGTACGTGAGGTGGGTGCGCTTCGGGCGCTTGGCCGTGGTCGCGGTGACGCGGACCGTGACCAGATCGAGGCCGTCGGGGACGCGGACGCTCGGCGCCTCGCCGGGGGCGCCGGCGATCACCTCGATCGGGATGATCGAGCGGAAGATGCCATCGCGCGTCGCGTCGCTGCCGACGACGACATTGCCTTCGATCGACGTCACGCCGTGCGCGGCCAGGGTCTCCGCGAGCTGCGTGAAGTCCTCGGGCGCGAGGGTCGGGTCGTAGCTGCCGAGGAGGAACACGTCGCCGTGCACGACGCCGCCTTCGGGCGAGCGGCCGAGCACGCGCGTCGGGTAGCGGAACCCGGGGCCGAGCAGCTCGAGCGCCGTCGCCGTGGAGATCATCTTCACGTTCGACGCCGGATTCATCGCGTCATCCGCGTTGACGGCGAACACCGGCTCGCCCGTGCGCGCATCGGCGACGAAGAATCCCGTCACGCCCCGGCGCAGCGAGGCCCCGCGCAGCAGCTTCTGCAGCTGCGTTGCGGTCTCCTCCTCCGGGGTGCTCGGGGCGGCTGCGACCGCGCGTTTCGACGACTTGCCGCCCGACGTGGTGACCGCCTGCAATGTACCTGCGCGCAGGAACTGCACGGCCGCGTTTGCGCCGAGCTTCGTGGGATTCGAGGCCGTGGGGCCCGGGCTGCGAGCCGGGCCTCGCGTGGGGCCGAGGGCGGCAGGCGGCGCGCTCGGATGCAGGCGGGCCTTCGCCGCGTCGGCAGGGCGGGGCGCGCCCGCGACGGTCACGAGCGCTGCGGCGAGTGCGAGCGGAGCCACCCGGATCATCATCGCGTCCTCCGCAGGAGCACGAGCGTGGCACCCTCGCCGCCATCGGCAGGGCTCGCGGTCGAGAGCGCCTGGACGTAGCCCGAGAGCGGGCCGAGCAGCTCGGCGAGCACGGCCTCGCGCAGCGGCGCGCCGTACTCGGAGTGCGTGCCCTTGCCGTGCACGATGCACACGCACCGGTACAGGTTCACGCCTTGCGCGAGCGCGTCGCGCAGCCGCTCGATGCCGCGCGCGACGGTATCGCCGTGCAGGTCGATCGTGAGCTCCGCGCGAACCTTGCCCGCGCGCAGCTCCGCGAGCTGTGCGTGCGAGACGCCCGGGCCCCGCGCGGCATAGCGCTGACCATCGCCCTCGACGGCCAGCTTCACGCTCGGCGGTGGCTCCGCGAACCGGATGATCTTCACGGCCGACGGCGGCGGCGGCGGGACCGCGATCCGGTCGCGCGAGCCGAGCGGCGTCACGCCCTCGAGCGCCGCCATGAACATCGCCTGGTCCTCGGGGGACACCAAGGGACGTTTGCGGGCCATACCTTCATTCTGTACTCGGTCCGGGGGCCCGCGGCCAAAATTCTAGCGATGCGCGGGTGAGATGGGGCGCGCCGGGGCGGGTGTAGGTGTCACGCCCGGCTGTTCGGCAATGCGCCGGTCCGGGCGGTACAGGATCTGCCGCCGCTTGCCTCGCCATTCGAGCAGGAGCGAGTCACCGATCTGCTCGGCCGTCGCCTCGTCGAGGCTGCGCTGCGGCGTGACGCGCAGGCAGGGGTGGTCGCCGGGCGCCGCGGCGAGCTCGTGGAGCCGCCAGTGCTCCTCCTCGCGCTGCCCGTCGAGCACGTACGCGTCATCGAACGTCCAGCTGGGGGCGTGCGCGCACGCGATGACCTCGCCGGTCGGGCTGCGAACGGTGACGCGTCGGCGATACGTGGCGTCGAGCCGCGTGTCTGACCGGCGCGTGACGTACCACCACTCCGTCTCGTCCTGGATGTTCCCCGCGTCGTCGTACGAGGACGCGTCCCAGCGCCACTCACCCTCGATCGTCGCGGTCGCGGGCCACGGGTCCTCGGGTAGTGCCACGCTTCGATCGTCGAGGTGAAACAGGTGCTGGGTCCCACCGGCCCAGGCGAGCTCCAGCCGATCGCCCGTCAGCGACGCCGCGTACACGCCGAGCCGCCGGAACCCGTGATCGCAGGGGGCAGGCTCCGTCCGCACCGCCGTCTCGCGGACGATGAACCCCTGCGGGGTGGCATCGAGCGTGACGTCGAACACGGCGCGTTGGCGATAGAGCGGGCGCTGGTTGCACGCGAACGGGGTGCGATCATCGGACCGCACCTCGACCTCGCGCACGTAGCGGCCCGCGAGCTGGGTGGCGAGGCCGGTGGGCCGGAACCGCCAGTGCTCGTCCTCGATGCGCGTCGTGCCGTCCTCGGTCGTGCGCTGGAGCCAGCGCCAGCCCCCGACGATGTGCGCGAGCTGCAGCGTGTGGAACGGAGCCCGGTTCGGGTCGGCCGCGGCGCTGGCGTGCGACGAGCTGCATCCCGAGTTGGCGGCTCCGAGCGCGAGCGTCAGCGCCGCGGCGAGCGCGGCTGGCCGGCCGAGACGCATCGTCCGCGGCGTGCCCGGTGGCGTGGCGCGGGAGCCATGCCGCGGGTCGAGAGCCTGGGTGGCATGCGCGCGCAGCACGGGAATCCGGCGAGTATACTGCCGGCGTGAGGGTGCTGCTGGCTGCACGGCGACTCGCGGCGGCGGTGTGCGCGGGCGCCGGGCTGCTCGTGATCCCGCACGCGGCGGCTGCAGACGGGACCGGCGTCGTGGCCACGACGCCAGTGACCGCGCGCGCGCTCGCGGCGGCGATGGGCGGGCGGTCGGCGAGGGTCGCGCCCGATGCCGTGCACGAGGCCCGCGTCGCGCTCGCCGCGGGCGCCGTCCCTGTCGAGTCGCTCGCGCGCTTTCGCCGCGTGCGCGAGCAGGTCGACGCGGGGTGGCGCGCGTATCTGCGGGTCGCCGTCGAGGTCGCGGCCGTGAAGCTCGCCGGGGCGCGCGCCGACGCGGAGGCGCTCGTCGCGCTGCCCGGCGGCGCCGAGCTGTATGCAGACGCAGCGCTGCGGCTCGGTGTGGCCCTCGATTACCTGGGGCGGGGCGACGAAGCGCGCGCCGCGATCACGCTGGCCCTCGCACTCGACCCGCGGCGGCCGTTGACGCTCGCCGAGTTCTCGCCCGACGTGCTCGAGCGCGTCGAGGCGGTGCGCGCGGCCGTGCCCGGCACCGCACGGCTGGCCATCGCGGTCGTGGGGACGGACCCGGGCGACCCGGCGCACATCGAGCTCGACGGTGTCGAGGTCGGTACGGCGCCGCTCGCGCTCGCCGTCGCCCGAGGCCAGCACCTCGTCGTCGCGCGCGCCCGCGGGAGGGCTCCAGCGATCCGTGCGGTGGCGGTCGGGGACAGCGAGGCGGTGGGGACCGCCGTCGCGGTCGAGCTCACGCTCGAGCCCGACGTCGATGCCGTCGCGCTCGCGACGGGCGTGACACCCGACCTCACCGCCGCCGCGGTCGCCGCGCTGACGGACGCGGCACTGCGCTACGCTGATCTCGACGAGGTGGTGCTCGCGGCGGTGACCACGCGGCGCGGCGGACCGACGCTGCTGGTGCAGCGCTGTGCCGGGATCCCGGCGCGGTGCAGCGCCGTGGTGGACGTGGGGTACGGCGATCCGTCTGGGCTCGCGGCCGCAGCGCGCGAGGCCTGGGCCGCCGTCCGCGTCGGTGAGCTGCGCTATCCCCCGACGGTGGTTGGCGACCGCGCGCGGTCGACCCCGCGCTATGACCGCTGTCGCGGCTGTCGCAGTCCGTGGGTGTGGAGCGGGGTCGGCGCCGCACTGGTGATCGGCGCGGTGGTCACGGCGATCGCGGTGAGCGGCGGCGATCGCGCGACGACGATCGTGATCGACCCCGGTCCATTCACGGGGCGCTGAAGTCCGCCTGCAGCTCGCGGACGGCCCCGGCGGCAAGGTCGATCGCGAATGTCCTGGAGCGCGGCGCCTCGTCTCCGCGATAGCTCACCTCGACGGTGTGCTTGCCGGGCGTGACGGTGAGCCGAGCCGGCGTGCGACCGCGGGGCGCGCCATCGACGGTGATCTCGCCCCACGGGTCGGCGCCGATGACGAGCGTCGCCGTGCCCGTGAGCCGCGGCGACTCGGGCGCCGCGTCCGGACGTTCGCGGGGGGCGGCGGGCGCGTCACGGGGCGCCACGGGGGTAGCGATCGGGACGCGGGTGTCGGGCGTGGCGTCGACGAGGCTGGCATCGCGGCCCGCGGCATCCGCACTGGTCGCGTCCACGGCAGTGGCGTCGATCACCGTCGCGTCGAAGGCGGCCGTGCGCAGACTCGCCGCGTCGCCGACGCTCCCGCCATCGGGCGCGTCCGCGAGCTTGCCGCGGCCGGTCATCACGATCACGACTGCGGCCACCCCGAGGCCCAGCGCCCCGGTCGCCGCCAGCACAAGCAGCGTCCGGCTGGGCGCGGTCCGCACCATCCGTCCGACCGCCGCCTCGTCGGCCATGACCGCCGCTGCGTCGACCACGGGCACCTCCGGCGCCAGCAGATGCTCGAGCTCGACGTGTGTCGCGAACGTCTCGGTGCGGGCGCGCGCCTTGCCACGCACCACCGCGTCGCGGGGCACCACCGCGTCGCGGGGCACCACCGCGGTGCGAGGAACCACCGCGGTGCGAGGAACCACCGCCGTGCGAGGAACCACCGCCGTGCGGGGACCTCCCGGCGCGGGTGGCGGCTCGCTGGAGCCGCCGAGCTCGGAGTGCGTGGGGTGCCGCCGCGTCTCGGGCGGGCAGTAGCGCGCCACCAGCGCCGCGAGGTCACGCGGCCCGGGCGGCTCGTCGAGCGCATAGAGGTAGCGCTGGAGCGCCGCGAGCATGTCAGTCGCCGTCGCCCAGCGCTCCGACGGGTCGCGCGCGAGCGCCCGCATCACCACCTCGTCGAGTCGGGCCGGGATCTCGGGCCGCTCGGCGGAGGGGAGCGCGATGTCACCCTGGGTGACCGCGGCGAGCGTCGCCGCCTCGTCCGCGCGCGCGAACAGCCGCCGTCCGACGAGCATCTCCCACAGCAGCACGCCGAGCGAGAACAGATCGGACTGCCCCGTCAGCGCCGTGCGCCGCACTTGCTCGGGGGACATGTACGGGAACGAGCCGGTCGGCACGTCACCGGTCGCCGCATCGGCGGCGCCGTGCGCGATCGCGATCCCGAAATCGACCAGCTTCACCTCGCCGTCGCGCGACAGCATCACGTTGCGGGGCGAGAGGTCCCGGTGGATCACGCCCTCGCCCTTGCGATGCGCGTAGTCGAGCCCATCGAGGATGCGCGCCGCGATCCACGCCGCGATCCACGGGTCCATCATCACCTCGCGCCGCGCGAGCGTCGCGGTCAGCCGATACAGCGTCGGGCCGTCGATGTACTCCATCGCGATGAAGTAGGTGTCGTCGACGACACCGAGCTCGTAGACGGGGACGATGTTGCCGTGCGCGAGGGTGACGAGGGTCTTCGCCTCCGCCACGAACAGGTCCACGAACTGCCGCTGCCCCGTGAGCCGCGGGTGGATCTGCTTGATGACGAGTGACTTCTCGAACCCGCCGGGGCCCACGAGCTTGGCGAGATAGATCTCGGCCATGCCCCCGGTCGCGAGCTTCTCGGTCAGGAAGTACTTGCCGAACGTCGTCGGCAGCTCCGACATCGCGGGCAGAGTAACATGCGCGCGTGCTCGCTTGTCGTGCGCGCGGGGTCGCGCTGGTCCTCGGTGCCTGCGCGGCCGGCGGCGGCGCGTGCAGCGGCGATGCGACGCGCGTGACGCTGGCTCCGATCCACGCCGCGCCGGGCGACTGCGGGGCGCCGGCCGCCGCGACGGAGCTGCGGGTCACGGCGTACACGGGCGGTGGGGACGTGGTGCGCGCCGTCCCGGTCGCGACCGCGTTCGACATCACCGACTTTCCGGCGGACACGGAAGGCCTCGGCATCGAGGTGCTGGTGGGCGGCGGTGTGGTCGAGGCGGCCGGCAAGACGGCGCCGTTCGAGCTCGCCGCGCTCGCGGATGGCAGCACGCTGCCGGTGTTCATGGCGCCGCCAGGCGGGGCGTGCGCGACCGGGTCGCTCGCGGTCGCGCGCGCAGCCCCGCTGCTCGCACGCGCGGGCGATGGAGTGCTCGTCGTGGGCGGGTTGGACGCGGCCGGCGGCGCACTCGGCAGCATCGAGCGGTACGACTCCGCGACGGGCACGTTCATCGCGGTGGACGTGCCGGATGTGCTTGCCGAGTCCGGCTTCGTGGGGGCCGCGCTCGTCGAGCTGTCGGGCGGGCGCGTCGCGATCACGGGCGGTCCGCGCGCCGCGATCACGATCTACGACCCCGTCACGCACGCCCTCGGCGTGCCCGTCCTTGTCGAAAGTCGCGCGTTCCACGCCGGGATCGTGATCGATCTCGATCACCTGCTCCTCGCAGGCGGCTGCTCCGATGTCGCGGCCGGTGCCTGCGGCGGGGTGGTCCGGCGCAGCAGTCGCATCTACGCGCTCGATCGGCTCGGATCGGCGGACGCGGGCCCGACGCTCGTCGCGGGCCGACTCAATGCGCGGGGCTTCGATGCAGGCCTGCAGCGCTCCGGCGCCCACGCATACGTCGTGGCGGGTGGCACGCCCGCCCCGGACGCGTCCGATCCGGAGGCCGCGGACACGTTCGCGTGGACCCCGTCGACCCCCGCGCCGGTCGACGCGACCCCGCTCGCGCCGACGTACCTGGCCGTGACCCAGCTCGACGGGGGTGGCGTGCTGACGGCGAGCGCGACGGCCGCTTCCATCGTCGTGGCCGGTGCCGTGCCCGGCGCCGCGGTGCCGGTGGCCGCGCCATCCGCACGGGCCGGCGCGCAGCTCGCGACGCAGCTCGCGACGCAGCTCGCGACGCAGGAGGATGGCCGGGTGGTCGCGATCGAGGGTGCCGTCGATGGCCCAGGCACCGTCGCGCTCTACGATCCGGCGCGCGACCGGTGGACCCGGCGCCCGCTCGCGAGCGGCGCCGAGGCGCTCGTGCTCGGGGTCGATCCGCGCACGATCCGGCTGGCCGACGGTTCGGTGCTCGTCGTGGGAGGAGCGCCCGCCAGCACGGTGGCCGCGATCTATCGGCCCTCGCTGATCGGCCCGGGGACGGGCTCCGTCACGATCATCCCGGGTGACAGCGGCGACAGCGGCGACACTGGTGGCGCCGGGGTCGACGCGACGCCGACGGCCACACCCGTCGATCCGCGCACCGTGTCCCGCGGACCCGAGTTCGTGCTCGCGGCGAGCGACCGCGCCGACGACCTCGCGCCTGTCCTCGCGGGCGGCCCGCGACTCGCGACCGGAACCGTGCGCGCGACCGTGCGGGTGCAGTCCGGCGGCGTCGTGCTCGTCGCCCGGTACCGGGCGGCCGGCGATCTGCTTGCCGCGCAGATCGCGCCGGGGGTACCCACGCAGCTCGTCCGCATCGACGGCGGAACCACCCGCACGCTCTGCACCGGCAGCGCTGTCCCGGCCTTTGATCCGGGGACCGCGACCACGCTCGCCCTCGCGATCGCGGGCACCACCGCCACGGTCACGCGCGACGGCTCGACGCTCCTCCGCTGCACCGTGCCCGCGGGGGAGCGCGGCGCGTGGGGCATTGCCGCCGCGGGCCCGGGCGGCGCATTCGCGCTCGCCACGCTGACCGTCTCCCGCTGATGCGCGAAGGTGTTAGGCTCGCGCCGATGCGGAGGGCGGGCGTCGCCGCAGTCGTGCTCGCGGCCGCGCTCGCGGCGCCGCGCACGGCCCAAGCCTACGAGTTCTGGTTGCGCACCCGCACCACCGGGCAGGCGTACCGGCTCCGCGACTACCAGCTCGTCGGGCCGGACCTGTTCCTGGGCCGGCGCCGCTACACGCAGACGATCGCGCTCCGCATCACCGATGTCGGCAATCTCGCCGCCCGCCGCAGGCGCGCGCACCTGGCGAACCACGGCCTCGCGATCTCGTTCCAGAGCTATCTGCGCGTCGACCACGACTTCGGGCAGTACGCGACGAGGCGGATCCGCCTGACGCCCGCGGTCCGCCGCGACGCGCTCGACGTGATCCCCGAGCTCTCGGAGAGCATCGCGAATCTCGACCTGCTGTACGGCTACTTCGAGGTCACCGGTGCGGGCAGCGATCAGGTGTCGATCCAGGTGGGGCGCGTGCTCGTCGATCACGGCTGGGGCACGCTGGGCGTGGACGGAGCCGCCGCTCGCGTCGAGCTCCCGGCGCCCCTCGCGGTCGTCGCGGACGCCGGCCTGCGGGTGCGCGCCTCGTCGGTGATGGGGCTCTCCGCCTACGAGCTGGACGGTACCTCGGGTGCGGGCTGCCGCGAGTACGTCGCGGGCGCGACGCCGGGGACGGGCACGTACCTCCTCGTGGATCGGGACCGCGTGGTCGCGAACCGTCGGCTCTCGTCCGATTACGAGACGTGCCCCCAGCGCGAAGTGCTCCAGCCCACGATCGGCGTCGGGCTGGAGACGTCACGGCTGCGCCGCGTCGGGGCGGAGCTGGCGTACCGGCGCACGTGGTCGCATAGCGCCGCGGTCTATCCCGACGAGTTTGGTCAGCTCCCGAGCACCGGCGTGAACGAGGAGCACCTCTCCGCGCGGGCGCACGTGCGGCTCGGCTCGAGCGCGCAGGGTGGCATCACGGCCGAGCCATACGCGAACGCGCGGTACTCGCTGCTGCACGGGCTCGTCGACCGCGCGGACGCCGGCGTTCGCCTCGCGCGCGGGCACCACGTCCTCGAACCGTCGGTGGAGTACTTCTACCCGACGTTCGACGGCGACTCGATCTTCAACGTGTTCTCGATCGATCCGACGGCAGACGCGCGGCTCGCCTATCGGTACGACGGCACGGTGCGCGCGACCGCCAGCGCGTGGCTGCGCCGGTACCATCCGCTCCAGGGCGCGGACGACCATGCCGGCGGCGGCGACGCTTCCCTCGAGCGGGCGCTGGGGCCGCGATTGCGCGCTCGCGTGGGTGGGCTGATCGACGCGGGCTACGGCGGCCGCCGGATCGGGGGCAGCGCGGAGGCAGGGTTTCGCCAGCGCCGCAACCTGTGGCTCCGCGGGCGCGCGCTCGTGCTCGCGATCGCACCCGATGACGGCGTGACCGCGCGGTACGTCTCCGCCTCGGGCGTCGCGAGCACGACCTGGCAGGTCGCGGATGGCGTCGCGCTGCATGGCATCGCGGAGCTCGATCGCGATCCGCGCGACGGCGTCCAGACGCGCGCCATCGTCATCCTCGACTTCACCTTCGTGCCGGAGCCCTGATGCGCACGCGCCGACTCATCCCCGCGCCGGCACCCGTGCTCGTGGCCGCACTCGCGCTCGTCCTCGTACTGGCGCTCGTCGCGCGCGCGGGGGAGGGCGCCGGGGAGGCCGCCGGGGAGGCCGAGTGGTCTCCCGTCGTGTATCCGCTGCAGCGCTTGCCGCTCACGTTCTCGCACGCCACGCATGCCGCCCGCGGGACCCCGTGTGCCGCGTGCCATCCGGCCGCGACCTCGTCGCGCTCGGCGGTCGACAACCTGCTGCCCACCGAGGGAGCGTGTCGCGCGTGCCACGCGATCGATCGTGCTCAGCCGGCGCGCCCGACCGCGCCCGGCATCCCGCCGACCCGCTGCCTCGCCTGCCACCCGGGCTACTCGCCCGATGCGGCCGTCGAGCGCACGTACATCCCGCCACCGGCGATCAAGTTCGATCACGCCGCGCACGCGACCACGCCGTGCGCGCGCTGCCATGGCGACCTGCGCAGCGTGGGGCTCGCGACCGCGCGTCACCTGCCGACGATGGCGCTCTGCCTCGAGTGCCACGCGAGCGGCCGCCAGCAGCGGGCGTGCGGCGACTGTCACCCCACGCTTCGCACCGGGCTCGTGCAGACGCGGTTCGCCCAGGGCACGCTCGTCCCCTCGCACACCGGGCTCGGGGACGGCCATGGCCCGGGCTTCGCGACGGATCATCGCGAGGAGGCGCGTCAGATCGGCGCCACCTGCGAGGCGTGTCACGATCGCTCGGAGTGCATCGGGTGTCACCAGGGCGAGGTGAAGCCGATGGACTTCCATCCCGGGGGGTACGTCCGCACGCATGCCGTCGATGCGCGCCGCGGCACGCCTGACTGCTCGGCGTGTCACCGCGCGCAGTCCTTCTGCGTCGGCTGTCACCAGCGCACCGGCGTCGCGGAGGGCGCGAGCACGGGGTTCGACCAGGACGATCCAGATCACGCGTTCCACCCGGGAGGGTGGGTGTCGACCACCGGCGGTGGCAACCTCCACGCCCGCGAGGCGCGCCGCAACCTCACGGCGTGTGCGTCGTGCCACCGCGAGGAGGATTGCCAGACCTGCCACAGCGCGACCGCCGGAGCGCCGCACATCTCGCCGCATCCGCGCGGCTGGCGCGGCAGCTCGCAGTGCCGCGCGCTCGATCGGGGCAACCGGCGCATGTGCCTGCGCTGCCACGTCACGCAGGTCGAGCTCGGCTGCGACTGGTCCGCCGCCGCGCTCTGAACGCGCAGCTCGTCTACCGGACCGGTACGTCGACCACGACGCCCGTGCGCGTGTGCACCTTGAGCGCGCAGTTCGTGTAGCCGAGGTCGATCGCCTGCGCGTCCCCGACCACGAGGGCCTCGCGCAGCAGCCAGCGCGAGATGGCGTGCGAGATCGCGTACTCCTTCAGCGTGTTCCACAGCCACACCGCGACGGCGTTGCCGGCCTCGAACGCGCGCGGGAACGCGAGCCGGCGCAGGTCCAGGCCCCCCGCCGTACAGGCGTCGCGATAGGCCGTCTCGAGGGCGACGAACTCGCGCCACTCGTCGATCCCGTGGCGGTGGGGCGCCGACATCCCGGCGCGCTTGTGCAGCTCGGCGCGCTCCTTCCACCGCGTGAAGCCCGCCTCGAGCGCATCCAGCCGACCGTGGCGCAAGCGGCGAGACAGGCCGCTGCCGACGGCGCCGGTCGCGCCGGCCGGAGTCCCGAGGCGCGCGGCGTCGGCGGTCCGCGCGAGCTCGTCGGCGACGCTGGTGGCGACCTCGCGCAGCGCGCGATCGACCGCACCGGGCGGGGCGTCGAGATAGACGGCGCGCTCGAACAGCCACGCGAACACGTCGCCATCGGCGAGCGCGAGATCCCATGCGCGCACCGTCGTCGCGAGCGCGGCCGCGGTCGGGCTGCCAGCGGTCGCGACCAGCGCGAGGTGCTCCGTGATCGCGCGCGCGAGCGCCGCGCCCGCCGCACCGTCGGTTCCCGTCGGCCCGACCGCGTCGGGGTCGTCGGTCGGGTCGGTCGGGTCGGTCGAGTCGGTCGCGTCGGTCCCGGTGGTCGCCGCTGCGTCCGTCGCGGTCGGCGGAGTCGCGCGCTGCGAGCCGCTCGCGACGGGCGGTCGCAACCGGAGCAGCGGCCAGGTCGCACGACGGTGTGGCGCCACCAGCCAGCGCGCGAGCAGCTCGAGATCCGAGGGTGCCGCGTCTGCATTCGCGAACCGCGCTGCGATGCCCTCGAGCAGCAGCGTCAGCGGCGACGCGGGATAGCGCACCGCCGAGCCGGCTTCGTGAACCGCGGCCCACTCACCGCGCTCCGCGGCATCGATCGCGAGCCACTCGCCGGCGAGCTCGCGGACGGCGGGGTGCTCCTCGACCAGCATCGCGACCGAGCCGAGCAGCGTCCGCGCGGTGTCGTGATTGCCGTGGCCGAGCGCGAGGAAGGCCGTCATCACCACCTCCGCATCACCCAGCGGATCGCGGGCGTCGCGTCGCGCCAGCAGCCACGTCTCGCCCGCCGCGCTCGGCCGCCGTGCATACGCCCAGGCCGCCGCGCACAGCGCAAAGGCCTCCGGATCGGGTCCCGGCCTGCTGACGCGGGCGAGCACGAACGCGAGCTTCACGCGACCGGACGGAACCGCCACCTGCCGCAGCACCACCGTCGCGACTGGGGGCGTCACCGCCACGATTCCGAACACGATCGCCAGCGGCCACAACCGCAGCAGCAGGAGCTCCCACGCGAACGCGAGCCCGATCGTGATCGCGAGTCCCGCCGTCACGCCCGCCAGCACCGAGTAGCCGACGAACCTCCACGTGCGGTCACCGCGCCGGGCGTCGAGAGCCGCGCGATGGAGGCGCGCCAGGATCAAGTACGGGAGCGTGTACACGGGTCAGGGCTCCCAGCCGAGGCGACGCCGCAGCCCGGGAACGCCGGCGGGCGGTGCAACCCCGGGTGGCGCAGTGGACGCGACGGTCGGCGCGTGACGGGCCCACGCCTCGGCGACCAGTCGCCGGTACGGATCGCGCAGCGCAGCCACGGCCGCACGCACGGACTCGGCGGTGCGCGGTTGCGGGCCCACCGGTGTCGCGTACGACTTCACGTCCGCGAACTCGAGCTCGAGCATCCCCAGGAGCGTCTGCGCGGCGCGCTCGATCTCGATGCGGCTGGCATCGGCCGCCACCCCGAGCACGAAGAACGGGTTGTCGGCGAGGGCACGCGCGTCGCTGGTCATCGCACGCCCGAATCGAAACCCTTCTTGCGGGCCTCGTGGTCGTCGGGGAGCAGCCGCCACATCGCCTTCACGACGCGCCGCAGCCCCTCGTGGTCTCCCTGGGCCTGCGCCGCCTTGCCCTCGCCGACGAGCCGCTGGCCCTGCACCACGTCGCTCATGCGCGCGACCTCGCCCGCCGCCGACGAGAAGTAGCTGTCCCACGCCTCGGGGTTGCGTGAGTACGCGGCGTTGCCGAGCCGCTGCGCGAGCCGCATCTGCCGCTCGAGCTCCGCGGCGTCCCGGTCGCGTCGCGCCTTGTCCATGGCCGCGACGACCTCCTGGAGCAGCGCGCGCTCGGCCTCGCTGCCGTACATCCCCACCGACGACGACGCGATGATCGCCGCGCTCCGAGCCTGCGCGTCGAGCTCGGGCCACTTCTTCTCGAGGTCGGCCTCCGCGAGCGTCGCGTCGACATCGAGGAGGGCGCGCCGCGCGCGCTGGGCTGCATCGGCATCGCCGCCGTGCGCCGCATCGATGTCCCGCTCCGCCTCGCCGAGTCGCAGCTCGACGCGGTCGAGCTTCTCGAGGACCTGCGCGAGCGCGTGCCGGAACGCGTCGGTCCGCATCTCCGCGATCTGGTTGCGCAGCTCCCGCAGCGAGCTGTCGAGGGACTCCGGCGTCGCCTCGGGCACGAGCAGGTGCGCGACGTGCTCGAACACCTGGTCGATGGCGGGCACGAGCGCGCGCGCCGACATCCGCCCGCCGCGGTCGAGCTCGATCGTCACCTCGACGGTGGAGCCGGTCGGGATCGTCGCCGTCACGACCGCGCCGCCGATATCGAGCGTGCCGACGAGGCGGCACAGATGCGCCTGGTCGAGCTCGCCCTGCACGATGGGGATCCGCAGGACGCTCTCGGTCGAACCCTGCGCGACGATCTCGATGGTGTGGTGCGTGAACGTCCGGCGCGCGGGCAGGGGGGCACCGCGCTCGAGGTAGGTCTGCACGTGGCCGTTCGCGAGCGCGACGCCGATGGTGCGCGCCAGCGGCGGGTCGCCGATCGTGAGCCCCTGCACGATCGTGAACGAGTCGGGACCGACCGCGATCGCGTCGCCCGTCGCGCTCCGGGCGTCGAGCGTGAACGTGCACGCCCGGCGCGGCAGCAGCGTCACGCTGGTGAGGAACGTCCCGTCGGGGGCGATCGTCGTCGCGGCGCCCGTCCAGCCACCGTCCGTTCGCGCGAGCGTGACCTGCGCCGGCGGCTCGCTCCCCATGAAGCGGCCGACCACGTGCGGCGTGAGGTCCGACGAGACGGCGGGGTACTGCAGCCACACCTGACGCCCCGTGGACGCCCGGGCGGCGGGGGCGCGGCCGTCGAGTCCGGCGGTCGCCGCGTACAGGGCGGCCCCCTGCGCGACGAGGGTCATCGGATCGTGGCCCTCGGCGATCGTCGTCGCGAGCCGGGCCGCCACCCGCTGTCGGACGACCGGCATCACGGTGGGCCCGCCGACCAGCACGACGCGCGCGAGCTTGCCGCCCGCCAGCCCCGCCGTCGCGAGCAGGCGCAGGCACACCTCGATCGAGCGATCCACGAGCGGGGTGACCAGCCGCTCGACCGTCGCGCGGTCGAGCTCGAGATCGACCTCGATGGTCTCGCCATCGATCACCAGCGGATGGGCGAGCGTGACCTGCGCGCGATCGCCACGCGAGAGCTCGATCTTCGCGTCCTCGGCAGCCAGCCGCAGCGAGCGCAGCGCCCCTGCGTGCGCCGGGTTCGTGCGCTGGGGGACGCGGGAGAGCTGCGAGGCGAGGTGATCCGTGATCACCTGGTCGAAGTCGCGGCCACCGAGGAAGTTATCGCCGTCGTGCCCCACCACGCGGAGCAGCCCGTCGCGCGTCTCGAGCAGCGACGCGTCGAACGTCCCCCCGCCGAGGTCGTAGACGAGCCACGTGCCGCCGCCGTCGTCGTCCGCCCGCCACCCCGCGGCGAGCGCGGAGGCGATCGGTTCCTGCAGCAGCTCCACGCGCGTGAACCCCGCGAGCCGGGCCGCTTCCGAGGTCGCGGCGCTCTGCGGGAGCTCGAACAGCGCCGGCACCGAGATCACGCAGCGCTCCACGGGGGCGCCGACCTGGTCCGCGAGGTCCTGGCGCAGCGCCTTCAGCACCTCCGCCGAGAGCTCCTCGGGCGTCCGCGACAGACCGGAGGCGGGGAACGCGATCGGCTTGCCGGTGCCCATCAGGCGCTTGAACTCGGTCGCCGTGTTGTCCGGGTCGGACTCGACGAACCGGCGGGCACGAGCGCCCACGACGACGCGGCCCTGCCGGTCGAGGCGCACCACGGAGGGCGTGACCGTCGCGCCCTGGGCGTTACGGATCACGGTCACGCGCTCGCCGTCGAAGTACGCGGCGGCCGAGTTCGTGGTGCCGAGATCGATCCCGACGTAGAGCGGCGCAGCAGGGTGGTCAGGCACGCACCGAGTCTAGCTCGACGCGGCCTGCCCGGTGCGGCGCTGGCGCCTGGCGCTGGAGATCACCGCTGGCGGTAGACGATGAACCCGCGCGTCGGATCGTAAGGGGAAACCGCCACGGTCACGCGGTCCCCGAGCACCACGCGAATGCGGTGACGACGGACCTTGCCCGCCAGCTTGGCGAGCACCTCGTGGCCGTTGTCGAGCTTGACGCGAAAGTTGCCGCCCTTCGCAATCAAGATGACCTCGCCGTCGAGGTGAACCAGCTCTTCTTTGCTCACGCTTGCATCCTGTTAATTGCGCTGTGGGTAGCACTTCCTGCGCCACAAGAAAAGCCTTTGTCACACCGGTTACCGCCCGGGTGATCTACGTTGTCGTCGTGGATCGCCAGCAGCCGCGTGCCAGCAGCGACGAGATCGACCTCTACGTCCGGACGTACTACTCGCTGCTCCGCTCGAGCGGCGACGTGCGCGTGCGCGCGTTCGAGGAGGCGCACCTGTACTCGCGCTCCAGCCTGCATCTCGGCGCGGAGGATCTGGACCCGGACCTCGCCGCGTTCGGGTACAGCGCCGGGCGCTTGCCCGACTGCATGCCGCGGATCCGGCGCATCGTGCTCGCGCAGAGCCCGCGGCAGTTTCGCGCCGCAGGCTTGCCCATCGAGCAGTGGACGATCGTGCGCACGCGCGGTCGCCGCCGGCCGCTGCGCTGGGATGGCGGCGGCACGCTCGCTTGCTTCATCGCCTCGGCGTCGGACATCGATGACCTGATCCCGATCGTCACCGCGTACCAGCTCGAGTGGAACAAGCTGCGCGGTCGGCTCCTGAACGCGCGCATCACCGATGTCACCGACGACGAGGCCCTCGCAGGCGCGCTCGGCGACGCCGCCGCCGTCGAACGGCTGCGCGGCGCCCTCGGGCCGCGCTCGACCGAGATCCTGAAGGATCTCATCGAGCACGAGTGCGATCTGTTCGTGCGCCTCCTCGACGGGTCGTTCCGCGAATACCAGCGCTCCGCCAAGCGCTGGTGGCACGCGATCGCGCCCTCGCTGCCACCGAATCGTCCGGTCTACTTCGTCTCGTCGAACAGTCACTCGCTCGCGAACTTGCTCGGCGGCTACGCCCGGCACCACAGCGACGAGATCGTGAACTTCCTCCGGCGGCATAACTTCGAGGACCTCGCGCCGCGCTACGACGAGGCCATCGCCGCCGGCGATCACGGCCTCGCCACGAACATCCTCTACTACTCGCTGCGCGCGTTCATCCACGAGCCCGGCATCCAGGCGGGCGCACGCATGCGCGGCGTGCAGGAGTTCGACGTGGCCAGTGGCGTCCACTCGATCCCGTCGCCCGGAAAGATCGACGTCGACGCGCAGATCATCGAGCTCTCGCAGCTGCAGATCGATCGGCTCGACCCCCGCGTGCAGGTGCGCGGCATCGAGCGCATCGTCGAATCTCGGGCGGTGATCGTCAACATCGATTACCCGCTCGGCATGGCCGCCTACCATCACCTCTCGGCCGTTGCGACGGGTGTCGACGAGCTGCGCGGCATCTACATCATGGGCAAGGCGGCGACGCTGAACGGGCGCGTCGGCGACGTGATGATCTCCAAGGTGATTCACGACGAGCACTCGTCGAACACGTACCTGTTCCGCAACGCGCTCGTCGCGAGCGACGTGCAGCCGTTCATGAAGCACGGCACCGTGCTCGACAACCAGAAGGCGCTGACGGTGCGCTCGGCGTTTCTGCAGAACCGCGAGTACATGGACGTGTTCTACCGGGAGGGCTACACAGTCATGGAGATGGAGGGTGGGCCGTACCTGTCGGCGGCCTACGAGGTCGCGGAGCCGCAGCGGCATCCGCAGAACGAGATCGTGTCGCTCGTCGATCAGAACATGTTCGAGCTCGGCGTGATCCACTACGCCTCGGACACGCCGTACTCGCGCCGGCAGAGCCTCCTGTCGAAGAGCCTGTCCTACTTCGGGATCGAGAGTACGTACGGCTGCGCGAGCGCGATCGCGCGCCGCATCTTCCAGAGCGAGCTCGCGCGCCTCTCGGAGGGCTGAGCGTGGTCGCTCCTGCTGCGCCGCTCGCGGACACCGCCGTCGATTTCCTCGTGATCGGGGCCGGCATGTCGGGCCTCGGATTCGCGAACTTCGCCCGTGCGCGCAGGCCCGAGGCGCGCGTGCTGGTGGTGGAGGCGGCGGCGGAGCCCGGTGGGTACTGCCGCACCATCGAGCGCGCCGGGTTCGTGTGGGACTATTCGGGCCACTTCTTCCACTTCAAGGATCCCGCGATCGAGGCGTGGCTGCGCGCGCGCATGCCGGGCCAGGACATCCGGACGGTCACGAAGCTGTCGTCGATCCGCTATGCGGGCCGCAACATCGACTTCCCGTTCCAGAAGCACATCCACCAGCTGCCGCAGGCCGAGTTCATCGAGTGCCTGCACGAGCTCTACTTCCGGCCGACCAGCGAGGAGCCCCCGCGCTCGTTCGGCGAGATGCTCTATCGCCGGCTCGGCAAGGGCATCACCGACAAGTTTCTGCGGCCGTACAACGAGAAGCTCTACGCGACCGACCTCGACTCGCTCGACCCCGATGCGATGGGGCGGTTCTTTCCTCACGCGGACATCGGCGACATCATCGCGGCGATGCGCCCGGGCGCGGCCGACGGCGGCTACAACGCGACGTTCACGTATCCCGCGGGTGGCGCCGTGCAGTACGTGAACGCGCTGCTGCACGATCTGCCTCCCGACGTCGTGGCGTGCAACGAGCGTGTGATCGCGATCGATCTCGCGGCGCGGGTCGCGACCACCACCCGACGGACCATCCACTACGGTGCGCTCGTGAGCTCGGCCCCGCTCCCCGCGCTCGCGCGTGCGGCAGGCGTCGCGCACGACGCAGCGGCGTTCACCTCGAACCAGGTGCTCGTGTTCAACCTCGGCTTCGACGCGAAGGGCCGCGACGACGCGCACTGGATCTACTTCGCGGACCCGACGCTCGCGTTTTATCGGGTGGGCTTTTACGACAACATCC
Organism: Deltaproteobacteria bacterium; assembly: GCA_043716635.1. Classification (GTDB taxonomy): domain Bacteria; phylum Myxococcota_A; class Polyangia; order Haliangiales; family Haliangiaceae; genus JABFXX01. The sequence goes on along the minus strand of JAYSYE010000285.1, from coordinate 118 downwards.
TCGGCGGCGCGCGCATGTCTTTGTACGTCGAGCTCGGCTACCCAGCGAGTGCGGTGATCGACGTCGACCAAGAACAAGAGCGTGTGCTCGCGGACTTGCGGCGCGCGGGCATCGTCGG
>JAYSYE010000284.1:0-5336 GCA_043716635.1 Deltaproteobacteria bacterium | reverse complement strand
CGCAGGCCGGGCTGACCTCGTAATCGACGAGCTCGTCTTCGAGCTCTCTGGTGAAGCCGACCTCGTGTCGGCTTCACTGCGTTTCGGGGTCTGTTCGCGGGGCGGAGGTCCCCGGCTACCAGGGAACCGGTGCGGTGCGCACGAGCTGCTGGCGAGCCGGGTCGAAGCGGAGGAACGCCGGTCCACCGGACGTGTTGATCGGCGCGTCGCCGGGGCGCTGCTCTGCGAATCCGACTATCAGAGCGACGTCGTGGACCACGCCGATGGCGCGGTCGGTCGCGAGTGCGAGGCGATCGGTGTGGCCGGCGAGCCGGCGCCCGATCGGGACGTCGCCACGAGCCTCCGCGCCCGGATCGAGTGCCACCACACCGAACGCCCGCTCCTCGATGCGCCGCGTAGGGGTCGCCTTGACCACGACGAGATGACCCTTGACGCCGGTGACGAGGGCATTCGTGTCGGCGAGCGAGTCGTCGCGCATCGATGGCATGCGGAGGAACACCCAGAGGGGACGCGAGCCTTGGCTAGGAGCGCGGCTCTGCGCCTGCCGGACCATCCGATCCCGTTCACGGAGCGAAACAGACCCCGGCAGAAGCATCCTGTTACCAGGGGACGGGCGCGGTGCGCACGAGCTGCTGGCGAGCCGGGTCGAAGTGGATGAAGGCAGGCCCGTGCTGGGTGGCGGTCGGCGCGTCGCCGGACTGCTGCTGGGCAAAACCGACGATCAGAGCAACGTCGCGAATGGCGCCGTTGGTGGCTTCGCTCCCGAGTGTGAGATGCACGGTGTCGCCAGCGACCCTGCGTCCCAGCTCGATCGTGCCGCGAGCCTCGTCCCCGGCAGCGAGCGATACCACGCCGAAGGGCTGTTCCTCGATACGGTGGGTGGGGGTCGCCTTTACCACCAAGAGGTGCCCATCGATCCCCGTGACGAGAGCGTTGCCGTCGTCGAGCGAGCCGTCTCCCCTCGATGGCATTCGGAGGAACACCCAGAGGGGTCGCGAGCCCTGGTTGACGACCCGCCACTGCAGCGCGTCGTCGCGCCGGCACGCCGTGACATGCAGGACGGCCCCCGCCTCACGGCACTGTTCCATCGCGCGCGACGGCACCGCAGCGCGAGGCACCTCCGGAATGGCGACGGCGTCCGGTGCGCCCCTCCAGCAGGCAGACAACGCGACGAGCGCCGCCGCATATGTGCGCGAGTCAATCTGCCAGATATGCGAGGGCATCAGCCGCGCTTCCTAAATATTTGTCGATCACAAACCGTTCGGCCTCGGAGATCGATACTTCATGAGTTGCACATACGACGTAACCCGCACTTGCCGCTCCCGCGATAGCCACTCCTGCAAGCCAGTACTGATTCCCAGCGCTACCGCGCGCGAACATGCCATTGACGGTTTGGACCGAAGGCCCAAGCTTGATTGCGGGAGCAAGCCGCTGGACCACGCCACGAATGCCGCCATAATCGGCCAGGCGCGGCAATTCGACGACCATCGCGACCCCGTCTGCTGTGAGCACCTCCATCCCTTTGACGCAGATGACGCGTATCCAGTTCATAGCGCGTGATGCGCGTGCACCGGCGGCACCCGTGGCGGCTCTTCGAGGTCGACGGCGTGAGGCGCTGGAGACCATGTGCGTCCTGAGTAGGTGGGTCGAAGAGGTACGCCCATCTGCCCACGAATTGAATTCTCGCTGACTGATTCGTTAGCCCAAGGCCCGAGACCGGCGGTGTGCCATTCGACGTTGCCGATGGGCCATGCGACCGGATCTTCGTCGACATGCGGGTCGCAGCCCGCTCGCAGATGTCCGCCCCAGGACTCTGCGTCACCGCTGGTATTGTGATAAGCGTGCACCAGCTCGTGATAAAAACCGAACCGCGGGCGGTCGGCCATCCACGGCTCGTTGCCACATTCCCCATCCCAGACGGTGGCCGTTGGATCAACTTCAATCTTGCTGGCGGTACCCTTGGACGGCAGACCGGTGACGCGGTCATATGCCGAGTTGTCGCTGTTATCTGGCTTGGTATTATTTCCGTCTCCCGCGGAATTTTGGGAGATGATCGTCTCGAATTTTGAGTGATCTAGCTGCTCGAGCATCTTGAGTCCAGCCGGCGTCTTCACGAGGTCCTGAACGTATTCCATGTATTGAACCTTGAAGGCCCCGGCATCCAGCGCTGCCTTCGCGTAACCTAGGGGGTCAGCCAGCAGGCTCTTCGGGGTGCCGTCGTCGTTCTGGAAAAAGTTAGCCGTGTCGAACCGAAGCGACGACTCACCCGAGGCGATGTTGCCGTAAACGGCCTGCATCCTCTGATAGTCGGACTCGCTGATCGCCCCAGGCGGCTGTGGTCCCGTGTAACCGTCCGGCACGACGTGCGTGGGGCCAATCGGCCCCTGGCGGGTATGCGTCAAGTCTTCCTCGGACCTGACAGGTCGAGGGGGCGCGACGCTCGGCGCTAGCGCCGATGACTTGTCGAACGTAACCATGATCGCGAGAGTATCCGAAGGACTCGCCCGCCGCTACTGAACCATGAAACCTGCCATCGTGCTGCTCTACGAAGCGACCGTCGGCGCGATGCGCGACCTCGATCATCTTGCTGGCAGCGGCGCTCCGAGAGACCGCCCGCAAAGCGAAAGCTCGTCGTGCGCGACGTCATCTGCCGCGTGATCGAGGCCGAGACCCGAGAGCGCGATCACTGACCACCACCTTCGCTGCGAGGACGGCGTCACGCCGCGACGGCCATCGTGATGACGCGGTCCGCGCGCACTCGGCAATCCCCATCGATCACGCGGTCTCGTTCGCTGTCATCAGGCGCGCTCCGTAACAACCAGGCGACTGCGCATGTTACGGCCGTCGCGTGGCGGCAGAAAAAAGTCACTGGAAGCGCATCGCCTGTCGTTTGTTTTCTGGAGCAACGGTCGTTTGTTTTTTCTTCCACTGATCGGGGTGTCATGTGGGCCACTCGACGGACTCGAGGTAACAGGGCGCCAGCTTTTGTTCGGCGGTGAGGCGAGTGTGATTATTAAGGGCGGTCCGGTCATGACCGGTCCAGGAGCTGACGAGGCCCCGCACACTCCTGACGAAAAGGTAGTGGTCAAATTCGATGCCGACTGGTTCGCGAGAATCGTGTTCTGTTGTGCAGTTGTCGCATTTTGTTTGGCCTGGGTGCCAAGGCGGAAGGCACTGTTCGTAGCAGCCGTCACAGCGGTGATCGGATTGGTCGCTCTCGGCGCGCTCGTGGGGGCCGTGGGTGAGTCGCTGGAATCACTCATTGCTTCGCGCAGTACTGTTCCTCTCGGGGTGAACGGGAACGTATTTGGGAAGATGTTGACGCAAATGGTTCCGGAAGGTGGTCTCCATGTCCTCTTCGGATGCTGGTTGGTTGCGCTGGGATTCATGGTGAGCGCAGCGCTCAGCGTCGTCTCATACCTTGAAATCAAGAGCGTTCGCGTTCACGTCGGCAGGCCGAACCTTCCTCGACTGGGGTCCGAACCAGCGCCTTGAGAAACCGTTCGCACCGCAGAACCTGCGAGCGCTGGTTCGCAGCCTCGTCCGGTAGGTATCGTCCGCCGTGTTGAGCACCCTGAGCTACGCGCCACGACGAGGTGACCCTCGGCGCCGGTGACGAGGGCATTCGTGTCGGCGAGCGAGTCGTCGCGCATCGATGGCATGCGGAGGAACACCCAGAGCGGTCGCGAGCCCTGGTTGACGACCCGCCACTGCAGCGCGTCGTCGCGCCGGCAGGCGGTGACATGCAGGACGGCCCCCTCGTCACGGCACTGTTCCAGCGCGCGCGGCGGCACTGCTCGCGGCTCCTCCGGAAGAGATGTGGAGTCCGGTGCGCCCCTCCAGCATGCGGACAGCGCGACGAGCGCGGCCACACACGTACGCGAGTCACTCGGCAAGATACGCGAGGGCATTCGCCGCGCTTGCCGACTCAGAAGCTGCCGCGAGCGTACACGTTGGCCGGCGGCCGTCCGACCGACCGGACCGCCGCCTCGACCGCGCGCGTGGCGCTGGCTTCGAAGGCAGGCCATCGGTGACACAGCAGCTGGAGCATCATCAGGTACGAATCGCTCTCGCTCCACGCAGCTTGCACAGGGTCTTGCCCGCCGCCGGACCACCGCTCGATCCACCTTGGCGGAGGCGGCTTCCCCTCGAGGAGGGCTTCGACGAGACCCGAGACGCCATCTCGCTTGTCTTCCAAGTCCATCTCGAAGCAGCGTGACTCACGTGATGCCGCTCAGGCCCGGCAGGCAATCCGGCTTCACTGCCCATCGAGCACTGGAATGTACGTCCGGGCCTCGGCCGGAGCGTGAGTGCTGCAGGCGACGGGATCCAGCGCTCGCGGTGCTCGTTCGGTGTCCGTCGGCATTGGACCATCAGCTCACCTCGCTGGAGCCCCGGATCAGCCCGGCACGGTGTACACGCTGATGTCGCCGCCGCGCCTCCAGCCCTCGCGGGTGAGCCAGAGCATCGGCGTGGCGAGCGGCACGCGTTCGAACCCGTCGTCGCGCGCGAACTGCCGCGGGCCGCGGAGCTCCTTCCAGCCGAGGAAGTCGGCGCCGCTCGAGTACGGGTCGACCTCCTCCATGATCTCGTGGTGAGCCGGGCGATGGTGCAGCCAGTTCGACAGCACATACTGGAGCGCGTTGCGCATCTGGGTCGGCTTCGTGATCGCCTTCGCGTGATAGCGGTCCGCGAACACGGGCCCCCGCCGGCAGAGCTTCGCGTTCAGTGACTTCGCGACCGAGATCGAGAACGCGCGCACTCCGTTCGAGAGCGCGATCCGCGACTCGGCCTCGACGATGAGGTGGATGTGGTTGCTCTGGATGCTGAAGTGCACCAAGCGGAACCCGCTGCGCGCGAGCACGACCCGCGCGGCGATGCGGACCGCCTGATACGCGTCCATTCGCCTGAGGTTCTTTGCCACCGGCAACGTCCGCAGCGTCACGTGGAGGGCGCGGCCCTTCACGAACGGCTCGCGCTTCACGTGAGAGGCAGGCGGCTTCACGCCCTTCGGCCACCGCTTCTTCGGCCGCCCGGCGCCGGGCGCCCGCGTGCCCGGCGCACGGACCCCCAGCTCCAGTTGCCTCGTGCGCTCCCTCATCGTCTGCGGACGATATCGACAAATATGGCGGATATCTACTAGTAAACGCAATTCAGTGGGACTCGGCGGAGAAATGCGGCCGGGGTACAGATCACGTACATCCTTGACACTGCAGCCTCGAGACATCCCTGACACTTTGGCGCCGTAGCCCACGCACATCCCTGACACGTGGCGGTCCGGAGCCGGATCGTCCGAGCCATGCCGTGGAAAGCGACGAGCGAGTTGAAAGAGCGAA
>JAYSYE010000283.1:0-16086 GCA_043716635.1 Deltaproteobacteria bacterium | reverse complement strand
ACTTCGATGTACGACGTAGTCATCGTCGGCGGTGGCCCGGCAGGCCTGTCGACCGCCCTCCACCTCCAGACGGCCGCGCCCCGCGCTCGCATCGTCGTCCTCGAGGCCGAGCGCTACCCCCGCGAGAAGATCTGCGCGGGCGGCATCGGTGGGCGCGCGTTCCGGCTGCTGGAGCGGATCGGCGTCGAGGTCGATTGCCCACGCGTGCCTCTCGATGCGGTGGCCATGCGCGTGGGCGGCACCACGATGCGCGTCGAGCTCCCCGGCTGCGGTGCGGTGGTGCGGCGCATCGAGTTCGATCACGCGCTCGCGCGGATCGCTCGCGCACGCGGCATCGAGGTGCGAGATGGCACGCGCGTGCTGCGGGTCGCGACGGACGCCGCGGGGGCCACGCTCGACCTTCCCGATGGCCCCGTTCGCACGCGCGTCGTGGTCGGCGCCGACGGGGTGAGCGGCATCGTGCGGCGCCAGCTCGGCTTCGCGCGCTCGGGCCTGCGCGCGCAGGTGGTCGAGGTGGACACCGAGGACCTCCCGGACGATCAGCCGCGTGACACCGCGGTATTCGACTTCGCGACGGCCGCACTCAAGGGCTACGCGTGGGACTTCCCGACGCAGATCGACGGCGTTGCCCACGTCTGTCGCGGCGCGTACGTGATCCGGACGCTCGGGCCCGACGATGCCCGAGCGCGCGCGCGCGATTATCTCGAGACGCGCGGGCTCGACCTGGCGCGCTACCGGGTCAAGCAGTTCGCGGAGTGCGGCTGGGAGCCGGGCTTCGTCCCCGGCGTGCCCCGCGGCTTGCTCGTCGGCGAGGCTGCCGGGATCGACATCGCGACCGGTGAGGGCATCGGTCAGGCCATCGAGTACGGCGCGCTCGCCGGCCCCTACCTCTCGCGGGCGCTCGCCCGGGATGACCTCGGGTTCGCGTCGTGGCGGCGGACCATCGCGCGCGCGCACCTGGGTCGGCAGATGGCGATCCGGCACGCCTGCTATCGCGTGTTTTACGGGCGGCGCCGCCCGAAGGTCGAGCGCGTGATGCCGTCGCTCGGCCAGCTGTTCCGCGTCGGCGTGCAGGACTTCGCCGGCCTGCCGCTGTCGAAGCTGGCGATCGTCCGCGGCACCGGGCAGCTGCTGGCCGCGTACGCGCGAGCGCAGCGTGCGTGAGCCGTCGCGGCGCCTCGACCCGGATCACTGCCTCCGGCGGATGCGCACGCTCGTCGCGGCGCTCGCCCCGCAGCTCATGTAGCTCGGTGGGCGAAGAGCCTTCGCGGGGGCACGGCACGTGGCGTCGGGACCACTTCGCCGAATCCTGGTCGCCCCAGCAGGCCCTCTGCGCTCATCGCGGCTGCGATCGAGGGACGTGCCGCGAGCCGGTGCTCGTACGCATCGAGGTCCGGAAACATCGAGAGGTCGATGCCATGGTGGCCGCACCACTGGAGCATCACGAACAGGTACGCATCCGCAACCGAAAACCGGGCCCCCATCAGGAACGGGCGGTCGCCCAGGTGGTCCTGCAGGTACAGCAGCCGGTCCGCGATCTTCGCGCGCGCCGCACTCTCGACGCGCGCGCCCGTCTGGTGCAGGAGTAGCGCGAATTGCTGGTGCACCTCGGTGGACAGGAACGTCAGCTTCTCGAGCAGCCGGTAGCGGGACATCGTCCCGTTCGGCGGCGCGAGCTGCTGCTCGGGCGCGAGGTCGGCCAGGTAGGAGAGGACGGCGATCGTCTCGCTCAACATCTCGCCGCCCCCGCCATCGAGCCGCAGCGCCGGCACGTAGCCCTTGGGGTTGATCACCATGAAATCGCAGCCCGACGCGGTGCGGTGCGACCGGAGATCCACGCGCTCGAGATCGAACGGTTTGCCGATCTCGCGGAGCGCGATGTGCACCGCGAGCGAGCAGGCTCCGGGGGAATAGTACAACTTCATTCGGAACTCCGGTGACCGTGTGCGGTCCTCCACAGCAGCACCAGCAGCATCGGACGTGCCACCGGCGCGTGACCCGGTGCTGACGCGAGGCCACAGGTGCTGCGGCGCGGGTGCGCAGTGCGCACCGCGATGGGCGACTCCGCTCGCCTCGCGTCTCGTCGAATCCGCCATGAGCCCGCCCGGGTCCCGCCAGAGACCGTCCCGACAGCGGGAGGGCGGCGGCTGCGCGGGGGCCGGTGGCACGCTGGTCGCACTTCCTTCGGGTCAGGCACGGCAGGCAGACTCCTCGGCTGGCGAACGCCAATGGGGAGCAACCACGGAACTTAAAATTCCGCGATGAGCGAATCTCGAAGGCATCGTCTCGAGAACGCACGCCTGAGCTCGTGCCGATTCAGTTTCCTGCGAGGCATGCGTGAGAGGGCCGCAATGGACCTCACGTTTGTACATCGCGCTCTATCGTCGGCGCGATGCCCGATGTTGCGCTGGATGTCGCGCTGACCGTCAAAGCGCTCGGGTGCAGCGATGCGGTCGTCTACGAGGCCCTCCGGTGACGACGGAGCCGACCCGGCTGTACGACACGCTCGGCGCGCACGTCGACGGCAGCGGTACGCGGTTCGCCGTATGGGCGCCGCACGCGCTCGCGGTGAGCGTGATCGGGGACTGGAATCGATGGGTGGCCGGGACCTCGCCGCTCGTGCTCGGGCCGGGCGGCGTGTGGAGTGGGCGCGTCGAGGGTGTGCAGCATGGCGCGCTCTACAAGCTCCACGTTCGCGGGACCGGATCCTACGCCGTCGCGAAGGCCGATCCGTTCGCGCTCCGCAGCGAGCAGTCGCCGGGGACTGCGTCGGTGGTGTGGGCCCCGCGGCACACCTGGAGGGATGCCGCGTGGCTCGCCGGACGCGCCGAGCGCTCGCGACCCGACGCGCCGATCGCGATCTACGAGGTGCACCTGGGGTCGTGGCGCCGCGTCCCCGAGCAGGGGATGCGCTCGCTGTCGTATCGCGAGATCGCTCCGCTCCTCGTCGACCACGTGACGCGGCTCGGCTACACGCATGTCGAGCTCATGCCGCTCACCGAGCACCCGTTCTTCGGATCGTGGGGCTACGAGACCACCGGCTACTTCGCGGCGACCTCGCGCTACGGCACGCCCGACGACCTGATGGCGCTCGTCGATGCGCTTCACGCCGCTGGCATCGCGGTGCTGCTCGACTGGGTGCCTGCACACTTCCCCACCGACGAGCACGGGCTCGTGTACTTCGATGGCACGCCGCTCTACGAGCACGCGGATCGCCGCCTCGGGTTCCACCCCGAGTGGAACACGGCGATCTTCGATTTCGGCAAGCCCGAAGTACGGGCGTTCCTCGTCGCGAGTGCGCTGTTCTGGCTCGAGCGCTTCCACTTCGACGGGATCCGCGTCGACGGCGTCGCGTCGATGCTCTATCGCGACTACGGCCGACAGCCCGGCGACTGGCTCCCGAACGCGCAGGGCGGGCGCGAGTACCTCGAGGCCGTGGAGCTCCTCCGCGAGGTGAACATCGCCGTCGCGCGCGAGGTCCCCGACGCGATCACGATCGCGGAGGAGAGCACGGCGTGGCCCGGCGTCACGGCCGCCATCGAGAGCGAGGGCCTGGGCTTCGGCTACAAGTGGGATCTCGGCTGGATGCACGACACGCTGAAGTACCTCGCGCGCGATCCGGTCCATCGCACGCACCATCACGGCGAGCTGACGATGCGGGGGATGTACCAGTTCGACGAGCGCTACGTGTTGCCGCTGTCGCACGACGAGGTCGTGTACGGGAAGCACTCGCTGCTCGCCAAGCAGCGCGGCGATCGCTGGCAGCAGTTCGCGAATCTGCGCCTGCTGTACGCCTACCAGTACGCGCTGCCGGGCAAGAAGCTGCTGTTCATGGGCGGCGAGCTCGCGCAGTGGAACGAGTGGAACCACGAAGCCTCCCTCGACTGGCACCTGCTCGCGGACCCGCACCACGCGGGGGTGAGCCTGCTCGTCGGCACGCTGAATGCGCTGTATCGCGGGGAGCCCGCGCTGCACGAGCTCGACACCGAGCCCCAGGGATTCAAGTGGCTCGATGCGGACGCCGCCGGGCCGTCGGTGCTCGCGTTCGAGCGCCGCGCCGTCGACCCGACGGCCGTCGTCGTCTGCGCGTTCAATTTCACCCCCGTCGTCCGCGAGGGGTATCGACTCGGCGTGGGGCGTGCGGGGACGTGGGAGGAGATCCTGAACACCGATGCGACCACGTTCGCGGGCAGCGGGGTGGGCAACCTCGGCGCCGTGGTGTCGACGCCGGAGCCCGCTCATGGTCGCCCGCACTCGCTGAGCGTGGTGCTGCCACCCCTCGGCGCGGTGTGGTTTCGCCTGCGCCGGTGACCTCCGCCATGAGGATTGCCAGCACGCGGCATGCGCAGTCGTGTAACCTGTCGTGCATGTACCGCGACGACAAAGAGGCGCTACAGGCCCGCGCCGACAGTGCCACCCGCGAGGCGGATCTGCTGCGCCGCGAGAACGACGCGATGCGCCGTGCGGTGGCGGCAAAGCCTGCCTACATCCCGACGCTCGCCCTGCGCCCCGAGCTCGTCTACGCGCAGCTGAACCTGCGAACCCTCCCGCTACCGGAGCGCGCGCGCCTCGCGAACCACACGCTGACGCCGTTTCCGGTGTGGGCCGTGGGGATCCTGAACCTCGTCACGCTCGGGCTGTTCTCGCTCATCCACTTCGGCCTCGTCCACGACCGGCTGCCCCGCGCTGCGTCCGATGATCCTTCGGCCAGCAAGGCCATCGGCTGTCAGTTCATCCCGTTCTACAACTACTACTGGATCTTCTTCAACGCGCTCCGGCTCAGCGACCGCATCACGCTGCAGTTCCGGCTCCGCGGGATGACCACCACCGCACCGCGCGGCCTGCTGCTGGCCGCCTGCGTCGTGACGGTCATCCCCTATGTGGGGCTCCTCATCGGCATCCCGATCGTCTGGACCATCGCGGCTTGCATGCTCCAGAGCAGCATCAACCAGGCCGCAGCCCTGAGTCCGAACGACTGGGATGCGATGGAGCCCGTCGCGTACACGTCCGGCCCGTACGTCGTGCCCGGCGCGCCGAACTAGGAGGGTTCAACTCGTCTGGACCCGCTCGATCGCTAGATCGAGATCGAGCCCTTGCGGAAGTCGGTCTTGCGCAGGTGGACGTTGATGCACACGGGACGGCCCGTGCGCGCGATCGACTTGGCCTCCGCCAGCGTCGCATCGACGCGCGCCGGATCCGTGAGCACGAGCCCCACGCCGCCGTAGCCCTCCGCGACCTTGTGGTAGTCGGTGCGGCGGAGATCGCAGCCGAGCGTCGTGCCGAGAATCTCGACCTGCTCGCGCGCGATCTGCGACCACGACGCGTCGTTGCCGATGACGGCGATCGGGGCCACTCCGTGGCGCACGTACGTGTCGAACTCCGCGAGCGAGTACGCCGACGAGCCATCGCCCCACACGAGCCACACCTCGCGTCCGGGCCGCACGAGCGCGGCGCCGAGCGCCATGCCGCCCCCGACCCCGAGCGTGCCGAACACCCCCGGGTCGAGCCACGACAGGGGCGCCCGTGGACGCAGGATGTAGCTGGCCGTCGCCACGAAGTCCCCGCCGTCGACGACGAGCACCGCGTCGTCCGCCATCGCCTCCTCCATGCGGAGGAACAGGTGCAATGGATCGACGAGCTCCCCGGTCGCGCTCGCCTTCGCCGCGATGCTCGCGTCGCGGGCCGCGTCGGTTGCCCGCAGGCGCTCGATCCAGGGCCGCACGCGTTCCCCGCGGGCCGCCGTCGCCGCGCCCTCCCCGCCCGCCGTCCCGAGCCGATCCGCGAGCGCGATCAGGAACGCTCCCGCGTGCATCTCGACGGCGACGTCCGGTCGGCGGTTCTTGCGCAGCTCACCCGCGGAGAGGTTCGCGGCCACGAGCGTCGCGCCCTTCGGGATCCCGCGCCCGTAGCCGAGCCGGAAGTCGAACGGGAACCCGCACACCACCACGACGTCGGCGGCCTTGAGCGCGGCGCCGCGCTGGTGCCGGAGCTGCAGCTCGTGGGTGCGCCCGAGCAACCCGCGGGCGGTCCCGCCGAGGAACACCGGCGCGCCGATCGCGCCGAGCGCGCGCGCGATCCGCCCCGCATCCGTGATCCCCACCAGCGCCTGACTGCCGACGACGATCACGGGCCGCTGCGCCCCCGCGACGAGCGCGGCGGCCCGGTCGAGCGCGCTCCCCTCGCTCCGCAGGTGCAGGTGGGGCCGGGCCGGCAGCCGCACCTCGGGCAGCACCGGCGCGTGGAACTGCTTGTACAGGTAGCCCTTGATGAACAGGCTCGTCGCCGTCGCCTTGAGGCCCTTCCCCTTGCCGACGCCCGCCTCCTTCTCGAACCACTCGCGCACGACGTGCTCCGGGTACAGGAGGTCCACCGGAACCTCGACGAACACCGGGCCGGGCACCCCCGACCTCGCGAGCACGCACGCACGCTCCACCGTGGCCGCGAGCGCCGGCACGGTCTTGACACTGACCGCCCACTTGGTGACCGGCTTCATCATCGACAGCGCATCGATGTCCTGCAGCGCGCCCCGCCCCTTCAGCAGCGTGGCCGTCGCCCCGCCGAAGATCACGAGCGGGGTCTGCGCCATCTGCGCGTTCTTCACGGCGGTGATCGTGTTGGTCACGCCGGGCCCCGCCGTGACGGCCGCCACTCCGAGCGTCCCCGTCATGCGGGCGACCGCATCCGCCGCGAACACCGCGTTGACCTCGTCACGCACGTCCACCACGCGCAGCCCCCGCGCGTGGGCGCCGGTGAGGATCGGCGAGATGTGCCCCCCGCACAGCGTGAAGAGGTGCGTCGCGCCATGGCGAGCGAGCACCTCCGCGATCAGGTCGCCGCCGTGTCTCGGACCGGTGGAGTCTGGCATTGCGGCCGGCAGCATGACGCACGAGGCTCCGGCTCCACAACTCGCCCCGCCGGAACCCTGGGGCTAAGCTTGGCGAGGCGCGTGTCGAACCTCCTGCTCTACACGATCCCGCTGTTCGTGCTCCTCGTGGTCCTCGAGGTGCTGTACGCGGCGCGCCGGCCTCGCCTGCTCGGCTACGAGAAGCGGGACACCGCGGTGTCGCTGTCGATGGGCATCGCCAACGTCGGCATCGCGGCGGGCGCGAAGCTCCTCTCGATCCCCCTGTTCGTGATCGCGTACGAGCACCGCGTCGTGGACGTGATGCGGCTCGGTCCGATCGCGTGGGTGATCCTGTTCGTCGCCGAGGACTGCTGTTACTACTGGTTCCATCGCCTGCATCACGAGGTCCGCGTGCTCTGGGCCGCGCACGTCGTGCACCACTCGAGCGAGCGGTACAACCTGTCCACCGCGCTGCGCCAGCCGCTGCTGACGCCGTTCACGGGCCCGATCTTCTGGGTGCCGCTCGCGCTCGTCGGGTTCCCGCCGTTCATGATCCTCACCGCGCAGGCGTGCAGCCTCATCTACCAGTTCTGGTTGCACACCGAGGCCGTGGACAAGCTCGGCCTCCTCGAGGAGGTGCTGAACACGCCGTCGCATCACCGCGTGCATCACGGCTCGAACGTCGCGTACCTGGACAAGAACCACGCCGGCGTCCTCATCATCTGGGATCGCCTGTTCGGCACGTTCGCGCGCGAGGAGGACAAGGTGGTCTACGGGCTGACAACCAACCTCCACACCTTCCAGCCCGTACGTGTGGGCTTTCATGAAGTCGCCGCGATCGCGCGGGACGTCGCTCGCGCCCCGACGATCCGTGCGAAGCTGGGGTACATGTTCGCAGCACCCGGCTGGAGTCACGACGGGTCTTCGAAGACGGCTCGCGAGCTCCAGCGGCCGCCGCACTGACGGTCCCGCGAGGGGGCTCGCGAGCCACACCGATGGCGGGGAACACTCGCCCCGGGGGAGCCGGAAGGCCGCCCCACCCGGATCGCTGATGCTGGCCGAAATATCGAGGAGATTCGAGATGTTGAACAACCGGGTACAATCGACAGCAGCTGAGGTGTGCAGACTCATGCACAACCCTCGCTCGCTCGTGCGTCGCCCAGGAGTTACGAGCGGTTACCGTTCCAGGGGGGGGGCGATCTCGGTAGGCACAGCCGTTGCTCAGGAGTCAGGCATGTTCGGAGTGCGGTCCCGTCGCTCGATGCTCGACACCCTCGTGCGCCACCGCAACCTCGTCCGCTTCTCGGCGCTGCGGTCCGGCGCGATCATGACGGCGGCACTCGCCCTCGCCGCGTGCGTCGGCACGATCGATGGCGGCTCGGATGGCACCACGAGCCAGACGCCCGAGCAGCTCGCCGCGACGGCCGCGTGGACCGAGAAGGCCGTGCCGCAGCTCAAGCAGAACTGCGTGAGCTGCCATGACGGGCGGCAGTCGACGTATCCGCTGTTCCTCGTCGGGAACGACGACACGGCGATGCGCGCAACACTGCTCGCGTACACGCCCGGCGTGGTCTCCCTCGATGCGCCGCCCTCGTCGCGCCTGCTCACCAAGGGCGCGCACCTCGGGCAGGCATGGACCGGCCCGCAGGCCTCCGACATTCTCGAGTGGCTCCAGAAGGAGAAGATCGCGGCCGGCAGCACGGGCACCGAGCCGGTCGTCGTCGAGACCGACGCGATCACGCCGATGGCGTGCATCTCCGGCGAGCCCGGGAACGCGATGGGATCCTGCCCCATCAACACGGTCCCGCTCGACACCGTCGGCATCACTGGCGGCTCGATCAGCTTCGTGATGCAGCCGATCGACTCGGCGCTCTACCTCCAGCGGCTCGTCGTCCACCCCGGCACTGCCGGCGCGTACATCGAGCACCCCCTCGTCGTCTCGTACCCGATGACCGGCGATCCGAAGGCCGATACGCTCGATCGCTTTTTCAACGTGAAGCTGAACGTGAAGCCGACCGATATGCCCGCGCAGATCGCGGGTGGCGCCGCGGTGTTCGTCGGGTTCTCGCCCGGCGACCCGATCCGGTTCCACTTCAAGGTCGCGAGCGCGTACCAGGAAGCGACCCCGACCGATCCGGGCGGGACGGCAGCGAAGGGCTGCAAGGACCTCGCATCGTTTCGCGCCAACGCGGTGCCCCAGCTCAACCCCAACTGCGGCAGCTGTCACAAGGGGCAGAACGGCAACGCGACGAACTCGGTCGCGATGACGGGCATGGACTCCGCGGACGACGCAGTCGCGAAGATGGCGTGCAACCAGATCCTGCTGCGCGCCAATCTCCAGGACCTCCCGAACAGCAGCCTCTACGCCGCACCGAAGCCGGGTAACACGACGCACCCGTTCCGATTCCCGACGGCCGCTGCCGCGACTGCCTTCGAATCCCCCATCGACCTGTGGCTGACCGCCGAGCGCGACGCCCCGTGACCGATACCTTCGCTCTTTCCGTCGACGCAGCCATCACCAGGAGCACCATGAAGCGGATTTCGTCCTTTCTGCTCGCAGCCGCGGCCATCGTGCTGCCGGCCTGCAGCAGCGGCCCTGCAGACACGACGGACGGGGGCACTGGCGGCGACGCGGTCACCGACGGCACGACGACCGACGGGGGCAGCGCCATGCCCGACGAGTGGGACACGCTGCTCACGAAGCGCGACTACGACTACAACGCCGCGCTGCGCACCGCGGCGCTGCGCCTGACCGGCGACCTGCCGACGATGACCGAGATCAACTCGATCGCGAGCGCGCCGGACCTGGCCGCCAAGAAGGTCGCGTACGAGGCACTCGTCACCGCGTACCTGGCGCGCCCTGCGTTCGCGACGCAGATGGTCGCGTTCTGGCGCGACACGTTCAAGATGGGCGAGACCGCGATGCTCGACACCGCGCCGGTGTTCGCGGCCGACCTCGCCGTGAACAACAAGCCGTACACGGATCTATTCACGCGCGCCTCGAACAACTGCCCCACCTTCGATGCGACGACGGGTGCCTTCACGGCTGCCGAGTGCTCGAACGGCGGCACGCAGGTGGGCGTCCTGACGAACCCCGGCGTGATGGTGCAGTACTTCGGCAACTTCGCGTTCCGCCGCGTCAAGTGGGTGAACGAGACGTTCGACTGCCTCAAGTTCCCCGTCGAGATCGGGAACGCGCCGCAGGACATCGGCGCTGCCTCGCCCTACACCGGCGCGTGGCCGCTCGAGAGCATCGCCGGCACCAGCAATGGCGGCCGCGTGAACTTCCAGGACACCTCGTCGGTGCTCTGCGTCAACTGTCACCAGACGATCAACCACATCGCCCCGATGTTCGCGCACTACGACGGCACGGGTAAATTCACGCCCGGCCTCTCGGTCCCCACCCCGATGGGCGACGACAAGCTCGCGCTCGACACCGACTACCTCCCCGCCGGCGAGACCTTCGCGTGGCGCTTCGGCAAGCCGGTCAGCGACCTGACCGCGCTCGGCGCGACCATGGCCGCCGACCCCGCGATCGCCACGTGCGGCGTCGCGCGCGTCTGGAACTGGGCGCTCGGCAAGACGGACATCGTCGACACGCTCATGGACGTGCCGGCGGCCACCATCGCCGCGCAGACCTCGGCGTTCAGCGCGAACAACTACAAGCTGCGCGACCTCATCTTCTCGGTGTTCACCGCCGACGACTTCGTGAAGTTCTAGGAGCCCACCGATGAAGAACCTCCTCTATATCGCAGCGCTCCTCGGCTCCAGCCTGGTCGCCGTCGCTTGCACGACGGACGCGACGGTCGACGCTGGCGATGGCCCCCTGCCCGGCTCGCCGCCGCTCACCACCGGTGGCTCTGACACCACGTTCAACCACGACAACAGCGGCTACTCGCCGTGGGAGCTCATCGACCGGCTCGCACAGGAGGGTCCGGCGAAGTACACCTCGCACGTCCACAGCTGCTCGAAGGTCCGCTACGCGACGCTCGGCAACGTGCTGAAGTCCGTGGGCGTCGACATGACGAAGACGGGGGCCGTCTCGGCCGCGAAGCTCTACCAGGGCGGCGAGAACGCACTCGGCGCGCCCAACTTCGCGAACCGGATCCGCGAGAACATTGGCATCACGACCTCGGGCGCCTCGCGCGAGTTCGACATCTTCGCCGCGGCCGCCGACGAGGTCATCGCCGCGATGCCCACGCTCGAGCGCTGCAAGGTCGGCGGCATCGGCGCGCAGATGTTCGATGGCACCACGTGCCGCACCGAGGGCATCGCGTGCCTGACCGGGCAGCCCGCCACGGCCGCCCACGTCGAGTTCTGTAATCTCGCGGTCTCGAGCGCCACGACGCCAGTGGCTGGTAAGCGCATCGCCGTCGCCTCGCTCCTCGCCGCTTCCTACACCTGCGAATAGGGACAAGTACCACCATGGCCAAGCATCCCTCCTCCGTGCGCGACGAGCGCCGTGACATGACGCGCCGGTCCCTGATCAAGTGGACCGTCGCCGCTGGTGCAGCGCTCGGCGTCTCGCGCGCCGATATCTTCAGCATCCTCGAGCGCACGGGCGGCAAGGGCCTCGCGTACGCGGCGAGCGAGAACCCGACGCACCGCTCGGTGAGCCTCGTCGCCGGCAACGGCGGCCTCGCCTGGTTCCAGCTGCTGTGGCCGCAGAACGCGGTCGGCCTGTCTGGCGATCCGGGACTCTCCTATCACAAGCCCGGCATGGCGACCGAGGTCGCGGGAACGTTCGGCACGAAGAAGCTCGTGATCGGCCCCGACACGCCGTTCGCGATGCTGCCGGCGCAGCGCCAGATGACGGCGTTCACGTGTGGCCGCAACGAGGCCCACACGCCGAACCCGACGTCGGTCGCCGACCTCAACGGCAACAACATCTTCTCCGTGGTGAGCGCGCTGCAGGCGGCCTCGCCGTCCGTGATCCCGCTCGTCACGATCGGTGACGTCGACATCGGCACCGCGCCCGGCGGCTCGCGCGCCGCGAACGTCGGCGATGGCAACGGCATCGTCGGACTGTTCAACAGCGCGGCGTCCCGCATGGGTGGTCTGCTCGCGACGACGCAGGACGCCGAGACGTACAAGACGCACTACGATGCGTTCGCGCAGCTCAACCGCGCGTCGAGCCGCTCGACCCAGAAGTCGTCGTACACGACGGCCTCAGGCGCGGCGAAGTTCCTCGGGACCAACCTCGCCGAGAAGCTGCAGATCCTGCCCGCCGACGAGGCGCGCTACGGCATCGGCGGCGGCATGCGCGCGAACGTGGCGTCGATCGCCCGCTCGCTCATCGTGACGGTGAAGGCGTTCAAGATGGGCCTGACGAACTCCGTCGTGCTCCCGGCCATGCGCGACGATCCGCACGGCGCGTTCACCGGCGGCGACGTGATGTCGGTGCCCGCGCAGCTCAAGCAGGTGCTCGACGCGTTCATGACCGATCTCACGGCGACCACGGACGACGCGACGCTGAAGTCGCTGGCGGATGACACGGTCATCACCATCAGCGGCGACACCACGAAGAACTGCCTCATCCCCCGCGGCGGTGGCGGCTGGGAGGACAGCTCGCCGGGCAACACGAACGTCGTGTACGTGTACGGCGCCGGCGAGCTCAAGGCGGGCTGGTTCGGCGACATCGCGACGAACGGGACGGTCCGCGGCTTCAACGCGGACGGCACGGCGAGCGCGAACTACAGCCCCGCGAACACGTCGAAGTACGCGCTGGCCTCGATCGCCTACGCGATCGCGAAGCGCGACGAGCGGGCCATCTCGGCCTTTGCGAACGGCCTCACGATCTCGGGCACGTTCGGCAATCCCAAGGACCAGTAGCGCGCGACGCGACGTCGCGCCACTCGGCGATGACGACGGTTGTTCAGTCCTCGGGCCGCTCTGGCGACGGAGCGGCCTTTCTGCGTTTCGGTGGTAGTGTACGGCCGTGGTGCGCACGCTCGGAGTGGTCGGCGTCGCGCTCGCGCTGATGCTCGGCGCGTGCGATCGCAGCTCGGCGTCCAGCAAGGCGAAGCCGCAGCCCGGCTCGAGCAGCAACGGCGACGATCCGGCGCGCGAGCAGGCGCGGTTCGACGCCGCGAGGAAGCCCGAGAAGGTCGTCGAGGCGCTCAAGATCGGGCCCGGATCCCGCGTGGCCGACGTCGGCGCGGGCTCGGGGCTGCTCACCGTTCACCTCGCGCGCGCGGTGAAGCCCGGCGGCAAGGTCATCGCGACGGACATCGACGGCGGCGTGCTCGAGGTGCTCCAGCAGCGCCTCGAAGCGGCGGGCCTGACCGATGTGGTCGAGCGGCGCGTCGTCGATGCCGACTCGTCCGGCCTCGAGGACGGGCAGTACGACGCGATCCTGCTCGCCGAGGTCGATCACCTGTTCGACGACGAGGCGGGCTGGCTGCGCAACGCCACGAAGGCGCTCAAGCCCGGCGGACGCATCGTCATCTCCAACCGCATCCATCACCGCGACTCGGCGATGGCGGCCGCGGCCAAGGCGGGGCTGACACTCGAGCAGGAGTCCACGCCGGTGCCGACGCACTTCATCGCGAGCTTCGTGCTGACGCCTGGCGCGAGTACCGGAACCGGAAAGGGCCGCTGAGATGCCACGCACCGCAATGATCTCGATCCTGGGCATGACGCCGCTGACGCTCGCTGGCGTCGCGATGCTGGCGGGGTGTCCGAGCGACCCGGGTCCGAAGACGAACCCGGCCACGCTGTGGCTGGCACCGCAGAACAGCGAGCTCGACGTGCAGCTGGTCGACGCCGAACCCGCCCCATTTTGAGCACCTGGAGTGGGCCCCGGCGGGGTCCTCGATGCGGAGTTCGGGCTGCGCACCGGCGTGGCCGCCGGTAGCTATCACCTCGTGTGCGACGGCGTGATCCTTCGCGCGGTCGACGTCACGTTCCAGCTCGTGTGGAAGCAGGCGACGACCGAGTCCGTCATCGGCGAGGTGATGCAGCACTTCGAGCCGCTGCCCGCGGGTGGGTTCGATGCGCAGCCGTGTGATCTCGACATCGTGGCGACCGCGATCGATGGCTTCGTGAGCGGGGACCAGCTGATCTTGCGATTCCGGGGCGCAAATACCACCTCCCAGGAGGCCTACATCCCGAACGGCGATGGCGACCACGCGCACGGTCGGATCCCGAATCTGACCCTCCCTTAGCCCGGATGATTCACCAGTTCGCCGGCTGCGACCGTCGCGCTCCGGGCAACTCGAGGCGTACGGCCAGTTCTCGCTCGGCGCGTCCAGCAAGGACGCGCTCTCGCTGCGCTTCCGGGCGTGCGCCTCGAGTTGCCTCGGATCGCTTGGTCTCGCTCGGCGCCCCGATGAATCATCCGGCCTAGCGCTACACTCGAGGGATGCGACGCATCCAGTTGTTCGTGCTGCTGGTCTTGGTCTGGGTCTGGGTCTCGTCGGGCGTGGCGCACGCGGGTCACGAGCAGCGGTCGTGGGTGAAGACGATCCCGGATCTCGAGACGTGGCATCGCTACTCGAAGACCGTCGCGTCCGACGAGCTCGGCAAGTTCATCATCGACGTGAAGTCGAACGACATCTACTTCATCGACGTGAACCTCTACAACATTCACGCGGACTTCGTGATTCGCGACCTGCTGAAGCAGGCGTGGAACTACGAGAACGTGAAGGCCTACAACGAGAACTACGAGCTCGTGAAGCCGCGGTTCATCCTTGGCTACCTGACGCACCACCTGAAGGTCGACAAGTGGACGATGGGGTTCTGGGAGGGCGACAAGATCGGCGCGACGGATATCCTTCGCTCGCGCAAGCGGCTCGACGAGACCTTCTTCAAGAAGGGCCTCGCGTACCGACCTGACTCGCCGGCCCAGCAAAAGGTGGCGGCCGAGGTGAAGCGCCGCGGCATCCCCACGATCTCGAACGACGAGCTGTACAAGGCGTCGCCATACCAGGCGTTCCACGTCGGGCGCGCGGTCGGCACGCTTCGCATCGTGCCAATCGGCACGCCGTACGAGTCGCTGACCTTCGCGCGCTCGGAGATCGTGCTGCTGCAGGAGAGCTACCCGGACATCACGCCGGTCGCGGGCATCCTCGCGACGCAGTTCTCGACGCCGCTGTCGCACGTGAACCTGCGCGCGAACGCGTGGAAGATCCCGAATGCCGGCGACAAGGCGGCGCGCGAGCAGTACTCCGCGCTCGACGGCAAGGTCGTCTACTACGAGGTCACGGAGACCGGCATGACGCTGCGCGAGGCGACGGCCGCCGAGGCGAAGGAGCTCGCGGGGAAGCTCGCGGCGAGCACGACCGTGACGGTGCCGCCGGCCGATCTCGAGACGAGCCGCTTCACCAGCCTGACGCGCATGCGCGCCAAGGACGTCGTGAAGTTCGGCACGAAGGCCTCGAATCTCGGCGAGATCGTGACGGCGAACATCGACGGCGTGCGCGTGCCCGCGGGGTTCGGCGTGCCGTTCTACTACTACGTGCATCACATGCGCGCGAACGGCCTCGACGCGAAGGTCGCGGCGGTGCTCGGCGATGCGCGGTTCAAGACCGACGCGACCTGGCGCAAGACGGCGCTCGAGGGGCTGCGCGCGGCGATCGTCGCGGCGCCGATCGATCCCGTGGTGCTCGACGCGATCTACAAGCGCGTCCGCGTCCGGCTCGGCGGCAAGGGCGTGTTCGTGCGCAGCTCGACGAACGCGGAGGATCTGCCCGGCTTCAACGGCGCCGGGCTGTACGACACCGTGCCGAACGTGAAGGGGCGCGCCGCGCTCGGCGAGGCGCTGAAGACGGTGTGGGCGTCGCTGTGGAACCTGCGCGCCGTGGACGAGCGTGCGGCCTTCGGGATCCCGCACGACCAGGTGTTCGCGGCCGTGCTCGTCCAGATCGGCGTGAACGCCACGGCGGCCGGTGTGCTCGTGACGAAGAACCTGTGGGACCGCTCCGACGATCGCAGCTACACGATCAACGCGAAGTGGGGCCTCGGGATGCGCGTGGTGGAGGGCCAGAAGGTGCCCGAGCAGATCATCTTCGACGCCACGAACGACGGCACCAAGATCATCAGCCGGTCCGACGAGAGCACCATGCTCGTCTTCGACGACAAGGGCGGCATGAAGGAGGTCGCCGTCCCGACCTCCGACATCCTCCTCACCGAGGAGCGCGCCAAGAACCTCGTCACCCAGGTCCGCAAGTTCATCCCCCTGTTCCCCGCGGGCGCCCCGCTCGACGTCGAGTGGGTCCTCGAGGGCGAGACCATGTGGATCG
>JAYSYE010000282.1:0-1674 GCA_043716635.1 Deltaproteobacteria bacterium | reverse complement strand
CGCACTCCTCGATGGCCGAGGCCGGCGAGAGCGACCCGATCTGCATGATCGGGGTCCAGCTGCACATCCTCACGCACGGCTCCACGTACGACCTCCGCACCCGCGTCGCCCGACCGCCCGCACCGAAAGCGAATCCAGAGCTCACATGAAGGTCCTCGAGCGACGCGTCTACCGCGGCCCCAACCAGTACGCGCTGTTCCCCGTCATGCGGTGGACGGTGGATCTCGGTGCGCTCGAGCAGTGGCCGACCGCGAAGCTGGTTGGCTTCAACGATCGCTTGCTCGCCGCGCTCCCGTCGCTCGACCAGCACACCTGCTCGTTCGGCGTGCCGGGCGGGTTCGTGCGCCGCCTCACCGAGGGCGAGGGCACGTGGATGGGTCACGTGCTCGAGCACGTCGCGATCGAGCTGGAGCAGCTCGCGGGCGCCAAGGTCAGCTTCGGCAAGACGCGCTCGGCCGGCGTCGACGGCCAGTACCACGTGATCTACCAGTACGAGGAGGAGCGCGTCGGCGAGGCCGCCGGCGAGCTCGCGGGGCGGCTCATCGAGTCACTGCTCCCGGCGGCGCTCCAGACCGCGGTCGCGCCCTCAGCGGGTGACTCGCCGTTCGTGTTCAGGGCCGAGCTGGAGGAGCTGATCACGCTCGCGCAGCGCCGGCAGCTCGGCCCCTCGACGAGCTCCCTCGTCCGGGCCGCCGAGGCACGCGACATCCCGT
This sequence comes from Deltaproteobacteria bacterium, assembly GCA_043716635.1. Taxonomy (GTDB): domain Bacteria; phylum Myxococcota_A; class Polyangia; order Haliangiales; family Haliangiaceae; genus JABFXX01. The sequence continues at coordinate 961 of JAYSYE010000282.1, read as the reverse complement.
GGCTGCGGCTCAACGACTATTCGCTCGTGCAGTTCGGGCACGGCAAGTACCAGAAGCGCATCCAGGCGACGATCACGAGCGAGACCCATCACATCGCCGTCGCCATCGCGTCCGACAAGGAGGAGACCAATCGCATCCTCGGCGATCTCGGCCTGCCCGTCCCCCAGCAGCGCATCGCGCGCTCGGCCGACGAGGCCGTGCGGGCCGCCCGGCGGCTCGGCCACCCCGTGGTCGTGAAGCCGCTCGATGCGAACCACGGTCGCGGCGTCTCCATCGATCTGAAGACGGACGACGAGGTCCGCGTCGCGTTCGAGAAGGCGCGCGAGCACGCCCGCTCGATCGTGATCGAGACGTACCTCGCCGGCTACGATCACCGCATGCTCGTGGTCGGCGGCAATCTCATCGCCGTCGCGAAGCGCGTGCCCGGCCACGTGATCGGCGACGGCACGCACACCATCGGCGAGCTCGTGGACATCATCAACCAGGACCCGCGCCGCGGCATCGGCCACGAGAAGGTCCTGACGCGCCTCGAGATCGATCACCAGGCCGAGCGGCTGATGGCGCAGCACGGCGTGAACCTCGGCACGGTGCTGCCCGCGGGCGAGCAGTTCTTCCTCCGGTCGACGGGCAACCTCTCCACCGGCGGCACCGCGATCGATCTCACCGACGTGGTGCACCCCGATAACCGCGAGATGGCGTGTCGCGCGGCCCGCGCGATCGGCCTCGACTGCGCGGGGATCGACTTCATCACCGTCGACATCAGCCGCTCGTATCGCGAGGTCGGCGGCGGCATCTGCGAGGTGAACGCGGCGCCGGGCTTCCGCATGCACGTGGCGCCGACGGAGGGCAAGCCGCGCGACGTGGGCGGGCCCGTGCTCGACATGCTGTTCCCGCCGGGCACGCCGTCCCGCATCCCGATCGCGGCCATCACGGGCACGAACGGCAAGACCACCACCACGCG
>JAYSYE010000281.1:0-1676 GCA_043716635.1 Deltaproteobacteria bacterium | reverse complement strand
CCCCGCTCCGGCGACTCTGGATCCACGTCGAGCAGCAGCACCGGTGACGTGGCCGCCGCCGGGATCACGGCCGCGACATCGTGCTCGGGAAACGCGTCGGTGAAGCGGAAGTACGCCGCCGGCATGACGGGGAAGCCACGGCGCGCGCGGATCGACTCGAGGAAGCTGTCGAGCAGCGCCACCTCTCGCGGGTTCGGGAACTTCGACAGGTCGGGCTCGCCGGTCGCCGCCAGGCGGAGATCCGACGGGAACGGCAGGTTCCAGAACGCGCCGGGCCGGTCGCCGACGGCCGAGGTGTAGGTCGCCTCGAGATCGAAGTACACGGACTGCGCGGCGGGGGTTGCACCATCGGTGCTGCCACCATCACTGCACGCGGTGCACGCGGTCGCGAGGACCCCGGCGCCAGTCACCATCGAGAGCACGAGTGCGCGGGTGATCACGGTTCGAGTAGCCTCCACATGTACCAGGACCCGATCGAGCGAAACGGCCGCCACGGCGCGGCGAGCTTCTGCATGCGCGCGGCATCGGGGAGCGTGCGCAGCCGGAAGTGCAGCTGCATACCCTTGCGCACGCCGAGGTCGCCGACGGGCAGGATGTCGGGACGCACGAGCGCGAACATCATGAACATGTCGACCGACCACGGCCCGATCCCCCGCACGGGCAGCAGCATCGCCGCGACCTGCTCCTCGGTCGCCATGCGCAGGTGTGCGGGCCGCACGCGCTTCTCGATCACGTGGCGCGCGAGGTCCTTCAGGGCGGCGGTCTTCGCGCCCGACAGCCCGGCGCCGCGCAGCGACTCGTCGGGGGTGGCGAGCAGGGCCAGCGCCGTGGGGAACTTGCGCTTCGGGTAGAGATCGAGCACGCGGCCCCAGATCGTCGCCGCCGCCGCGACGGAGAGCTGCTGCCCCGCGATCGCGCGCGCGAGCGACTGGATGTGGTTCCTCGAAGGCGTGAGCGTCGGCGCGCCGTGGCGCTCCATCAGCGGCGCGAGTCGGGGATCGACGCCTGCGAGGTGCGCCAGCGCCGGCTTCCAGTCGAGCGGGGTCGGCGGGCGCGCCATGGCGGTCGGACGCTACCAGGGCGGTGGAACGAGGTGTCAGCGATTCGCCAGCCACCCGGTGGCGGGTCGCGCGAGGCCTACCGCACGCACGTCCAGACCGGCCGCCGCGTGTACTTCCAGGCCGGTGTGACCGCGACGCCGCGCGGCATGGGGGTTGCCTTGACCTGCCGCATGCGCTCGATGGCTTCGCGGTACGTGGACTGGCTCGTGCGGCACTCTGGCCGGGTGATGGCCCTCGGCGCGGTCCTCGTGGCCGTCTCCGCGGCGCTGATGGTGTGGCATCTGCCGCTCCGCGCGGACCTCGCATACCTGCTACCGAGCGACGCCCCGTCGGTGCGCGATGCGGCGGCGCTCGTCGCGCGGATGCCCGCGAAGGACACGAACCTCGTGCTCGTCGTGGCCCCCGATCCCGCCACCCGCGCCGTGGTCGTCGCGCGGGTCGCGGCGCAGATCGCGATGATCGATCCCGCCCTCGTCGACCGCATCGAGGCGGACGACGCGGGCACGCGCGCGTTCATCGCGGCGCATCGCTGGCAGTACGCGCCGCTCGCCGACCTCGAGCTCGCGCGTGACACGCTCGCGGCGCGCGTGAAGGCGGCGAAGGTGAAGGCGAACC
>JAYSYE010000029.1:0-7708 GCA_043716635.1 Deltaproteobacteria bacterium | reverse complement strand
ACATGTAGTCCTCGTCGACCAGGCCGTCGCAGTCATCATCGATGCCGTTGCACGTGTTGTCGGTGGTGGCGGCGACTGCGTTGCACGTCAGCACCCCGTTCACGCACTGCGTGGTCCCGACGCCGCAGCTGCTCGAGCAGTTGGCGCCGCCCGTGGACTCGTCGACCATGCCGTCGCAGTCGTCGTCGAGGCCATTGCACACCTCCGTCAGCGGACCCTGCTCGCCGAGACATGCGCCGAACGTGCCGCCTCCGCCCGCCGGGCACACCTTCTGTCCCGGATGGCAGATGCAGATCGACGAGCCCTCGAGCGCACAGCCCGAGCCGGGGACACCCGCGGGGTTGCCGGTCGGCGGGCCGCCCGGCGAGACGAGGTTCGAGCACGCCTGCGTGATCCCGTCGACCACGCCATCACAGTTGTCATCGAGGCCGTTACACGTCTCCGCCGTGGACGGCTGCGCCGTGCAGCCACCGTAGACGCCCGCACTGCACGTCTCGGTGCCCGTACACGTGCCACTGCCACACGCCCGCGTGAGGCCGTTGTCGACCACGCCGTCGCAGTCGTCGTCGAGGTTGTTGCACAGCTCGCCCTGCGGCGCGCACGTGCACCCGGTGAGGCCCTCGTCGGTCCTGCCATCGCAATCGTCGTCGAGGTTGTTGCAGACCTCGGTGCCAGCGGCCGGTCCCGGCGCCGCGTTGCAGGCGACGCCGGAGAAGTCCGCCGTGCAGCCGAGCGTCCCGGTGGTGCGGCAGACGCCGAGCCGGCCGTTGTCGCAGGCCATGCCCTTGTTCGGGAAGTCTTCGTCGATGAGGCTGTCGCAATCGTCGTCGAGGTTGTTGCAGAGCTCGGTGCGAACCGCACCGGCGAGAATCTGCGAGATGGCGAGCTGCACGCCCGCCTCGTCCGAGGCGTAGTAGCCCTCGTTCACACCGGGTGCGTCTCCGGCCCCGCCGGCGTGCGCGATCGACTCGATCTGCGCGTCGCCCACGGGGATCCCGAAGCCGATCGGCTTGGTCTCGACGCGGTAGCGACGATTGTCGACATCGGTCGCGAGCAGCGCGGCCGCGCCGTTGGCGGGCGTCCCGGAGCAGGTCTCGGCCCCGTCCGTCAGCAGGATCACGATGTAGGGCCGACACTGCTGGAGGCAGCAGCAGTTCGTGGCGCTGGTGCAGCCGACCGAGTTGTCACAGGTCGCCGCGTTCGCGTTGCACGTCGCGGGCTTGCTCGGCTTGGGGAGGAAGTTCAGCTTGCGCGGGTCGGTGCGGATCGGATCGAAGCCCAGGCGGCCCGGAGCCCAGATCGTCTGCGTCGCACCCTGGAGCCCCTGCCAGTAGGACTTCGAGCCGCGCAGCGTACCTTCCAGCGGCGTGTTGCCGGCCACGCCGAAGATCTCCGGATCCGTGCCCACGTCGGTGCAGGTGTTGAGGGTCCGGTCGGTCCAGACGGCGGAGAGACCATTGGTCCCGTCGACGAGCGCAGCGAGTAGCTCGAACATGTCCGTGGACGTGTTGCACGTCGCGGAGCCAGCGGCGCCGGCGCCGCTCAGCGTGCAGTTGGGAGGGGTGCCGCCATCGACCATCCGGAAGCGGCCGAGCCCGAACACGATGTCGCCGTAGGAGTTGACGATGTTGTTGATCGCGCACTTCGCGTGATTCAGCTTCGAGTCCGCGCCGCCGCAGCTCGAGGGTCCGGACCCGGTGACCTCGTTCATGGAGCCGGACGTGTCGAGTACGAGGACCACGTACGGCTTCAGCGGCTCGCCGGGAACCGCACGTGCAGGGGACGCGGCAACCATCGCCGCGAGCATGGCGACCCCTAGCCACGCGAAGTACTTGGTCATTCCATTCAGTGTACGGGAATAAAAATCCGTTGGGAACGAGGCGCTCGCCGTGTCACGCGGGGATCGAGCCTAACGCGTGCGGCCCAGCACAGCGCGACCGATCACCTTGAGCGCGAGGATGGGTTTGACGCCCTCGAAGATCGGAAGCACTTGCGCATCTGCCACGCACCGCGAGATCGGATACTCCTCCGCGTAGCCCCATCCGCCATGGAGCAGCTGGCCCAGCTGGGTGACCTCGACCGCGATGTCGCACGCGAACAGCTTCGACATCGCGGCGAGCGTGGCCGCCGACTCGTGGGCTGCCATCGTCGGCGCCCCCGGCACCTCGCCCGCGTCCATCGCCGAGGCCGCCGCGTAGGTGATCGCGCGCGCCGCGACGAGCCGGCTGACCATGCGGCCCATGTGGTAGCGCGTGAGGCCGAAGTCTCCGATCGGATGGCCGAACTGGCGCCGGTCCGCGACGTACCTCGCGGTGTGCTCGATGGCGGCGAGTGTGACGCCGCACGCGCGCCCGCCCGTCTGGAGCCGACCCGCGATGAAGCCCGCCATCTGGAGCACGAAGCCGCGGCCGAGCCCGGCCTCGCCGCCGACGAGGGCGCTTGCGGGGACGCGCCAGCGGTCGAAGGCGAGCGTGAAGGAGTGCATCCCGCGGTAGCCCGGCGTGCGGTCGGCCTTCCCCGCGAGCGTGCCACCGCCCGGCTGGGTCGCGGTGAACTCGTGCCCGTCGAAGCGCGGCTTCTCGACGACGAACAGCGTCAGTCCGCGCGCCCCATCGCTCGCGGCGCCGGTGCGCGCGAGGAGCGCGATCACGTCGGCGCGCCCCGCGAACGTGCACCACGCCTTGGCCCCGGTGATCGACCACCCGTCGCCGTCGGTGTCGCGCTCGGCCCGGCAGGCGACCGCCGCGACATCGGAGCCGACGTTCGGCTCGGTGACGGAGATCGCGGCCATGGTCTCGCCCGAGGCGAGGCGCGGCAGCCAGTGCGTGCGCTGGGCGTCGGTGCCACCCGCGAGGAGCGCCTTGGCCAGGATCTCGGGACGCGTGATGAGCGATCCGGCGGCCGCGAGCGATGCGCGAGACAGCTCCTCGGTCGTGAGGATCATCGCGAGGTTCCCGAGCTCGTGGCCCCCGTACGCCTCGGGGATCGACAGCCCGAAGTAGCCCTGCTTCGCCATCTCCGTGATGAAGCGCTCGGGCACGAGCTCGTCGTGACGATGGATGTGCTCGGCGTGCGGCGCGACCTCTCGATCGGCGAACGCGCGCGTCGTGCTGCGGACCTCCCCGAGGAGCTCGTCGTGGGGCCACAGCGGCGGCCCACCGTCGGCGATCGCGGTGACCCCGAGCGCCTCGACGGCAGCCGGCGCCACGCCGCGGGCGATCGCGGCGGCGACCTCGGCCGCGTAGATCGGTAGCGGCATCCCGAGCGTGGGCGCGATGGGTCCGAGGCGGTGCGCGAGGTCGGCCGCGATCTCGGCCGCCGCCACGTCGGCCGCGGGTGCGAGCGACGCCGGCACCCGCGCGAGCTCGGCGAGGGTCCGCGCCTGCGTCGCGAGGTACGCGATGCGCTCGACCACGACCTGGTGCTCGTCGATCGCCTCGCCGTCGCGGGTCAACGTGCGGGTCGCGGTGACGGCGGCATCGACGAGCGCGCGGGCGGCGGTGTGGATCGTCTCGCGGTCGGTCATGCCGGGTTATGGCATGGAGGGCCGGTTGCGCGCGCACCCCGGCGGGCTGCGGCGCGTCGTCGCGTCAGGTCTTGTTCTCTTCGCCCAGGCTCAGGTCACCGGTCCAGTACAGATAGTCCCGCCATGCATCGGGGACCGAGCGCAGCGATACGCGGATCGCGATCGCGGGGACCCAGTTGGGCTGAGACGGGGCCGCCAGGAGCGCCATGCCCGCCTCGCGCGGCGTGCGGCCCCCCTTCTTGCGGTTGCAGACGTAGCAGCAGGTGACGATGTTCGCCCAGTCCGTCGCGCCCCCGCGCGAGCGCGGGACGACGTGGTCGTAGGTCAGGTCGGAGATCGACGCCTTCTTGCCGCAGTACTGACACTTGTAGTGATCGCGGGCGTAGATGTTCACCCGCGAGAACTTCACGGGCCGCGCGTGACGCCGGAACGAACGCAGCAGGCGGACCACCGCCGGGATCTTCACGACGAGGCTGACCGAGCGGATCCCGTGATCGTACTCCTGGAGCACCTCGACCTTGCCGAGGAACAGCAGCGTGATCGCCCGCTGCCAGGAGATGACCTTGATCGGCTCGAATCCCTGATTGAGCAGCAGGGTCTGGGAGCTCTCCATCCAGCTCCAAGCCTAGCATCGCGCCCGAGCGCGGCGAGTGCGGCGAGTGGCGGGCGAGCCCGCAGGCGGTCCCGGTGCGAAGCCGACATTGAAAACCATTTTCAAGAATGGTAACCGTGTGAGGTGTCCAGCCTCGCCGACGTCGCCCTGGGCAAGACGGCGGTCGTGCGCGAGGTCGCGGGATCCCGTGCGTTCCGGCGGCGCCTCCTCGAGATGGGGCTCGTGCCCGGTGCCACCGTACGCGTCGTGACGATCGCCCCGCTCGGGGATCCGTTGCAGATCGAGATCCGCGGCGGCCAGTGGTCGCTGCGCCGCGCCGAGGCCGCCGAGATCGCGATCACCGGGCCAGGGGCCGCGGCGTGACGTCGACCAAGGGGCCGCCGCGTCCGCAGCTCGTCCTCGTCGGCAACCCGAACGTCGGCAAGACCACGCTGTTCAACGCCCTCACTGGCCTCTCCGCGAAGGTGTCCAACTATCCGGGCATCACCGTGGAGGCGCGCACGGGCACGCTCCCGCTCGACGCCGGTCGGCGCGGGGACGGCGCCCGCTTCGCGGACCTGCACGACCTCCCCGGCACCTACAGCCTGAACGCGCGCAGCGCGGAGGAGCGGATCGCCTTCGACGCGATCGCCGGCCTCGCCGGAGCGCCGGTGCCCGACGTCGCGATCGTGTGCGTCGATGCTTCGCAGGTCGCGCGTTCCAGCTACCTCTTGCTCCAGTGCCAGGAGCTCGGGGCGCGGGTCGTCGTCGCGATGACGATGGTCGACGAGGCCAAGGCCGCGACCCCCGATGCAGCCGCCCTCGGGGCGCTGCTCGGTTGCGAGGTCATCCCCGTCACGGCACGCACCCGCGCCGGGCTACCGCAGCTGATCGCGGCCATCGGTCGCACCCTCGTCATCCCGCGCACCGCGAAGTGGCGCTGGGAAGCGACCCCCGAGATGCGCGCGCGCATCGACCGCGCGCGACCCGCGCTGCCGCCGGCGTGGACCACCGATCACCGCTACGGCAGCGCGCTGCCCGCCGGCGACGACGCGCTCGCCCTGTGGGCGGTGACGTGCATCGAGCCGCGGACGAACACCCCCGACGACGACGAGCTCGACGTCCCCGCGGCCCTGCGCGCGGCCGCGACCCAGCTCGGCGACGCGGGCATCGCGGCGGCGGCGGCGGCAAGCGACGCCGACCGCGAGGTCGATGGCCCGATCCTCGCGCGCTGGGCGTGGCTCGACCGCACGATTCCGCCGCTGATCACGCGCAAGGCGGATCGCAGTCGCACCGAGCGCATCGACCGGATCCTCCTCCATCGCGTCGCCGGATTCGCGGTGTTCCTCGCCGTCATGGGCATCATGTTCATGTCGTTGTTCGCGTGGTCGAGCCCGCTCATCGACGCGGTCGATCACGTCTTCAAGTCGCTCGGCTCGCACGTCCGCACGCTCCTCGGCGCGGGTGTGCTCACCGATTTCCTCGTCGATGGCGTGATCGGCGGCGTCGGGGCGGTGCTCGTGTTTCTCCCGCAGATCTTGCTGCTGTTCCTGTTTCTCGGCTTCCTCGAGGACTGCGGTTACCTCGCCCGCGTCGCGTACCTGATGGACCGCATCATGCGGCTCATGAACCTGCACGGCCGCGCGTTCGTGCCGATGCTGTCGGGCTTCGCGTGCGCGATCCCCGCCGTGATGGCCACGCGCACGATGGAGCGGCGACGCGACCGCATCCTGACGATGATGGTCGTGCCGCTCATGACCTGCTCCGCGCGGCTGCCCATCTATACCCTCATCATCGGCACGCTCATCGCGGGCTCGCCGGTGGTCGGCGGGCTGCTCATGGTCGGCATGTACCTGTTCTCCGTCACGACCGCGCTCGTCGCTGCGTGGGTGATGTCGAAGACGGTGCGTCAGCTCAAGGCGAAGCGATTACCGTTCCTCATCGAGCTGCCGCCGTATCGGTTTCCGCGCGGCCGCGACGTGCTGCGCATGATGTGGGGCAAGTCGTCGATGTTCCTCCGCGAGGCGGGGACGGTGATTCTCGGCTGCTCGATCGCGCTGTGGGCGCTGCTCGCGTTCCCGCGCCACCTCCCCGCCGGATCCCCGGACTACGCGGCACTGATCGCACACGCGCCGACGCCGGAGGCGGCCGCCGCGCTCGAGAACCACCAGCGCGGCGAGCTGCTCGCGCACAGCTACGGCGGCCGCCTCGGCCACGCGATCGAGCCGGTGCTGCGACCGCTCGGCTTCGACTGGAAGATCGGGGTCGGGATCATCGGCGCGTTCGCCGCCCGCGAGGTGTTCGTGTCGACGCTCGGCATCGTCTACAGCGTGGGCGACGCCGACGAGACCTCGACGCCTCTGCGCGAAGCGCTGCGCGCGGAGAAGCGCCCCGATGGGTCACGCGCGTACACGCCGCTGGTCGGGCTCTCGCTGATGATCTTCTTCGCCCTCGCGTGTCAGTGCATGAGCACCGTCGCGGTCGTGCGCCGCGAGTCGGGGTCGTGGACGTGGCCCGCGTTCATGTTCACGTACATGACGACGCTCGCGTGGGTCGTGAGCTTCCTGGTCTACCAGGGCGGTCGCCTGCTCGGCTTCTCGTAGGCTCGCTCGGGCTCGCTCGGGCTCGCGGGCCTAACGGGTCAGCTTCCGGTACTCGTTGATGTGGCGGATCGCGGAGCGCGAGTCGCCCGACTGGTCGAACAGCGTCGCGAGGTTGTAGTGCGCCTCGGCGAGCTTGCCGTCGAGCTCGAGGGCGCGGCGGTAGAGCGCGATCGCGTCGGACTCCTTGCCCGCGTCCTGAGCGAGGACGCCGAGGTTGTAATACGGCGTGGCATCCGCGGGATCGAGGTCGAGCGCGCTGCGGAAGCAATCCTGCGCGGCCGGCGGATCGTCGGTCTCCGCGAACAGGCGGCCGAGGTTGATCCAGGCCTCGCTACACTCGGGGCGCAGCCGGAGCGACCGACGGTACGCGTCGATCGCAGCGGCCGGGTCCCGCTCCTCGAGCTGGGCCGCACGCTGCATCCACTGCTCCGACGTCGCGGGCAGCGCGGCCACCGGGATCGGCGCCGCGTGCATGCGTGGCAGCTCGTGCACCTGGCCGCGCGCGAGGTCGGTGGGCTCCGTGCGCGGCGGCGCTGGAAGCGGGGCGACGGGCGTCAGGTCGAATGGGAGCGCCAGCTGACCGCTCGCGATCACCTCCGCCACGACCGCGGTCGCGCTCGCGCTCGCGGACTCCGCGGTCGACGCGGATGTTCCCGCGATCGCGAGGTGACCGCCGCGCGCCTCGACCGTGAGCTCGGCGATCGAGACCCCAGCCGGCAGCTGCGCCTGGAGCTGTGCGAGCTCGCGACGCACGCGAGGCAGGGGCACGCCGGCATCGACGAGTGCCTTCACGGTTCGCAGCGCGGAGAGGTCGCGAAACGAGAGCTGGGCGGGCACGGCACCTGGCGTGCCGACGAGCCCGTCGCGGATGCAGCTCCGGACGGCCGACTCGGGCAAGCCGATGAGCTGCGCCGCGTGCCGCGCCGAGTAGCTCGTCCACACGGGGGGAATCTACACCGGCCCTGCTCGCGCGGCCGAGGTCGCTGG
>JAYSYE010000280.1:0-16190 GCA_043716635.1 Deltaproteobacteria bacterium | reverse complement strand
CCCGCCGAAGGTGCAGCTACCCGGGTGGACGGGCACATCTACGAGGGCTCGGATCGGACGTGTCGGTTTACTGGCGGCGGGGCCGTCGCAGCACGATGCCCAGCACGCCGAGCCCCAGCACCACCGCGAGCCCACCGCCGGACCCCGTGGTCTCGCAGCCGCAGCCGCCGTTCCCACCCGTCCCGCCGTTCCCACCGGTGCCCGCGTCGCCGTTGTCGCCGGGGCCGGGGATGCCGGCGTCGGGGCTCGCCGCGACGCAGACGTCGCTCTCGCACGACTCGCCACCCGTACAGCTCCCGCACGAGCCACCACAGCCGTCGTCGCCGCACTGCTTGCCACCACACTGCGGCGTGCACGCGCAGCCCGCGCCCGTCGAGGGACGCGTGCTGTCCCAGTCGGCGCAGGACCCCTCGGCACCGATGCCGAGCGAGCCGGTCGTCGGGTACGTGACGATGGCGTCGCTCGCGTCGTGAAACAGGAAGAAGTAGCGGTGGCACCCCGTCCCGACGCCGGTGAGGGCCGCATGGTAGGCGCCATTGGTGACCGACCCGCGCGCGAGCATCATCGGGGTGCACGTGCCATCGACGTTGATCAGCGCCGACCTCGGCCCCGCGGTGTCATTCCAGTTCGTCCATGCGTCCACGGTCGCCGCCGCCCGGGGATAGTGCGATCCACTGGCGAGCTTCCCGACGGTGCCGCTGGCGCCGAAATCACCCACCGACGGTCCCGCGCCGATTCCGTACCCGACGGCGGGCCCCGACATCAGGATGTTGTAGCGGTGACCGTTCGTCGGCGGGCCCTGCGCATAGCCGCAGGTCGTCGGGCTGAATGACTCGTACAGCCACTGATAGAACGCGCCATTCGGGTCGGTCCCCGAGGCGATGATCTCGCCCCGCGCGGATGCGCCGAACAGCGACAACCGCTCGCTCCAGGCCGTGCAGGTCGGGCTGCACGCCTTCATGCCGCCGACACACGCGCACGAGGCGGCGCCCGTGCACGCGCCCGGGTACAGCGCGTCGATGTTGGAGACCAGCGTGCAAGCAGAGTCGTGGGCGAAGTAGCCCTGAGCGCTCATCTCGTCGGAGTGAAAGCGCGCGGAGCGATTCAGGGTCTCTGCCCAGGGGAGCGGAGGCTGCGGCACGTAGCAGGCGCCCTCACCACACGCGGGTCCACAGGCCTGCATCTCGACCTGCGGATCGCAGCGCGCCCGGTTGGTCCACTCGTGCAGCACGCGCTCTCCCCAGTTTGGAAATCCGTTGACGGGCTCGCCGTTCGCGTACGCGCGCGGACCGGTGAGTGACAGGACAACCACGGCGATCGCGAGGACGGCTTTCACGGGCGGTAGCATCGCACTCCTGGCCGCCGGGTGCGGTGATCCGCCTGGATCGGTGTGACAGGATGCGCGCCATCCATGACGACCTGGGGCGATCGAGGGGGACGCGCAGCGGCGGTGGCGATGGCGATGATGGTGGTGGCGGCGATGGTGCTGATGCCGGCGCGCATGGGGCGAGCGCAACCCGCTGCGCCCGCCAGCCGGTGCACCGACCTCGCGTCCTGCATCGCGAGCTGCAACGACGGCGAAGGTGACCCGGGCGTGTGCACGCAGGCGGCGGACGGCCTCGCCGCCGGGCGTGGCGGCACCGTGCCGGACCACGCCCGCGCCCTCCGGCTCTACCGGGCGGCATGCGGCCTGTCCATCGAGGTCACCGCCCCTGCCACCGGCCCGACGTCGAAGCTGCCGAGGCGCGCCGCGCCGGGCACGCTGCCGCCGCCGCCGCCGCCCTCGCGCGGTGGACCGGGTGGCGACTACGGCGCATGCAAGGCCGCGTCCATCCTCCACGCCACGGGTTGGCTCTTCGAGGTCGACGCCGACGAGCACGAGCGCCAGGAAGCGCTCGATCGCGCCGCGCGGCTCGCGACCGCGCATTGCACCGCGACCGACTTCGCCGGGTGCGCCGTGGCGTCGTGGGCCGCGCGCGAGCGTGCTGTCCCGGGGACGCCACTCACGGATGCCACCGACCCGGTCAAGCTCGCCGAGCGCGGCTGCACGCAGGGACGCCAGCCCGATGCGTGCGTCGCCTTGCGAGACCTCGCGTTCCGGGGCAGTTCGGAGGGAGATGCAACCCGGATCCAGGCGAGTGCCAGCGCCGGCCTCGTCGCGGGCTGCGTCAAGGACAGCAATGTCGTCGCGTGTCAGAAGTTCGGCGGCACCGCGGCCGCGGACACGACGGCCGTGCGCGCCACCCTCGACAAGCTGTGCACCGACGGCAATCGCCTCGCCTGCGGCGTGACGGCGTACCGTTCGCTGTTCGAGAACTTTCGCGATCCCGTCAAGGCCAAGGTCGCCTTCGACGCGCTGCTGGCGTCGTGCACGGGCGTCGAGCCGCACGAGCTCTGCACGCCGGCCGCCAGCAAGCTCGCGCTCGGGGATGCGCGCCTCGGCGTGATCGCGGACCCCGCGGCCGCCCTCGCGATCGCGGAGCAGCGCTGCACCGCCGGCGACAACGGCGCGTGCCGCATCGCCGAGATCGTGCGCGGCCCCCGGGGCCCCGAGACGCTGCGCGACCCCGCGAAGGCGCGCACGTTCGCCGACCGCGCGTGCACGCTGAGCTCGCCGACGCTCGGCTGCCAGCAGTGCAGCGACGACCCGACTCTGCCTGCCTGCAAGCTGCGGGAGGCATTCCGCGAGCGCCAGGGCTGCATGGGCGGCAAGCCCGGCACGTGCGAGCGCGTCGCCGTGCGCTTCGAGACCGGGGACGGCGTGACCACCGATCTCCTCGCTGGCGCGAGCTACCTGCGGCGCGGCTGTGACACCGGCGAGAAGAGCGCCTGCATCGCGCTCGATCAGCTCTGCATCGCGAGCCCGGACCTGCCGGCCGAGGTGTGCGCGCAGGCGCTGATCCACAGCGACCTGTTCTACGAGGCGGAGTACCAGCTCGCCGCCGGCGGGGACATGGACCTCGTCGATCCGGACGCCGCCGGCAAGGTCGTCAAGACGCCGGGCGCGGTCACCGTGGCCGACGTCGCGGCCCAGGTGCCCACCGGCTACAAGCGCGGGCACCTCGACGCGGACCTCGTGGTCGACATCGTGCTCGATCGCGCGCGCCAGGCGGCGATCAAGCTCGTCGTCAACCAGCTCCTCACCTCCGAGCGCAAGGCGCGCTATCGCTACCTGCGCGATCTGCTCGATCAGGGTGCCCGGTTGCTCGCCGATCCCTCGACGCTGCGCCGCGAGAAGTTTCAGGACCTCGGGATGACCGTCGTGCGCGCATTCGTCGCCTCGAACCTCATCGATGGCCTGTACCCGACCGGGACGGCGCTGTTCACCGCGCCCGTGATCGGACCCACCGTGAAGCTCGCCGCGGGCCCGCTCCACGTCGGCGCCACGGGTCCGCTCGACGCCGTGATGCACGGCTATCTCGTCGATGTCGCCTATTACTGGCTCGGGCAGACGCGGCTGTTCGGCGCGACGGGTCCGACCGCGACCGAGTCGCTCGCGTGCCCGTGGGTGGGCGGTCCGGGCGCCACGCTGTGCACGCAGCTCGCCGAGCGCGCGACCGCGGAGAAGGCCATTGGCGTCGACAAGGTGCTCGATGGCCTGCGGCTCGCCAAGGCGCTCCGCGACGGTGGCTTCGACGACCTCCGTCGCCTCATCGAGGCCTCGAGCCGCTCGAGCACGATCGCGGACCTCGGCTCCACGCCGGGCCTCACGCTCGACAACTGGCAGCAGCAGCTCGTGTCGGGCTCGCGCAGCCGGCTCGAGTCCCTCGGCGAGAGCCTCACGGCGCTGCGGGCGATCACGCGCGTGAGTGCATACGCGGACACCGGTCCCGAGCTGCCCTACCTGAAGGAGCGCGCGGCGAGTGCCAAGCGCGCGATCGAGTCGCCCGCGATCCGCCTCGGCCTCGGGGCCGACAACGTCGACCACGTGGTCCGCCTGATCCGGCTGATCGAGCGCGCGGACCGCGACATGATCGCGGGCGGTGGGAGCGCATCGGGAGCGACGGCCCGGCCGGCGAGCCCTGCGGCCCCCGGGGGTGCGGCGGGTCAGCTCGACGTGCCGTCGATCATCATGGCGAACCTTCGCAAGGACGCGAGCACCGGCATCCAGACGTGGAGCGCGCGCGATGTCGCCGACTTCTCGACGCGACTCACCGCGCTCGAGAAGTCGCTCGGCACCGTCCTGCCCGCGATCGACCGCCTCGAGAGCTCGATCGCCGACATCCGCGCGGTGTTCGCGCGGTTCCCGAACGCGGACGGGACCGCGTCGCTCGACGTCGGCACCATCCCGCTCTACGCGACGGGCGATCTCGAGCACGTGATGTTCGTCGCCGAGCACGCGCTCGCCGAGGTCGACACGGGCCTCCACTCGATCTTCCCCGGCGAGGTCCAGGCGCAGGTGCAGTTCGCGCGCTCCGCGACGGTCCGGCTCATCGGGTTCCTCGACCTCATGAAGCGGGTCGCTCGCTCCTCGGGGCTGTCCCAGAAGGCGGGCGACGTGATCTCGTCGCTCCGGCTCCTCGGCACGTACCGCACCGGCATCTTCGACGCGCCGCTCTACGACGTGCTCGAGCCCGTGATCGACTCCATCCAGACGCACGAGCCGATGAGCCTCGAGCTGCTGTTCGCGGTGATCGGCCGCGTTCGCCTCGACACGCTGATCACCGCGCTGCAGGGCAAGGGCAACGCGTGCAAGAAGGAGGCGAGCGTCGACTGCTGGACCACGAAGCTCATCCACGCGCTCCAGGAGTCGGTCGAGCGCACGGGGGACGAGATCCACATCGATGGCGGCAAGTTCGCGCAGCGCCTCGCCCAGCACGGCGACGACTTCCGCAAGCGTCACAAGTGGCGCGGGTACCTGCACCTCACCGTCGGGTTTGGCGATCTGTACTCGGATCCCGCGGCCGATTCCGCCATCGAGTACCGCAACGTCCCGCTCATCAGCGAGCAGATCGGCGTCGGCTACGCGAGCCCCTCGTTCTCGAAGGATCGGCTGAGCTTCAAGGTCGCGACCGCCGCATCGGGGCTGCTGTACCGGGCCGTCCTCGACTCGGAGGAGTCGAAGGCGGTGATGGTGCATCCGATCCTGTTCGCGCTCGACATCGGCGAGCTCGTCGAGCTCTACGTCTCGCCCGCGATGCTGCTGATCTATCCGCCGGAGGGCGGCCGCAACGGCACCGTGCGCTGGGGTGCCTCGGTCGGGCTCTCGGTCCCGCTGACCGCGTACCTCGAGCGCCTGTAACTAGCGCTTCCGGCGCGAGGTCGTGGACTGCACCTTGCGGCGCCGGAGTCGCGTCGCGTCCTTGAGGCGCTTGTCGGTGCGCTCGATCAGCAAGGTCTGCGAGTGCTTCGCGCCGGCGCCGGTGCGCTGGGTGTAGCTGCCGTCGGGCTGCATGTCCCACGCGCCGCGCTGGTCCGCCAGCTGGAGGTCGAGCAGCGCGCGCAGCTCGCCTTGCAGGCGGGCATCGTCGATCGGCACCAGGAGCTCGACGCGCTTCTCGAGGTTGCGCTGCATCGCATCGGCGCTGCCCAGGTAGTACTCGGACTTCCCACCGTTGTGAAAGTAGTAGATGCGCTCGTGCTCGAGGAACCGGCCGATCACGCTCACCACCGTGATCGTGCTCGACACTCCATCGAGCCCCGGCCGCAGGCGGCACGAGTCGCGCACGATCAGATCGATCGTCACGTGCTTCTGCGAGGCCCGGTACAGCGCCCGCACGATGTCCACGTCCTCGAGCGCGTTCAGCTTCCACTGGATGTGACCGCGCCCGCCGCCGGCCTGGATCGCGATCTCGCGCTCGATCTTCTCGAGCAGGGAGGTCTTCAGCTGCTTGGGCGCGACCAGCAGCTTCGTGTACTTGCGGCGCGGCTTGTAGCCGGTCGTCAGGTAGTTGAAGAGCTCGGTGAGGTCGCGTCCGATCGCGTCGTCGCACGTGAACATCCCGAGGTCGGTGTACATGCGCGCCGTCCCCGCGTGGTAGTTGCCCGTCGCCACGTGCGCGTAGCGGCGCAGCCCGTCGAAGTCGCTGCGGATCACGAGCGTGACCTTCGTATGCGTCTTGAGCCCGACCACGCCGTAGGTCACGTGGATGCCGGCCCGCTCCATGCGGGTCGCCCACTTGATGTTCGCCTCCTCGTCGAAGCGCGCCTTGAGCTCCAGCACCACGGCCACCTGCTTGCCGTTCTTCGCCGCGCGTACCAGGTGCCGGATCACCTCGGAGTCCTTCGACGTCCGGTACAGCGTCATCTTCACCGCGCGGACCTTCGGATCGTCCGACGCCTCGCGCAGGAACCGCTCCACGCTCTGCTGGAACGACTCGTACGGGTGGTGCACCAGCACGCTCTTCACGTCGCGGATCGCGTGAAAGATGTTGCCGTCGTTCAGCAGATCGATCGGCTCCACCGGCGCGTGTGGCGCATCGCGCAGCTCCGGCATGTCCTGCAGCGCGAGCTCCATCAGGTCGCGTTGCCCGAGCATGCCCTCCGCCTCGAACACGTCGTTCTGCTCGTCGAGTCCGAGCTCGGCCGCGATCCGCCCGCGCAGCACCGGCGGCATCGCGCGATCGACCTGGAGCCGGACGACCGGCGCGAACTTGCGATCGCGCAGCTCGATCTCGATCAGCTCGAGCAGATCTTCGGCCTCCTCCTCGTCGCGCTCGGTCACCGCGTTGCGCGTGACCCGGAACAGCGAGCACGCCTCGACCTCCATCCCCGGGAACAGGAGATCGAGGTTGTTCGCCATCACGTCGGCGAGATCGACGTACGTGCGCGTGTTGTTGACCCGGACGAACCGCGTCGTGCCCGCGCCGAGCGGGACCTTGACGCGCGCCAGCAGCGAGTCGCCGTCGTTCTCGTATCGCAGCGAGACGAGCAGGTTCAGGGACAGGTTCGAGACGAACGGGAACGGGTGCGCGGGATCCATCGCCTGCGGCGTGACCAGCGGAAAGATGGTGCGCAGGTACTGCTCGCGGACCCACGCCTGGTCGGTCGCGTCGAGCTCCTTGACCGGCGCCACCCACACGCCGACGCTCTTCAGCTCCGCGAACGTGCGATCGAGGATCTTGGTCTTCCGCTTCTCGAGCGCGTTGATGAGCTCGAGGCAATCGGCGATCTGCTGCTGCGGCGTCCGCCCATCCGGCGTCAGGGCGTGCAGCTGCGCGCCGACCTGCTGCTTCAGGCCGCCGATCCGCTTCTGGAAGAACTCGTCGATGTTCGAGCTCACGATCGACAGGAACTTCACCCGCTCGAGCAGCGGGACCCGCTCGTCCTCGGCCTCGTGGAGCACGCGCCAGCAGAAGTTCAGGTACGTCAGCTCGCGGTTGAGATACAGCTCCGGCGAGCCGAGGTCCGTCGGTGCCTGGTCGCCGATGGCGGGAGCGCGCGGCGTGCGGCCGGGCTGGTCGTAGCCCTTCGCGATCCGCTCCTTCTCCGCCTGCTTGTCGCGTTCCTTGTCGGACGGCTCGGCCAGGTGGTCGATGCGGTGAACGCCGGAAACATCAGGAGAGATCATCGCGGCGCGCTCGACAGCCATGGACCGGTCAGCTTACATCGATCTCCAGGCCCTGGCCCTCATGGGCGGGCCTCACCGGGGTTCGTCGGCATCGGAGTTCCGTCTCGCGCGGCGAATGCGCGCTCGGCGCCGCCCGCCCGCACCCACACGGCGTCCCCGCGAACCTCGCCCGCTTCGACGGGTGCCGGCCCCAGCTCCTGGCGCCACAGGCCCTCGCCGGTCTTCAGGTCGATCGCGACCAGCTGGTGCCAGTCGGCGCCGCCGACGAGCTCGTACGAGCGGTCGCGAGCGTGATCGGTGATGGACACGGGCCCCGCGGGCTGCGCCGTGATCGGACCGTGATTCGGCGCCAGGGTGAAGCCGCCCAGCTTGCTGCCATCTCGCATCGCGAGCGCGAAGATCTCGGCGCGGTGGTTGCGGACCACGCGCACCGTGACACTCGTCGGGCTCCACGCGAGCCCCGTCGCGCCACGCCGTCCGCCATATGGCGGCACGAGGGCCTGCCAGCGCACCGTGTCGCCCTCGCGCAACTCCACGAACGCCCGATCGCTCTTGGCCTCGGCGCGGACCACGAGCGACGCCCCGCTGCCGAGGTCGACCTCGTCGATCACGGAGCCCGCGACGGGACGCGCGTGAATCATGTACCAGACCCCGACCGCCGCGACGGCGACCCCGACGAGCACGAGGACCGGACCCAGCCATCCCAGCCGGCGCCCGGCCGGACGAGGAGACGGACGAGGAGACGGACGAGGAGACGGAGGCGGAGGTCCGCCCATCGTGGTCACTGGTTGGGAATCGGCTTACCGCCGGTCACGATCGTGTAATCGAACGGCTTGGGCCGCTCGAGTCCACCGACACCGCCACCGGTGTTCGTGCCCGCGGTCTTCGACTGGACGAGCACGCGCCGGCCCGTCGCGAAGAACGTGGTGATCTTGCCGGGCTCGGACACCTCGATGATGCCCTGACCGAACGTCGGGTGATCGACACGCTCGCCGACCTCGTACCCCTCGCTCGCCTTGTACGTGCGAGCCGGTTTCGAGAGGTCGGCTTCGACCGCTGATTTCTCGACGCGGGCGACAACTTCCGCCTTTGCCTTGGGTGGTCGCTTGTTCGACGCCATCTTCGCCTCCGCAGTAGCACCATGGGGCGACTTGTACCGGTGGTACCCGCCGCATTGTTTGCACTGAACCTTCGCGATCGTCGCCCCTACCTTCGCCACCACGACGTGCCACACGTCACCGCACTTCGCGCAGAGGGCCTCGACATCAGCTCCAACGGTCGCGCTCATTCGCGCGCGAACCATACCTCAGGGAAGGTCCCGCGTCGCGATGTCGAGCGTCATGACACCCGATCGGAACCCCGCGGATGTCCGATCTGGGAGCGAGAACCCCGGCGGGACGTCCTGATCGTCGAGTCCCACGTACACCAGTAAGCGACCGGTGCCATTCTCTGCGACATCCGCTCCGGTACGCATTCCCAGGTGCTCGCCCGCACGCGGCGCCGTGGCCGCCCACGCAAAGTCGCGATTTCGCGTGTAGTCCACGCTCCACCCGACGCCGTCGGTCGACTCGGCCTTGTAGACGCCCGCCGAGTTGCTCGACACCGCGGGCTGGTTGTCGTGATCACCCGCACGATCCGCCGACAACCACAGCTCCCAGCGACAGTGCGCCGCGTCGTAGACGACCGCCGGCTGCCCGCCGCCGCTCGTCGGATCGGACTGCGTCCGCAGCAGGCTCTTCACGGGCGCCTCGGCGACGGTCCAGTGGATGCCATCGGTCGAGGTCGCGTGGCCGACTCCCGACGCGCTCGGCGTTCCGCACTGCGGGCCGCCGCACGCGAAGCTCGAGTAGTAGAGGTGATACGTGCCATCGACGAGCGCTAGCTCCGGATCCGCGACGACCGCGGCCGTCGCGATGGGAAATGCGTCCGCGCCCGTGAGCACGAGCCCCGCCGCGCCGTGGGGAGATTCGGCGGCGGGGATGCGGGTGAACGTGACGCCGTCGGGCGAGACCGCCGCTCCGATCGCGGAGTCCGGCATCGCGTACCCCGGGAAGGGGAAGGCCCGCGCGGCGCCCGCATATAGCATCAGGTAGCGCCGGGCCGCGGGCGCGTCCGGGTTGAAGATCACCGTCGGTGCCTCGGTGATGAGGTGATCCCACGCCGCCGTGTCGGGGCTCGCCACGAGCGCGGGCTCGTCGACGTAGGTCCACACGAGCTTGTCCACGCTCGTGACGTGGCGGATGGTCGGCACGGCGTCCGCGGCGCCGAACGCCGTGCCGTGCGGCGACCCGTAGTAGACCTCGTAGCGGCTCGTCAGCGCATCGAAGTGGACGTCCGGATCGGCGATGGCCGTGTCGAGCTTGCCGTCGGCGAACCGGTGGCCCGCGAGCAGCCGCGGGTTGCCAGCGCGCGCGACGAACTGACCGGTCGCGGGGAGGGGCAGGCACGTCGTCGGTGGGGCATCGGGCCCGAGGAGCGGCGCATCGCGTGTGATCGCCGTACCCCCGTCGTCGCCGCACGCGACGACGGCGCACGCGGCGGCGATGATCGCCGTCGACATCGCGACCGAGGCGAACAGCGGGACCGATCCGAGTGACACCAGGGGCGCGCGCATGGGCCGGGCAGCATGGCATGATGCGGCCATGAACCGCCTCGCTCTCAGTGCCGCTGGTCTCGCGGTCGTGCTCGGCACGGTCGCCGCGTGCGAAAAACCCTCCAGGCTCGACCCCGTCGCCCACCGGGGCCACGCCTCCGTGGCGCAAGGCGATGTCGAGACCCGCCTCGCCCGTCTCGAGCAGAAGCTGGCGGGCATCGATCCCGAGGCGCTGCAGTTCCTCGAGACCGCGTACGAGCAGAACGACCCGTCCGCCAAGGAGCCCGATCCGAACGGCGTGTTTGCCGTGAACATCGAGCAGAACCTCGCGAACGGCCAGGTCGAGGGCCCGATCGGCGCGCCGATCACGATCGTCGAGGCCTGGGACTTTGCTTGACCGCACTGCGCGAGGGCCAGTTCGGTCCTCCAGGAAGTCAGCAAGGACTACGAGGGGAAGGTGCGCGTCGTCTTCAAGAACATGGTCGTGCATCCGCAGCAGGTCCAGCGAGCTCACCTCGCCGGATGTGCGGCGGGCAAGCAGGGCCGGTTCCTCGACTTCTACCGCGCGTTCTGGGACCAGGCGTACAAGCCGTACGCCGAGCAGCACGACATGACGAAGCTCGGCGAAGAGAACGTCATGGCGATCGCGACCACGCTCGGTCTCGATGTCACGAAGCTCAAGGCCGACATGGACGGTAAGGAGTGCGCGCAGCTCCTCGAGACCGATGAAGCGGAGCTGCAGAAGTTCGGCGTGAACGGGACGCCGGCGTTCTTCATCAACGGGACGTTCATCGGGGGCGGCATCCCGAAGGAGGCGTTCCACAAGATCATCGACGAGCAGCTGAAGACGTTCGCGGCCTCGGGCGTGCCCGCGGAGCAGTTCTACACGACGCAGATCATGGGCAAGGGGCTGAAGAAGTTCCGCTCCGCGAAGGACGCGAAGAAGGCTGCCCAGGGCGCCGAAGCGGCCGGAGGTCACTAGCTCTGGCGCGGCTGGTCGTTGCCACGGTTCCGCTGACGGGGCACGTCCAGCCGATGCGAGTGGTGGTGCAGGCGCTCGTCGCGCGGGGCCACGAGGTGTGGTGGTACGCGGCGTCGAAGTTCGCGCACATCGTCGAGGCGGCTGGTGCGACGCACGTCCCGATGAGCGCCGCGATCGACTGGGACGACGCCGATGTCGAGGCGGCGCTGCCGGCGCTGCGCGGCAAGCGAGGGCTCGCGCGCGTGAGGGCGCAGCTGCGGGCGATGTTCATCGAGCCGATGGTGGCGCAGCTGCGGGATCTGGAAGCACTCGCGGATCGCGTGCGGCCGGAGGCCGTGATCGCGGATCAGGCGCACCTGGGCGCGGCGCTGCTCGCGGAGACCCGCGGCCTGCCGTGGGTGGGCGTCGGGATCAGCGCGCTCGTCGTGCCGAGCGTCGATGTCGCGCCGTTCGGCTCGGCGCTGCCCCCGCTGGCGGGGGACGCGGGCAAGAAGCGCAACGGCCTCCTGAACTGGCTGATCCACCGCGTGCTGTTCGCGAGCGTGAACACGGCGTATCGGCGCCAGCGCGAGGCGGCGGGGCTGCCGGCCGGGCAGGGGACCTACTTCGACGTGCTCGCGCCGCAGCTGTTCCTGCAGCCCACGATCCCCGCGTTCGAGTACCCGCGCAGCGATCTCCCGGCGCAGGTGCACTTCGTTGGCCCGCTGGTCCCGCCGGCAATGCGAGAGCACCCCTTGCCGCCATGGTGGGGCGAGGTGCTGGCGGCGCACGCGGCGGGCACCCCCATCGTGCTCGTCACGCAGGGCACGCTCGCGACGGATGCGCGCGAGCTGGCGATGCCCGCGCTGCGTGCGCTCGCGGACGCGGAGCTGCTCGTGGTGGTCACGCTCGACCCGTCGCTGCTCGCGGCGGCCGGCCAGGGCGAGCTGCCGGCGAACGCACGGGTCGCGGCGTACGTGCCGTACCAGCAGCTGCTCCCGCTGGCGAGCGTGATGGTGACGAACGGCGGCTATGGCGGAGTGCAGATGGCGCTCGGGGCGGGCGTGCCGCTCGTCGTGGCGGGTGGCAGCGAGGAGAAGCCGGAGATCGCGGCCCGCGTGGCCTGGTCCGGCGCCGGGATCGATCTCCGCACGGGGCGACCGCGGGTGCGGGCGCTGCGCCTCGCGGTGATGCGGGTGCTCGCGGAGCCGGCCTATCGTGAGCGGGCGCGGGCCCTCGCCGGCGAGATGGCGCGTCACGACGCGCCCGCGACGAGTGCAGACCTCATCGAAGCCGTCATAGTGTCGGCACATGCGGCACATGCGGCACATGAGAGCGCCTCGACGCACGCGAGCACCGGGCTGGGTCGTGATGGCGACGCTGGCGACGGGCTGTAGCGGCTTCATCGACAACCAGGCCGCGACGAGCACGCTCAAGATCCTGCAGGCGTCGCAGACGGCAGCGCTGCGCGTGCCCGACGTGGAGCTCGCGCGGGCCGCGCTGCCGGGTGGGATCCTGCAGCTCGACGCGTTCGCGATCGCCTACCCGAAGCGACGCGAGTTCCGCGTGCTCCACGCCATGGCGCTGTGCCAGTACGCGACGGCCTTCGTGTTCGATGACTGGGAGACGGCGACGCTGGCGGCGCGCTCCGACGAGGCCGCGCACGCCGCTGATCGGCTCGCCCCGCTGCTCGCGAGCTGCGTCGACGCGAATCTCGAGCTGCTGCCCCCGGCCTGGCGCGCGGCGCGGGTGCGCGGTCCCGATGCGGTGGTCGCCCTGATGCCCTCGGCGACCCGGGCGCAGGTCCCGCAGCTGATCGCCATCGCGACGGCGGATGCCTCGCGGCTCGCGCTCGCGCCGTTCGCGCGCCTTGCGGATCTGCCGATGATCCGCGCGATGCTCGAGCGCGCCACGGCGCTGCTGCCGGGTGCACTCGAGGCCCGCGGCGAGCTGCTGCTGGGCACGCTCGCGGCCGGGCAGAGTCAGTTCATGGGCGGCGACGACGGCAGCGCGTACTTCCAGCGCGCGCGGACGCTCGCGGGCGAGCAGAACTTGCTCGTGGACGTTCTCTACGCCCGCGCGGTCGCGGTGGCCCACGGCGATCGGGCGCTGTTCGAGACGACCCTCGCGCGCGTGCTCGCCGCCGACGTCACGCGCTGGCCTGACCGCCGCCTCCCCAACGCGATCGCGCGCCAGAAGGCGCAGCGGTACCTCGACGCCGAGGGCACGCTGCTGCCGCCGCCTGCGCCGCCGACGCCGCCCGGATCGGGCGCCAGCGACGGGCGGTTGCCTACTCCCGGTTCTTGAGCACGATCGCGCTGGTGAGCGCGGTCGCGAATCCGATCCAGCCCAGGTACGGCACCATCAGGCCCGCGGCAGGGCGGTCGAGCTTCGCCGCGGTGGCGGCGTATGCGAGCACGGCTGCGTCGAGCGCGACGATGTCCACCAGCGCGAGGTCCGGCCGCTGGGCGCCGAAGAACAGCGGCGTCCACAGCGCGTTGAGCACGAGCTGAGCTCCCCACAGCTGGAGCGCACGCGTGCGAGCCGGCGAGGCTGGCTGTTTCCAGACCCGGTAGCCGGAGTACGCGATCATGCCGTAGAGCACGGTCCACACCGGGCCGAACAGGTAATTCGGTGGCTGGAACCACGGCTTCTTCAGCGCCTGGAACCACGCGCCATCGGGCCGGCCCTCGCCGAACATGGTCAGGACGCCGAGCGCACCGGCGCCGAGCGCGGCGGCACCGAAGCCGAGCCGGGCAAGCCAGCGGCCGGGTACCGGGTGCGAATCGAGGGTCAGGGTGGTCACGCTGGCAGCGTACGCCACGGGCGCCCCGTCGACCGTCCGCTACGGGTGAGGCGTCGCCGGGGTCGGCAGCACGTCGACGCGCTCGAGCTCGGGCGCGCAGGTCGACACGCCGGCTCCGACGATCCGGTACGGCGACTGCGCGCGGACCACGGCGAAGGCGCCGGTCTTGCGCCGCACCGAGTACACGCTCGATGTCGACTGGTCGGACGCGAACACGTAGAACACACCGCCCCAGTGCGCGAACGCGTATGCCTGCACGTTGCCCGTTCCGCCGAGCTCGTGGCGGGCGCCGAGGAGCTGGCCGCTTGCCTTGTCGAGCTCCTGCACGAATCCGCGGCCGGGCCCCGGGAAGTAGCCGAACAGCTTGGCATCGCCGGTTCCCGTCAGCTCCGGATTCTGGCTCTGTCCCGGGGTGATCCGGGCGATCGGGGTCCAGCGCGGTGGCACGCTCGTGGTGTCGATCGAGGCGAGCATGTTGCCGGTGACGGCGTCGGTCGCGTACAGCGTCTCCCCCCCGGCGGCGCCGTTCGTCGAGAAGCCCATGCCGAACACGTACGGCGCATCGGGACCGGGCTGCAGCCCGGGCCTGGTGCAGTGGCCGTCGACGATGTTCACGCGGTACAGCAGCCCCGACGTGTAGAGCACCCACGCGATGCCCTTGCGATCGACGGCCATCGAGAACGGGCTCCCGCCGGATCCGGCCTCGCAGTCGAGCGTGCCGATCGGGTGAAACGGATCGCCATTCGGCAGCGCCGTGGGGTCGAAGCTGAGGAAGTGGTTGCGGTCGTCGACGAGGTACACGAGCTCGACGCCTTGCGTCGCGCAGGTCTCCGCGCAGGCCCCGCGCCGGCAGCCGTTCTCGCACTGCTTCACGACGCTCCCGAACGTGCCGTCCGCGTTGCACGCGACGAGCGTGTCGTCGTCACCGCACGCGTTGCGATACCGCGGGTTGCACTGCTCCTCGACGCCCGCGTCGCGCCGGGCGTGCTCGCGCCGGGAGCGGTCGGCGTCTTGCCGGCGCGGACATCCCGCGAGCCCGACGACGAGGCCCACCGCGATCGCTGCCACTCGACTCGCCACGCCCCGGGACTCCACCGCGACGCCGCTAGGTCGAGCCGCGCAGGTTGCGGCGCGCGAAGGTGGCCACCACCGCGAGCAGCTCGAGCGGCTCGACCGGTTTTGTCACGTGGTTGTCGAAGCCCGCGTGCAGTGCCTTGGCCCGGTCCTCGACGCGCGCATACGCCGTCAGGGCCACCGCAGGCAGACGCCCACCCGCCGCCGCGGGCAGCGCGCGGATCCTCCCGATGAGCGAGTAGCCGTCCTCGCCCGGCATCCCGATATCGGACAGCAGCAGGTCCGGCACTTCGGCCTGCACGGCCGCGTACGCCTCCGCCGCGTTCGCCGCCAGGCGTACCTTCACGCCGCAGCGCGCGAGCATCACCTCGAGCATGTCGCGCGAGTCCTCCTCGTCATCGACGACGAGCACTCCCATCCCCGCCAGCTCGGGGGGACACGCGAAGTCGATCGCCGCGGGCGGCTGGGCGTCGTACCCGCGGGGCGGCGTCACCTCGCGCCGCCGCGACTCGGAGGCAGGGAGCGTCACCGTGAACGTGGAGCCCTCGCCCAGACCAGGGCTCGCGACCGCGACCGTGCCTCCGTGCAGCGCCACGAGCTCCTTCACGATCGACAGCCCGAGCCCGAGCCCGCCCGCGCTCCGCGTCGTCACGCCCTCGGCCTGCCGGAACCGATCGAACACGTGCGGCAGGAACCCGGCGTCGATCCCGCGTCCCGTATCCGCCACCACGAGCTCGACGTCCGCGTCGCGCTGCTGGACCGAGACCTCGACGTGCCCACCTTTCGGCGTGAACTTCACCGCGTTCGACAGCAGGTTCCACACGACCTGCTGGAGCCGCGCCGCGTCGCCCACCACCGTCGCGCCCATCTCGAGCGTCGCCCGGAGCTGCACGTCGCGCGCGAGCGCCGCGGGCCGCACGATGTCGAGCGCTGCTTCGACGACGGTCTTCACGTCGAAGGGATTCATTTCGATGCGCAGCTGCCCCGACACGATCCGGCTCACGTCGAGCAGATCTTCGATCAACTGCGCCTGCACACGGGCATTGCGTTCGATCGTCTCGAGCGCCCGTGCCTGTTTGTCGGGAGGCAGCGCCTGCGAGCGCAGCAGCTGCACCCACCCGAGCATCGACGACAGCGGCGTGCGGAGCTCGTGGCTCACCGTCGCGAGGAACTCGTCACGCGAGTGCCCGGCGGCCTCGGCGTCTCGCCGCGCGACGCGCTCGGCCTCGAGGATGCGCGCGAGCTC
>JAYSYE010000279.1:0-1689 GCA_043716635.1 Deltaproteobacteria bacterium | reverse complement strand
CCACGAAGACGCCGCCACCAAAGCCGATGCCGATGTCCACGTGCAGCCGCGGCTGCGGGACATGCACCTCGACGACCGCACGCGGCTCGGGCACGACGACCACGGCGACCGGGTAGCGCACGTTGATCCACGCCGACGGCGCCTCGACCTCGACCACCGGGCGCTCGTACACGATCGGCGTGTACAGCGCGTTGATCTTCAGCATCGCGGGCCGCGCCTCGAGATACACGGGCGGTGGCGTACCCACGTAGAAGTACGCGCCACCCGTGAGCGTGAAGCTCGGATCCTCGGGCGGCGCGTAGTTATGATAGTGCGGGCCCGTGAGGTAGCACCATTCCTCGTCGGGGCTGCCGACGCCGACCACGGCGTTGACCTCGATCGGGTGGTGCCCCTGGTACGCGAACCTCGGACCCTCGTACCCGTACGCGACCGGATCGCCGACGAAGTAGAAGTCGCCGTCGTGGTCGCGATACTGGACCGCATCGGCAGCGTACACGTGCACGTGCGGGCCCTCGATGTAGCAGATGCCCTTGCCCTCGGACTTCGGCAGCGGATGGATCCCGACGTAATGCACCTGCCGCATGGCCCGTTCGCCGATGGCCGCGCCAGATGCAGCGGTGGCGAGCAGGAGTGCCAGGCCGAGAACGCGAGTGAAGTTACGCATGTGATCCTCCTGCGCGCGATCATGCGGGCGCCGGCCACGCGGCCGCAAGTGAGGCTAGGTGGCAGCGCGGAGCAAGACGAGCGCGGTCGCGCACCTGGCGGCACACCCGCCTCGAACCGACCCACCAGACGCTAGAACGCCGCTAGAACGCCGCTGGAACGACGCTAGAACAGCGAGAGCTGGTGCTTGGGCTGCTCGGGGCGCCGGAACGTGGTCTCGGGCTCGACGAAGCTCTGGTCCATCTCGAAGTCCCGCCGGTCGAGGCCCACTCGCTTCACGGTGGAGTCGAAGATCATCGCGAGCGTCTCCGCGTACGGACCTTCGCCCCGGCCGCGTGTGCCGAACTGCGAGTTGTAGAGCTTCGTTCCGCCGCGCGTCTCGCGGATCCGGTGGAGGATCTTGTCGGCCGCGAGCGGCATCACCGCGCGCAGGCGGTCCGGGAATACCTGCGCGACCGCACCGGGCAGGCGCAGCAGCACCCATCCCGCCGTGGTCGCGCCCGCCGCCGCGGCGCGCTCGAGCAGCGTCACCAGCTGCGAGTCGTTGAGCCCCGGGATGATCGGCGCTGCCACGATGCCGACGCGGATGCCCGCCTTCGCGAGCTTCTCGATCACCTTGAACCGCCGGTCCGGCGACGCAGCCCAAGGCTCGATCGCACGCGACATCTCGTTGTCGGTGAACGCGAGGCTCACCGCGATGCGAAACTGCGCCTGCTTCGACAGCTCCTGGAACAGATCGATGTCGCGCTCGACCAGCGCGCTCTTGGAGATCACGCTGCACGGGTTTCGATACTCGAGGCACACCTCGAGGCAACGGCGCGTGATCTCGAGATCCTTCTCGACGGCCTGATAGCAGTCCGTCACGCCCGAGAACATGATCCGCTCGCCGCGCCACGACGGCATCTCGAAGTGTGCACGCAGCAGCGCGGCGGCATCCCGCTTCACCACGATCTTCGTATCGAAGTCCGTGCCGGCGCCCATGTCGAGATACTCGTGCGTCGGTCGCGCGTAGCAGTACGCGCACGC
>JAYSYE010000278.1:0-1692 GCA_043716635.1 Deltaproteobacteria bacterium | reverse complement strand
GCGAGCTCGGGCCGCAACTGGTTGACCCCGACGGCACTGACGCCACCCGCGGGAACCTTCACGATCTCCGACTTCGAGCTCTTCGTGCTCGGCGCCAGCTACTCGGTGACGGACCAGTTCCAGATCAGCGGCGCGACCCTGCTGCCGATCGTCTCCGACATGCCGTTCGTCGGCATCCTCTCTGCCAAGCTGCAGGTTCTCCGCGTCGGCCGCGTGCGAGCCGCCGGGCAACTCAGCGCGATCTATCTCCGCACCCGCGACGGCTCCTCTGACCGGCAAGACTCGGCGGTCGCCTTCACCGGCGGCGGCGCGCTCACGCTCTGCCTCGACGTCGGATGCAACTCGTACGCATCGGGCTACCTCGGCGCCGGCTTCGCGCGCGACAACAATAGCTCCGTTCCGATCGGCGTCTCGGCCACGGTCGTCGGTCGGGTCGCGCGGCACGTGAAGCTCATGCTCGAGCTCGATACCGGCGGCGTGGTGGGACAACTCGATGCCGCCGCCGACGGCGTGCTCGCCTGGTACGGCGTCCGGTTCACGTCGCCGAACATCGGCGTCGACCTCGGATTCGTGAAGCCGGTCTGCGGCGGCGGCTGCGAGATCAAGGAGCTGCCGCTCGGCCTCCCGTTCGTCGCGGTGTCCTACCGTGCGCTGTGACGCGGATCCACGCCTGCGGTAATCGCTGACATCGCACGCTGACCACCCGGCTCCGCAGCACCGAGCGCCGGCGCGCGCTGCTCACGATGGGCTGGGAGGACCTTCCGACGCGTAACTGTCAGGCAGCTCACCTCATTCCGCCGCGTGGAGGATGACCACGTCGGTGTCATCCTACGATGGACTTGAGACCGACAGCCCGAGTGGATCACTGTGACCTCCACGGGTTGCGGACATGAGTAAATACGACGCTGCTCGGACAGCACACGATCCCCACAGCCCGCCGGCCATCATCGGCCGGTACGCGCTGCACCAGGCGATCGCGCGCGGCGGCATGGCGACCATTCACCTCGCGCGACTCGTGGGCGACGAGGGCTTCTCGCGGATCGTCGCCGCCAAGCGACTGCACCCCGAGCTCGCGGAGGATCCGGACTTCGTCGCGATGTTCCTCGACGAGGCGCGCATCGCCTCGCGGCTCCAGCACCGCAACGTGGTCCCCGTGCTCGACGTCGTCGCCGCGGGCGGCGAGGTCATGCTCGTGCAGGAGCTCGTGTACGGGGTGCCGCTCCACGTGCTGCTCGACTCCACGTGGTCGCGCGGCGGACGCGTGCCGCTCGACATCGCGATCGCGATCGCGTGTCAGACGCTCGCCGGGCTCCACGCCGCGCACGAGACCACGGACGAGCGCGGCGCCCCGCTGAACATCGTGCATCGCGATATCTCGCCGCAGAACGTGATGATCGCGGTCGACGGCACGGCCCGCCTGCTCGACTTCGGGATCGCGAAGGCGACCGTCGCCGAACACATCACGCGGGCCGGCACGTTCAAGGGCAAGCTCGCGTACTCGGCGCCGGAGCAGCTCCGCGGTCGCGCGACGCAGCAGAGCGACATCTACTCGCTCGCGGTCGTGGTGTGGGAGCTCGTGGTCGGCCATCGCATGCATGCCGACCAGTCGACGACGCAGGTGGTGAACACGGTGCTCACCGGCCACTGGCCGACGATCTGCGAGGCGCTCGCGCTCAGCTGCGATTCGGACAC
>JAYSYE010000277.1:0-1693 GCA_043716635.1 Deltaproteobacteria bacterium | reverse complement strand
CGCCCGGCTCGGCACCCGGCAGCTCGGATTCTCCCCGGCTCCTCCCGGGGCGACCGTGCTCGTGCGGGACACCGGCGACGGCGTGACCGCCTGGGCGCACTGAGAGCCGCGCCGGTCCGGCGAAACGTCGCGCGGGAACCTTGTCGAATGCAGGCCTGATGGTCCAGGGTTCGCGCATGGCAGGGCCCGACGACAGCGCGATGAACGCGACGCCGGAGGCGGTCCCCGAGGGGCTGCCGGTCGACCGCGGTCAGGACGTGACGGGCGAGATCAGCATGCTGCCGCTCGCCGAGGCGCAGCAGATCGCCGCCGACATCCGCGCGATCGCCGAGTCGCGTGGCGAGGACTCCGAGGTCGTCGAGCTCACCGAGCTCCAGCCCACGAGCGGCCGCCAGCGCCGGTCGACGGTCGCGCCACCGATGCCGACCGTCAACGAAGGGCCGACGGCCCCCGTCGACGACAACGAGCTCTCGGTCGACGAGCTCCGCGACGCCTGGCCGCTGCTCGACCTCGACGAGCGCGGTCAGGGTCTACGCGTGCTCCCACGCGAGGACGCGGAGGACTTCTTCGTGGCGCTGTCGGCAGCCGACCACGCAGCCTTGCTCGCGCACTTCCGCCCCGGCCAGCGTCGGCAGTGGATGCGGCTCCTCGAGCCCGATGACGTCGCCGACGTGATCCAGGAAGCGGCGGACGATCAGCGGAGCGCCCTCCTGGCGCTGCTCGACGTGCCGACCCGCAAGGAGGTCACGGCCCTGCTCGCATACGCCGAGGACGAGGCCGGCGGCCTGATGTCGACGCGCTATGCGCGGCTGCGCCCCGGCATGACGGTGGACGAGGCGATCAGCTACCTCCGTCGCCAGGCCCGCGACAAGGTGGAGACCATCTACTACGCGTTCGTGCTCGATGGCGGGCAGCGCCTCCTGGGGGTGGTCTCGTTCCGCGACCTGTTCGCGGCCGATCCCAAGGAGACGGTCGCGGAGATCATGGAGGTCGACGTCATCCGCGTCACTGACGAGATGAACCAGGAGAGCGTGTCGCGCCTGTTCGCCGAGCACGATCTGACGGTCGTGCCGGTCGTCGACAAGGACGGCCGCATGAAGGGCATCGTCACCGTCGACGACATCGTCGACGTGGTCCAGGAAGAGGCCACCGAGGACGCGCAGAAGTTCGGCGGCATGGAAGTGCTCGACCTGCCGTACCTGCAGTCGACCCGACGCGACATGATCACGAAGCGCGCGCGCTGGCTCGCGATCCTGCTCATCGGCGAGATGTTCACGGCGACGGCGCTCGGCTTCTTCGAGGACTCGCTGATCCCGATCCTCTCGCTGTTCTTGCCGCTGATCATCTCGAGCGGCGGCAACTCGGGGTCGCAGGCGTCGACGCTGGTGATCCGCGCCATGGCACTCGGCGAGGTCCGCACCGCGGACTGGATCATCGTGCTGCGACGCGAAATCCTGATCGGCCTCACCCTCGGCGTGATCCTTGGCGGGATCGCCTCGGTCCGCGTGCTCGTATGGGGTCACTTCGGCGCGTATCACCACCTGGCGGGAGGCGCTCACTACGCGATGATCGGGCTCTCGGTCGCGTGCGCGGTGGTCGGCTGCACGATGTGGGGGACCCTGATGGGCGCGATGCTACCGTTCCTGCTGCGCAAGGTAGGGGCCGATCCGGCGAGCGCGTCGGCGCCGCTCGT
>JAYSYE010000276.1:0-44800 GCA_043716635.1 Deltaproteobacteria bacterium | reverse complement strand
GCGGCCACGCGCGGCGTGGTGACGCGGCGGAGCAGCGACGCCGTCGCCAGCAGCACGAGCCCGCTCTGCACGAGCACCATCGGCAGCGGGCCCGTGAGCACGTACTCGGCGGCCGCCCACAGCGCGGTCATCAGCGGCGCGTAGGCCGAGCTGTACGAGCGGGCCCGGACCTCGCCGAGCTGGATCACCGAGTCGAAGCTGAGGAACCCGGGATAGCAGCCGAGCAGGAACACGACCCACGCGGCCAGCAGGATCGTCCACGGCGGGCGCTGCGCGAGCCACTGCCGCACGCGCGTCACGCGGTCACGCGAGACTTGCGCGTCACGAGCTGCGCCGCGCCACCGACGAGCCCCACGCCGAGGTGCGCGAACCACAGGCCGAGCGACGCGGCGAGCGCATCGGCCTGCGCCATGCCGAACAGCCGACCGCAGAGCGCGACGTACACCGCCTCGCGCGCGCCCGCGCCGCCGACCGTGATCGGCAGGAACGCCGTCGCGGCGGCGAGCGGGACCACGAGCAGCGAGCCGCGAAACGTGATCGGGCCGAGCGAGGCGAGGATCACCCAGCCCGCCAGCGCGACCGCGAGCTGCGTCGCGACGGACAGCACGATCGCCACCGCGAACGCGCGCCGGTCGTGCAGCGCGGGGAGCCGCGACGCGATCTTCGCGAGCGGCCGGGGCAGCCACCGGGCGAGATGGCGGGCGACGGGGATGGCCGCGACCAGCGCGCACGAGCCCACGGTACCGAGCACGGTCCAGAACCACAGCGAGCCCGTATCGATCGCGCCGCCCGCGAGCGCGAGGCCGACGGCGAGCAGCACGAACAGCCCGCACAGCCCGAGCGCGCGCTCGACGAGCACCACGGCCATCGCGCCGGTCGTGCCCTCGCCGTCGAAGGCGTCGTGCGTGACGACGCCGCGGCCCACATCGCCGGCGACCGCCCCGGGGAGGAAGTTGTTGTAGAAGAACGAGACGAAGTAGAGGTACGTCAGGCGTCCGTTCGAGGGGATGCGCGTGGCGCCATACGCGCGGAGCACCGTCTTCCAGCGCAGCGCGCCCGCCGCGACGTTCACCGCGATGAGGGCGAACGCGAGCGCGGCGGTTGCGACCGGGATGCGTGCGAGCGCGCCCTGGGCGGCGCGCAGGTCGACGGCGAGCGCGATCCACGCCAGGCCGAGGCAGGTGCCGGCAAGGCGAAGTACGAGTCCGAGCCGGCGCGGCATCGCGCGCACTCTCGCTCAGGACTTCGCGGTCGCGCCAGAGGAACGTACGCCGGCGTGACGCGATCCGCCCGCGTGGGCGTCAGGGCTTGCGCCAGACGAGCGTCAGGTAGCGGTTCGAGAACCCGAAGCGCGCGGTTGCGACCGCACGGCGCACGGCCGCCCACGGGTGGTTCACGTAATAGCGCACCAGGTTCGCGCGCATCGTCTCCATGCGCTGCTCCGACCGCGAGAGCACGCCCACGATGCTGTACGGCTGGACCTGGCGCCGGTGATCGATCTCGCGCAGCCCGTGCTGCTCGCCGAGGGCGCGAAACGACCGCTCGGTGAAATCGTGCAGGTGGTGCGGGTTCACGTCGACGGACGGCGTGGTCGGCACCGAGGCGATCAGGATGCCGCGCCGGCGCAGCAGGCCCACGAGGCGGGCGAACAGCACGGCCGGCTCGGGGACATGCTCGATCGTCTCGAGGGACACGACCGTATCGAAGCCGTCGGCGTCGGCGAACTGGACGGCATCGCAGTGCTCGTAGGTGACGCCATCCCGCGCGTATCGCGATCGCGCGTAGGCGATTGCCTCGCCCGCGAGATCGACGCCGGTCGCACTGACGACGTCGCGGCCCCGGTCGGCCAGCAGCCGCGTGCCATACCCGACGCCGCACGCCATGTCGAGGATCCGTCCGCGGGCGTAGCGAGCGGCGAGCTCGTACCGCGCCAGGTGGAGCTCGAGCGTGCGATGGCCGGTGATGTCGCTCGCGGCGAGCTCGTCGGGCACCAGCCGCTCGAGGCTCGCGGCGCTCGCGCGGGGCGAAGCCGTCGGATCGAGATTCGCGGTTCCCCGCTCCACCTCCACGGCTCGGGTATTACACCGATTCGGGAGGAGCGAGGGAACTTTGTCGCGGCGCGGGGTGTTGCAAGTACACGAGGCGTTTGGCCTCGCGCCGGACGTGCGCGACCAGGTCGAGGATGAGCCCCGTCGCGACGCACACCACCGCGACGACTCCGAGCCCCACGCAGGCGAACGCGGTCGGGAACCGCGGGACGAGCCCGGTCCGGTGATACTCGAGCAGCAGCGGGACTCCGAGCGCGACGCCGACGAGCCCGAACAGCACGGCGAGCAGCGTGAAGAACAGCAGCGGCCGCTCGTTGCGCATGAGGTTCGAGATCGCGACGAGGATCCGCCAGCCGTCGCGGAAGGTGCGGAGCTTGCTGGTCGACCCGGGCGGGCGCTCCTTGTAGTTGGTCTCGACCTCGGCGACGGCCATGTGCATCTGCATCGCGTGCACGGTGAGCTCGGTCTCGATCTCGAACTCGCGGGAGAACGACGGAAAGCTCTTCACGAAGCGCCGCGAGAACACGCGGTAGCCGGACAGCATGTCCTCGATCTGCGCGCCGAACAGCCAGCGCACGAGCCCGGTGAGCACCGCGTTGCCGAGCCGGTGGCCGGCCCGGTAGGCCGCGTCGTGCGTCTCGACGCGCCGGCCCACGACCATGTCGAGATTGTCGGCGACGAGCCGGTCGACCAGCTTGCCGGCCACGGCCGCCTCGTAGGTGTCGTCGCCATCGACCATCACGTAGAGGTCGGCCTCGATGTCCTGGAACATCCGGCGCACGACGTTGCCCTTGCCGCGCCGGAGCTCCCGGCAGACCACGGCGCCGGCCCGCGCCGCGACCGCGGACGTGTCGTCGGTGGAGTTGTTGTCGTAGACGTAGACGGTGGCCGTCGGCAGGGCGGCGCGGAAATCGGCGACGACCTTCGCGATCGCCGCCGCTTCGTTGAAGCACGGCACGAGCACGGCGATCGAGAGTCCGGTGGACGCGCTCATGGCGGGTGGCCAGGCTTACACGAGCCGGGCGTGCCCCGACAACGCACCCGGCGCGCGATCGTCAGCGCGAGCGCGGCGCCGAGGCACGGCATGAGCCATGTCGAATAACGGAAGTCGGTCGTCGGAGCGATGAAGAACCACGCGGCCTCGTAGGCGAGCGCGCTCAGCAGCAGCGCCGTCGCGAGCCGGTCGCCGAGCGCGAACGGCAGCAGGAGCAGGCATGCGCCCACGTAGAGGAACACCCAGTACAGGGGCGTGAGCGACACGGCGATCGCGCCCGTGCGCAGCCAGGCGCCGATGCGCGCGCTCGTGGCGTCGTGCTGGATCGTGTCGACCGCCCCCTGCTCCGCGAGCTGGTGAAACCAGACGTAGACGTTCGAGAACTGCGGGATGCGGTCGATCGAGAGCAGCAGGGCGAAGTTGTCCCTGCGGTAGCGCAGGTACGCGGGCACGTGGCCCAGCACGATCGATCGCCAGGCCCGGGCCACGGCCGTCCGCTCGGCATCCGTCTGCGGCACGTTCCAGATGCGATCGGGCCCGTTGTTGAGCTGCACGAAGTGCGCGGGGTTGTAGGACGCGCGGATCCGGTCCAGCACGTGATCGCGGTGCGCCAGCGGCGTCGCGGCGAGCTCGCGCTCGAGCGTGGGCTCGTCGAGGTCGGACCAGCGGACGGTGTTCGCGATGTCCTGGTAGGCCTGCGTGCAGTACCAGTAGTAGGCCGGACGGGCGGTGAGGGCCTGGTTCAGCAGGAACGCGGCGGCGGTGATCGCGAGCCAGATCCCGACGCTGGCCAGGTACCGGCGGACGCCGGACCAGCGGGTCTCGATCAGGAGCACGACGAGCGGCGCCGTCGCGGCGAGCGCGTTCCACCGGACGGCCGTGCCGAGGAAGAGGCACGCGAACCCGAGCGCCCGCGATCCGCGCGACCCGTCGCGATCGATCGCATGGGAGAGGCCGAACAGGAGGAAGCCGAACATCAGCCCGTCCTTGCCGACGACCGCGAAGACCCCCGCGAATGGCGGCCACAGGAAGATCGCCGCGGCGGCCCACGCGGCGGCGCGCGGGGCGAGGCGGCGGCAGAGCAACCGGAACAGCCCCCACTCGATCAGCAGCGCCTGCCCGATCAGGACGAGCGCGGGGCCGCGCACGAACACCTCGCACGCGCGGAACAGCAGCGCGACGGTGGGAGGGTGGGCGTCGTTGTAGACGCCGGTGCGGGCCTGGACGAAGTGATCGACCTGGTCGAAGCCGACGAAGCCGGGAAACGCGTACTCGAGGAACAGCGCGAGCGCCGCGAGGAGCACGACGTGCGGCGGGAGCGCGGCGAGCCAGCGCCAGCTGCGGGTCACCGGGGACACGCGCGCCGGAGGGACCACGGCGATCACGGACGTCACCGATGTCACGGGCGTCACGGGAGTCACGCGCGCCACCGGGTCCGGGTGCCGATCGCGGCGGCGAGCCCGATGGCACCCGTGACGACGATCCAGTGCGCGACCCGATACTCCGGCGACGGCGCGAGCACGAACAGCGAGCCCGCGAACCCGAAGCCACTGGCGAGCACGGCGCGGATCGCGCGCTCGCGCACGAGGGCGAACGCCACGATGCCGACGAGCAGCCAGAGCACGGGCGTGTACAGCGGCTCGAGTGCCCGCGCGAACGCGGCGTACGCGCGCTCGAGATCCGAGCGCGAGGCGCGGTGATGCAGCGGGGTGAGCTGTGCGGGATCCCCGAAGTTGTCGTAGATCGGCGAGCCTGCGCGGCGAACCCCGAGCCAGCGCGCCGCGAGCTGGACGCGATGCGTGAGGTAGGCGGCGGGGTGCTCGGCGATCGCGCGGCGCCAGGCGGCGCGCACGGCCGCGTGCTCGAAGGAGGCGATCGGCGCGGCGAAAATCGCGTGGGGGCCCGTGGTGACCGCGTGCGCGTCGAACGAGTCGTGGCGCCTCCCGATGCGCGCCGCGAGCGTGGCGTGGTCGATCACGTCGAGGTGGGCGAGCGCGCGCTCGAGCGTGGCCGGATCCTGCACGTGCGCCCGCTGCAGCGTGCCGACGAGGTCGGGCAGCATGAGGTCGCTCGCCCACGCGTCGGTATCCTCGTCGATCAGGAGCGCGTCGGCCGCGCGCGCGACCCCCGCGCACGCGATCACGGCGACGAGAGCGCCCGCAACCCGGCGGGCCCGCGAGCCATCGAAGGCGAGCATCGCGAGCGGGAGCGCGGCGAGCGCGAGCTCCGGTCGACAGGCCAGCGCCACGGTGCCCGCCGCCGCGGCCATGACCTGCCAGCGCCGCGCGCGCTGGAGCGCGCAGCCCGTCGCGGCGAGCAGCGAGGCGGCGGCAAACGAGTGCAGCCAGATCACGCCGAACAGCGATGCCACCGGCGGCAGGAGCAGCACGCCGATCGCCGCGATCGCGGCCGCGCGGGGCGCGAGCACGCGGCGCAGGAGGGCCGTGATCCCGAACAGCGCGAGGCCGCATTGCACGATCAACATCGGGAGCGGGCCGGAGAGCACCCACTCGGCGGCGGACCACACGAACGTCATGACCGGCGCGGCGCGGTCGGTATAGACCCCGCTCCGCACCTGCGCGAGCTGCGCGGCGGAGTCGTAGCTCAT
The DNA here is from genome assembly GCA_043716635.1 of Deltaproteobacteria bacterium. GTDB lineage: Bacteria > Myxococcota_A > Polyangia > Haliangiales > Haliangiaceae > JABFXX01. Next base: position 39,150 of record JAYSYE010000276.1, on the reverse strand, counting down.
GAATCCCGGGTACGCGATCGCGACCAGCACGACCCAGCCGGCCGCGCTGATCCAGCGCGCCGACCGCTCGCGAAGCCACCGGCGCATGAAGTCAGGTAACACTGCGCGGGCGCCGCGTCGCGACCCGATGACCGTGTTACGCAGAGGATACATGGACGAGATCACGTTCGCGGTTCCGTACTATTCGGGACTCGAGCTGCTCGAGAGGACGCTCGCCAGCATCGTCGGGCAGCGCGATCCGACCTGGTCGGCCGTGGTCTGCGACGACAGCGATGACCCGGCTGTGGAGCCGCTCGTGGCGCGGGTCGGCGGCGGCCGGATCCGGTACGCCAGGAACGCGAGCAGCCTCGGGATGGCCGGCAACTTCAACCGCTGCCTCGAGATCGCCGAGACGCCACTCGTCACGATCCTCCACGCCGACGACGAGCTCGGCCCCGGGTACGCGGCGACGATGCGGGCGGCAGCCACCCGCCACCCCGACGCAGTCGCGCTGTTCTGCCGGGCGGAGATCATCGGTCCGGACAGCCAGCCGTGGTTCTCGCTCGCGGACGTGGTGAAGCGCCGGTTCCTGCCCTCCTCGCGCGACGAGATCGTGCTCGAGGGCGAGCCGGGCATGCGCGTGCTCCTGGCCGCGAACTTCATCGTCGCGCCGACCCTCTGCTTCCGGAAGTCGCTGCTCGGCGCGCACCGGTTTCCGACGAACCGCCGCTTCGTGATGGACTGGGAGCTCACGACCGGGCTCCTCCTCGCCGGCGAGTCCATCGTCGGGCTCCCGGTGGTCGAGTTCCGCTACCGGCGGCACGCGGACAACGCGACGGAGCGGCTCACGAAGACCCAGCACCGGTTCCTCGAGGAGTCCGAGTTCTACGACCGGATGCGCGTGGTCGCCCTGGAGCGCGGGTGGGAGGAGTGCGCGCGCATCGCGGAGCGCAAGCGGATCGTGAAGCTCAACGTCGCGTATCGAGCGCTGAAGAGCGCGGTGCGCCTGCAGTGGCGCGACGCCGCCCGCGGCGTGCGGCTGCTCGTCGAGCTATCGCGCTAGCTGGACGCAGGCGCCGGCGTAGGCGCCGGTTCCGACGGCGGCGCCGGACGGCGGCTGTAGCGGCGGGCGAACGGCATGCATGCGAGGCCGACGGCCAGCGACGCGAGGACTCCGTAGACGAAGTGGACGATCGCGAACGCGAGGATGTTCGCCGTCCGCGCCTCGGCCGTGGCGCCGGGCGCGTAGGCCGAGAAGAAGAACACGAATGCCGCCTGCGTCGTGCCGAGGCCTGCGGGCGAGATCGGGATCACCGACGCGATCACCACGGCCGGCATGATCGTGAGGCCGACCGAGAACGGCACGGCGATGCCCCACACGCGCATCGCGGCCCAGTGGCCGAGCGTGATGGCGAGGACGTGAGGAAGGCGGCCCACCATCGCGAGCGCGTGGCCGCCGAGGCCTGCCTCGAACAGCGGCGCGAGCACGTCGCGACGCGCGAGCGCCGCCGGGCGGACCGCGATCACCACGAGATACAGCGCGAATCCCGCGCAGCCGATCGCGAGCGTCGGTCCGAATGCACTGCTGGCGCCGCCGTGCGGGACCGCGATCCACGCGAGCGACGTGAGCAGCAGCAGCGTCGCGAGGTTCGTCCCGATCAGGAACAGCGTCGCGCCGGTCGCGCGCAGCACCGACTCGCCAGTGGCGTGCAGGTAGTAGCCGAAGCCGCCTTGCCCGACCGCGTAGTTCACGATGAACAGCAGGAACGTCGCCCCGCGCACGGCGATCACCGCCGGCAGCGAGCGGCGCATGCGGAGGCCGATCAGGCCCACCCACGTCGAGAACGAGTCCGTCCCCAGCACGACCGTGAGGATCGCGATGTTCATCAGCGCGAGCTGCACGTGCGGCCCGTGCGTCATCGCCGCCCGGAACGCATCGAACGGGACCCGCGTCGCGATGACCACGACGATGACGGCCCCGATGACCCACGGCACGAGCCGGCGCACCGCGGGCAACAGTCGCGTCCTGGTCATGCGAGCGTCACGTGCGCAGGAACGCCGAACACTCCGCGAGCGGGAGCGGGCGGCGGCCGCGATGCGCGCCCGGCCGGTCCAGATACTCGTCGATCGCGAGGCGCGCGCCGAGGTCCATGAGTCCGTTGTAGTCGTCGAACACGACGGCCCCACCCGCCGCCATGTGCGGCATCACGAGCTCGCACGCGTCGAGCGTGCCCTGGTAGATGTTCGCGTCGACGTGCGCGAACGCGAAGGCCAGCCCGCGCGCGTGGATCGCAGGCGCCGAGTCCGCGAACAGACCCTTGTGCACCTCGACCCGGTCGGCGACGCCGAGCGCGGCAGCCTGGCTGCGGATCGTGTCGTCCCAGCCGCCGGGGGGCGCGAACTCGCCCCGCTTGCGTTCGTGGTCGAGTGCCGACGGCGAGGGCATGCCCTCGAAGGTGTCGAGCACGAGCACGCGCTGCGACACGCCGTGAAGGCGGCCCAGCACCGCGAGCAGGAGCGAGGTCGCGCCGCGGTACGCCCCGGCCTCGATGACATCGCCTCGTGCGTCGCGCGCGTGCCACCACAGCGCCGAGAGCGCCTCGATGCGCCAGGGCGGGTTGTCGAGCACGACCCCCGCGGCGGTGAGGAGCGCCATGGCCTCGTCGAAGTGCGGCGGCGCCGGCCAGCTCACGTACGAGCGCTGCTGGAACGACCGCAGCGGGTTCCAGATGGCGCCCCAGTCGAGCGCCGGCAGCTGGCGAGCGCGGCGCTGCCACGCGTACCGCGGCAAGCGGAGGTAGTACCGCGGGCCGAGCTGGAGCCCGCGCATCACCTTCTCGCGTAGTCCACTCGCGTAGTGACGCTCTGTCATGTCGCGCTTCCGGCAGGTACTATCACGGGCGCCGCAGCGGCACAGCCCTCATGAACGAGATCACGCAGGGCACGACTCCGTGGCCGTGACGCTCCGCCGAACCGGTTGGGCCGCCGTCGAGACGACCGTCGCGCTCGGGGCCATGGTCGCGTTCTGGCTCGCTGCGTCCTCGGGCATCTCGATCGATCCGCTGGATCGCATCGACCAGGTGAGCGCGCTCGCCGAGCTCGGGTTTCGATTCGTCATCATCGCCATGCTCCTGATCTCGGCGCTCGCGCTCGCGGCGCGGATCGCGGGCGGCCAGTACTTCGAGGCGACCCATCGCGTCGCCTGCGCGGCGCTGGCCGGGCTCGCGGGCGGCTTCGTCGCGGGCGGGGTCGCGCTCGCGCTGCGCGGCACGCCGTACGCGCTCGGCGGCCGGTCCGGCGATGCTGGCGCGCTGATCGAGTGGGCGGGCGTCGTGCGGCGCGGTGGCAGCGTGCCGTCGGAGTTCTATCCGCCGCTGCAGATCCACGCGCTCGCGTGGCTCGCCGACCTCCGCGGTGTCCACGCGGCCTATGCGTTGAAGCCGTTCCACCTCGCCGGGGTGGGGCTCGTCGCGCCCGCCGCGTATCTCGCGTGGCGCCTGGTGCTCCGTCCCGGCTGGGCGCTCGGCATCGGCGTGGTCGCGTGCCTGCCGTTCCAGGAGGCGTACCGGCCCTATCCGCTGCTCGTCCTCGTGGTGCTGCTGCCCGTGCTCGTGAAGTCGCTCGACGTGGTGCGCACCGCGCCCGACCGCACGGTGCGCGACCTGATCTTCGGCGGGCTCGCGATCGGCGCCGGCTGCGGCGTGCTCTGCCTGCTCTACTCGGGATGGTTCCTGTGGTCCGCACCCGGGGTCGCCGTCGCGCTGGCGCTGGTGTTTCCGTGGCGCTCCGGCCGGCTCGCCGGCGTGATCGTCTGCGGTGCGGCGGGGCTCGCGTTCGCCGTGGTGACCGCGCGGTACTTCCTCGGCGTCGCGCACGCTCCCGCCATCGCCGACGAGTTCATCTATCTCGACGTGCGCGTGCAGCCCGCGTACATCGCGATGTGGCGCGGAGGCTCGCCGGGCATCTTCGATGCGCCAGGGATGTGGCCGCCGCCGGGCGAGCTCGGGGGGGTCGGCGTCTTCTCGCTGCTGCTCGTCGCCGGATTCGGCTCGGCGATCGCGTTCGGCATCCGCCGCACGGAGATGCTCGTGCTCGGCCCCGTGATCGCGGGGACGTGGCTGCTCCGCTTCGAGCGCGCGCGTCACCTCGCCGCGACCCACCTCGTCCAGCTCTACCCGCGGACGACGGCGGAGCTGCTGTACGGGCTCCTGCTCGCGAGCGGGTTCGCGGTCCACTACCTGATCTCGCGACCGCGTGCCCAGACCTCGGCACCGCGCGTCGTCGGGACTCCGGCTGCCGCGATCGGTGCGCTGGCAGCCCTGGCGTTGCTGCTCCTGTTCGCGGAGTCGGCGACGGTCGATCGGTACATGCCGAACTCCATCCCCAACGACTTCGGCGTGCTCGCCGCGACCGCGCACGGGACTCCACGCCTCGACCAATCAAAGGCGATGTCCGCCGACGTCTCGGATCCCGCGGTGCGTGCGCTCGTCGACGGAAAGCGCGACACGGTCTACTCCAGCGCGCCCGGCACGCGTGTCGACCACGAGGAGCGCCTCGAGCTCGCGTTCGCGGAGCCGTGCACGTTCCGGGTCCTCAGGATCGTGCCCGCGGCGGATGGCTGGCCCGCCGACCTCGTCGTCGAGGCGTCCGACGGGGACACGTGGCGCGTCGTGTTCGAAGGCCATGCGATGGCCGCGCAGCACACGCCGATCACGGTGGTGACGAGCCCGGTCGTCGACGCGATGACGGTTCGCGTGCGCGCACATCACCTCGCCGACGTGCAGGGCGACCGCGTGCTGCGGCTCGCCGAGCTCGAGCTGTACTGACCGTGACCGCCGGCCGCCGCGGGGCAGGCTAGGATGGCGCCGCCCGTGCGGACCGCGCCGACTCTCCGTGCTCGCGCGATCGCTGGGCGGGCGTGGCCGTGGGTGGCCGGGCTCGCGATCCTCGCGCTGGTGATCTCTCGCGTCCCCTTCGCCGCCTTCCGGGCGGCCCTCTCCGACGGTCCGCACCTCGCCGTCGCGGCCGTGGACGTGGGGATGGCAGTGGCCGTGCTCTGCACCGACTCGGTCGCCACGTGGTTCGGCCTCGCCGCGCTCCGCATGCGCCGGCCGTTACGGCGCATCGCCGCGGTGCGGGGGGCGACGTTCCTGCTGTTCCTCATCAACTACGCGGTCGCCCAGGGCGGGTTCGGCTACTACCTGCACCGCACGGGGGAGAAGCCGCTGCGCGCGGGCGGCGCCGTGCTGTTCCTGATGGGCACGAACTTCGCGACGCTGCTCGTGCTCACTTCGGTCGCCGGCCTCGCGAGCGGTGGGCCCCCGCCGCAGGCCGCGATGCAGTGGACGCTCGCGATCGCGTGCGCAGGACTACTCGCGTACCTCGTCGTGATCGCGCTCGCGCCGGCCGTCCTCGCGAAGCGCGCGATCCTCGCCCCGCTGTTCGATGCGGGCGTGCGGGGGCACGGCATCGCGATGCTCGCTCGCATCCCGCACGTCGTGGTGATCGTGCTCGGCGACTGGGCCGCGATGCGCGCCTGGGGCATCCACGTCCCGTTCTCCGCCGGGATCACGCTGGTGCCAGTGGTCGTGATCGCGGCCTCGCTGCCGATCTCGCCGGCGGGGCTGGGCACCACGCAGGCCGCGTTCACGCTCCTCTTCGCCAGCTACGCGATCGGCGCCACGGCCGAGCTGCGCACGGGGCAGATCCTCGCGTTCGCGCTGGTTCACTTCGTCTACGGCGTGGCGTGCTCGCTCACGATCGGCTCGATCTGCTTGCCGTTCGCGCGGCGCGCCGGACTGCGCGGCCCCGACCCGACAGGCGCGGCGAGCGTCCCGTAAGCACGCGGGTCGTCGCACCCTCGTGGCAAACCCTCCACGAGTACCCATCGCGAGGTCCGCGTGTTACGACGCTGCTCCGATGGCACCGAGGACCTCGCGGATCCTGCGCGCGCTGTTCGTGCTGTACGTCGCGATGACGGCGGTCCACATCGGCTACGTGGTCGCGCACGAGCCGTACGCCTTCGATTCGTGGAACGTGTCCGTCGACACGGGAGCGAAGGCGCCGAGCGTCGGCCGGTTCCTCGAGTTCTGGCACCAGCAGTACACGACCAGCAACCCGCGCATCGGCCAGCCACTGACGTACTGGGCCTACAAGGTCGCTGGCGTCGCCGAGGTGGGCTCGCCGCTCGCGTACCTCGCGCTCGTGCTCGGCGGCTTCGTGCTCGCGCTCGGCCGCTGGCCGGAGCGTCGATCCGGCCGCGATCTCGCGACGCTGGCGATCGGCACCGGGTTCCTCTGGTTCGCGGCGCCGGACTTCGCGAGCTACCTGTTCTGCCGCGCGTACGCGACGAACTACGTGTGGGCGGCTGCGATCCAGCTCTGGTTCGTGGTCGCGCTCGTCCGGCTCCACGAGCCGACGCGTGCGTCGACGGTCGCGCGGACACTCGGGATCGGCGTGCTCGGCATCGCTGCCGGCGCGTGCAACGAGCACACGGGACCCACGCTCGTGCTGTTCACGATCGGCTACGCCGCCTGGATCTGGCGCCGTCACGCGCTCCGCTCGTGGTTCGCCATCGCCGCGGCGGCCGGCTCGTTCCTCGGGTTCGCGGCAATCTTCTTCGCGCCGGGGCAGGCGCAGCGCTACGACGATTTTCTGAAGCAGCGCTTCACCGTGACGGAGCAGATCCTCGTTCGTGGCATCAGCGGGAACCTCGAGATCTTGCGCGGCCTGCTGTTCGCAGCCGCACCGCTCCTCGTCGTCGTGTTCGGCATGCTCGCCGTCCACGCGATCACCGAGCGAGACGTGCCGTCGCCGGAGAGCCGGGAGGACCAGCGTCGATCGCTGTCGGTCATGGGGCTCGCGCTGCTCGCCGCGATCCTCATCACCGTCACCACGTTCGCATCCCCGAAGCTCGGCCCGCGCTTCTACATGCACGGGATGATCCTCGTGCTCGCCGCGGCGATGGGGATCGCGCACGCGTTCCTCCGTCGCCCGCGCGCGCTCGCGCCGTTCGTCGCGTTCGCTGTGATCGCGAGCAGCTACGCGATCGCGCGCACCGTGCCGCTGTTCACGCGGCTCGCGCGTCAATCGCAGATCCGGCTGGCCGGGCTCGAGGCGACGCATCCCGGGGAGGTCTTCACGGCCGAGTCGTTCGAGCAGGTGAGCGAGACGGCGTGGTTCTTTGGTGATGACTTTCGCGATCAGAAGAAGCGCGAGCTCGTGGCAAAGTATTTCGGCCTCGACCGCGTGGTCTTCCGCGGCGTCGATGCGTCGGTGACCCTCGGGGTCACCGACGTGAAGCTCACCACGCACTACCAGGTCGAACCGCCGGTGTGCCTCGACGAGATCGACGGGCTGCTGATCCCGCCGTACGTGGGCCGCGACATCGCCGCGCTCCACCATGCCTTCCTCGATTCGATCGTCGAGATCCGCCGCACGGTTCCCGGACATCTCCACTCGATCGACCTGCTCGCGACCTTCGTCGGTAAGCCGCCTCCCATGCCGCGTGCGCGCATCTATGTCGCGCGCTGGACGGAGGGCGTCATGGAGGGCTACGTCGGTGGCGTGAAGCGCCAGGGCCGGAGCAAGGATCGCGAGGTCGTGGTCCCGCCCACGCTGACCGGATCACCGTGGGAGGTGTTCATCGTCGCCATGGGTGACGCGCCGCGCTCGCTCGGCATGTCGAACACCGGGCAGCGGCTGCTGTACCGGCCGTGGAAGCGCGGCCCGTACTGGGCGCTCGCGTGCCGGGCCGACTACTGCTTCGTGCTGACGTCGCTCAATCACACCTGAGTGGCTGGAGCGGGAGCGGGAGCAGCCGTCCCCGCGTCGGCATCGGGTCGCAGGCCCGCGCGCCGCGCGATCAGCAGAGCGCCGGTGAACACCGTCGCGAGCACGAGCCAGAACGAATACCGGTAGTCGGGGCTCGGCGTGATCAGGAACAGCGCCGCATCGTTCGAGAGCGCCGACCCGAGCAGCGCGAGGAGCCGACGATCGCGCAGCACGAACGGCACGAAGAGCAGCGCGAGCCCGAGGTAGACGCACACGCGGAACAGCCACGAGGTTCCGATCGCGAGTGCACCCTCGCGGAGCAGAGCCTGGATCGCGCCCGGGACCGCCGTCTGGCCGGTCGTCTCGATGGTGCCGTACACATCCGTCACATCCACGAACCAGACATAGGCGGCCGACTGGGGATCGCGGTAGCGGAGCTGCACGACGTCGCGGAACACCGCCCAGCGATACGTCAGGTACGCGTACGGGTTGTGCAGCACGATCGCCTTCCACGCGCGGGTGATGGCGTCGCGCTCCGTCGCGGAGATCGGCTCGTCGAACAGCGTCCACGTCACCCACCACAGGCCGCCGGTCGCGGAGAGGTTCCGCGGGTAGTCGAGCTGCGCGATGCCCTGCAGGTGCGCGTGCACGGCGAGCGGCGTGCCCTCGAGCGTCTTCGTCAGCTCGGCATCGCTGATCGGATCGGCGTAGCGAAGCGTGCCCGTGATGTCCAGCACGGCGAGGCTCTGCTGCCAGAGGTGGCGGTCGTGGACGGTCAGCTTGTTGTTGATCCGTCCGGCGGCGAGCGTCAGGCCGAGCCACACCACGAACGCGAGCGGATACCGCTGCCACCAGCGGTGCGTGGGCGACCACGTGAACAGCACGAGCACGATCGGGAACGTGATCGCGAGCGCGTTGTGGCGCATCGCGGTTCCGACGATCATCGCCGCGAGCCCACCGAGCTGCGAGCGGCGCGTCGTCGTCATCAGGAGCCCCGTGCCGAGCATCAGGAACGCCGCCATCTGGCAGTCCTTCCAGATCACGGCCATCACGATCGCGACTGGCGGGAAGATCAGGAGGCCGCTCGCGATCGCGGCTGCGACCCGCTTCGACACGAAGTGTCGTGCCACCAGGTAGGCGCCGAACTGGAAGCACGTCACCTGGAGCACGAGCATCAGGATCGGGCCCGGGATGATGTTGTCGAGCACCTGCCACAGCGCGGCCATCGCGGGCGGGTGGCCATTCGTGAAGTCGCCGGAGCGCGCCTCCAGGAGCTGGAAGACCGAGTCGTAGCTCATGAAGCCCGGATAGGCGTAGAGCATCATCAGGCTCCACCCGATCGCGAGGATGCCGCGCGGCCCGACCGCCGTGATGCGGCGCCGGACCCGGCTACGCAGCGTCGCTGGCATCGCCCGGGGGCTCGTGAACCACGGCGCCGGGCGCGAGCCGCTCGATCTCGGCGCGGAGGATCGCGAGCTCGCGGGTGAGCCCGGTCAGGTGACGCTGGAGCTCGACGAACTTCGTGTAGTAGTGCACGAGCACGAACATCACGGCGACGATCGTCACGTACAGCACGAGGTCGGCACCGCGGCCGACGCCGACCACGTGCGCGACGTCGTCGGTGGTCTCCGGCGCGATCACGGCGACGACGCCGACCGCGAGCAACCCGAAGACGGTGAGGATGTGGAACGGCAGCTTGTTCCGGCGCAGGAAGATCAGCCAGCCCACGGCCGCGAGGCCGGCGAGGAGAAGGATGCGGATGATCATGCGCGGAAGAAGTAGTCGAACAGGATGCGCACGGCCTGGATGCCGCCCTGGCCCTTCCGCACCGAGTGAGCGGTGTAGCGGACGGTGACGGGGACCTCGACGACGCGCAGCCCGCTCGACCGGATCTTGCGGAGCAGCTCCGACGCGTGCGCCATCCGGTCCTGCGTGATGCGCAGGTGCGGGGCCGCGCTCGCGCGAAAGGCGCGAAACCCGCAGTGGGCATCGGTGAGCTTCATCCCCGACATCCGGTTCGACATCGCCACGGCGGTCTTCAGGAGCCGCATCCGGTTGGCGGACGCGCCCTCGACGCGCCCGAGGAACCGCGAGCCGAGCGCGATGTCCGCGCCGTCCGGGCCCTCGAGAGCCGCGAGCATGGCCGGGAGGTCGGCCGCGTCGTGCTGGCCATCCGCGTCGAACGTGGCGATGCGGGTGGCGCCCCGGCGGAGCGCGTAGTCGACCCCGGTCTGGAGCGCCGCGCCCTGGCCGAGGTTCACTGCGTGCCGGATCACGGTCGCGCCCGCGTCACGCGCGAGCTGCGCGGATCGGTCGAGCGAGCCATCGTCCACGACCGCGACGTGATAGCCGCACGCGACGACCTCGCGGACGACGCCCTCGATCACGTCGCCCTCGTTGAATGCGGCGATCACGACCCACGTGTCGTCGCCTCCCGCCCGACGTGCATCCGTGACGATCACACGCCCTTATAGGCATGGGGAGGAGGCGGCGGCAAGAGTCCGGTCGGGGGGGCGGGCCGCGCCGCGCGCTCGCGGGCCCGGCGTGCGACCAAGATCACGACGGCGATGACCGTCACGACGATCATCCAGTGGGAATAGCGGTAGTCGGCGGTGGGGGCGAGCGGGACGAGCGTGGCCTCGAGCCCCAGTCCGCTCGCGAGGAGCGCGAACACGTCGCGGTGCCTGCGAGTCCACGGCAGCAGCAGCAGGCCGATCACGAGGTAGAGCCACGGCAGGAACAGCGGTGTGCGCCGCAGCACGAACGACACCAGGTGCGTCAGCTTGCGCTGGGTCGCGGACCACGTGGTCGAGATGCCCAGCGAGTGCGCCAGGTCGAAGCTGTCGAAGTCGCGGAGCGTGAGCGCCTTCTTGGGCCTGTGGCGCGTGACGCTCAGCACCTGGCCCATGATGCCCAGGCGGTGCCGGAGGTACGCGGTGGGCCAGGTCGTGACCGTCTCGGTCCACGCGCGCCCGATCGCGTCGCGCTGCGCCTTCGGCGCCGGCTCGTAGCCGCTGATGGGGAGTTGCCACAGCGGCGTGCTGCTCTTCACGAGCGCCGGGTCCGAGTGATCGGGGTCGTACACGGCGCGCATGCGCGCATGGATCTTGTCGTGGACGAGCAGCTGGGTGCCGGCGAGGAGCTGCTCGAGCTGCGCGTCGGGGAGGTCGGGGTGCACGTGCGCCAGCGTGCCGACGATGTCGAACGGACCGAGCGACGAGCTCCAGTAGTACATGTGGCGGTCGGTGAGCAGCGCGTTGGCGCCAAAGGCCGCGAGGGTGAGCACGAGCCACACGCCGGCGGCGCTGGCATAGCGCTCGAGGCGTGACCGGCCGGCGCGCAGCACGAAGAGCGCGAGCACGAGGGGGAACGTCGCGCCCACCGCGTTGTAGCGAAAGGCGGTGGCGGCCCAGATCGCCGCGAGGGCCGCGAGCTGCGCGTGGCGGCGTGGCGAGGTGAGCCCGGCGATCGCGAGCATCAACGCCGCCGCCATCAGGCAGTCCTTCCAGACGACGACGAGCGTGACGAAGACAGGTGGGTACAGGAAGATCGCGGCCGCGATCCAGGCCGCCCGGCGCGGCGCGAACGTGCGCGTCAGGGTGAGGTGCAGGCCGGCGAGGAACCCGATGCTCTGGATCGCGAGCATTCCGAACGGGCCCGCGATGAACAGCTCCACGAAGTGCCAGAGCGCCGCGATGATCGGCGGGTGACCATCGGTGTAGAGGTGGGCGCGGGCCTCCCCGAGGTGCTCGAACGAGTCCGTGACGAGCTGGCCGGGGTACGCGTACACCACGAGCACGAGCCACGCGCCCGCGAGCACGGTCCGGGGCCGGGCATCGCGGACCCGATCGCGCACGCGGCCGGACGCTTCTCGCACCCACGCGACGGTCGTCACAACGCGGGAATACTACACGCGCGCACGCGCGTAACTGTGTATACGTCCGGACCAAATCACCATGTGTGGAATCTTCGGTGTCGTCTGCGCCCCGGCCGCGCACGGGGATCGAGACCGCGACCTGCCGCGGGTGCTCACGCTCGCGCTGCTCCGGTTCTCCGAAACGCGCGGCAAGGAGGCCGCGGGGATCGTGGCCCACGACGGCGACCGCATCGACGTGCTGAAGCAGGCGGGCTCGGTGACCGAGTTCCTCGCGAATCCCGCGCTGCACACGCTGCTCGATGGCGCCATCGCGCGCTGGCACGGCGACCGGGCGCTCGCCATCGCCGGGCACTCGCGGCTGGCGACCAACGGTTCGCAGGGCAACGTCGACAACAACCAGCCGGTGATCACGCGCGGCGCGGTCGCGCTGCACAACGGGATCGTCGTGAACGACGCGACACTCGCCGCGCGGTATCCGCAGCTCGAGCGCCACGGCGAGCTCGACAGCGAGGTCCTGGCCGGCGTGCTGCGCGCGAAGCTCGATGCGGGCTCCGATCTGGCCGCAGCCACGCGCGAGACCTTCGCCGAGATCGAAGGCTCGGCCTCGATCGCGATGCTGTTCGATGATCTGCGCGTGATGCTGCTCGCGACCAACACGGGCTCGCTGTTCGAGCTGACGAGCGGCGACGGGGCGGTCACCGCGTTCGCGTCGGAGCGCTTCATCCTGCAGCGCGTGCTCGATACGCCGGAGCTCGCGGGGCGGCTCGGCGACTACCGGCTCGAGCAGGTCACGGCGGGGCACGCGGTCGTGATCGAGCTGGATGCGCCCGACGGTCGGCTGCAGCGGCACGCGCTCGATCTGGGGCTCGGGCTCGGGCCGACGCCGAGCCAGGTCGCGGACGGCCGCGGCAGCAGCGGTGCGCTCATGCCCGCGGCCTCCCGGATCGAGATCCTCGACCAGTCGCCGCGGCCCGAGCACCTGCAGCGCTGCACGAAGTGCATCCTGCCGTCGACGTATCCGTACGTGGACTTCGACGCGGACGGCGTCTGCCAGTACTGCCGGAACTGGAAGCGGATCATCCCGAAGGGCGAGCAGGCGCTGCTCGATGCCGTCGAGCCCTACCGGAGCAAGGACGGCAGTCCGGACGTGATCGTCGCGTTCAGCGGCGGGCGCGACTCGTCGTACGGCCTGCACTACGTGAAGACGGTGCTCGGGATGAACCCGGTCGCGTTCACCTACGACTGGGGCATGGTGACCGACCTCGCGCGGCGCAACCAGGCGCGACTATGCGGCAAGCTCGGCGTCGAGCACATCATCCGGTCGGCGGACATCACGGCGAAACGGCGCTTCGCGCGGAAGAACATCGAGGCGTGGCTGAAGCGTCCCGAGCTCGGGATGGTCACGCTCTTCATGGCGGGCGACAAGGAGTTCTACGCGCACGCCCGCGCGCTGCGGAAGGAGACCGGCATCAAGCTGGTCATCTTCTGCACGGGCAACATGATCGAGGACGCCCCGTACAAGACCGGCCTCATGGGCGTGCCCCAGGACGATCACGGCGCGACGCTGACGGGCATGTCCGCGCGCAACAAGCTCGGCATGCTCTGGTACTTCGCGAAGAACTACGCGAAGAACCCCGCCTACCTCAACGAGTCGCTGCTCGACACCGCGAACGCCTACTGGCAGACGTTCGTGGTGAAGGACGACTTCCTCTACCTGTTCCACTACCTGCCGTGGCGCGAGGAGACGATCGTCGGGACGATCCGCCGCGAGTACGACTGGGAGATCGCGACGGACACCACCACGACGTGGCGCATCGGCGACGGCACCGCGCCGTTCTACAACTACATCTACCAGACGATGGCCGGCTTCACGGAGGACGAGGTGATGCTCGCCAACATGGTGCGCGAGGGCCACGTCGACCGCGACGAGGCACTGCGCCGCGGCCAGGAGTACAGCAAGCCACGCTGGCCCTCGATCCGCGAGTACGCGGGCCTGATCGGCTTCTCCGCCGACGAAGCGCTGCAGATCATCAACGCCGCGCCGAAGCTGTATCGCTGAGCAGAGCCCGGTCGCACGCTTTCCGCGGTGCCCGTGTTATGAGGCGCGTATGGGTCCGGTGCTGTCGATCGTCGCCCCCGCGTACAACGAGGAGCGCAATCTGCCCTCGTTCCTCGCGGCGATCATCCCGGTGCTCGAGGCGATCGGCGAGTCGTTCGAGATCGTGTTCGTGGACGACGGCAGCCGCGACGGCACCCTCGGCATGCTCGCGGCGGCAGCGTCGCAGGACTCGCGGATCAAGGTCATCGGGCTCGCGCGCAACTTCGGCAAGGACATCGCCCTGTCGGCGGGACTCGCGCATGCGACCGGCCAGGCCGTGATCCCGATCGACTGCGACCTGCAGCACCCGGTCGAGCTCATCCCGGTGTTCGTCGCGAAGTGGCGCGAGGGCTTCGACATGGTGCTCGGCGTCCGTCACAAGCGTGACGAGGAGGGGTTCGTTCGGCGCAGTGCCTCGCGCGTGTACTACAAGGTGATGGGCTGGATGACGTCGGTGGAGATCCCGCCGAACGCGGGGGACTTCCGGCTCATCGATCGCAAGATCATCGACGTGATCGTGCGGATGCCGGAGCGGCACCGCTTCATGAAGGGCATCTTCGCGTGGCCGGGATACAAGGTCACGGCCGTCGAGTTCCAGGCGGCGACGCGCGCGAACGAGACGCGCACGAGCTGGAGCTTTTTCAAGCTGTGGCGGTTCGCGCTCGACGGGCTGTTCTCGTTCTCGACGGCGCCGCTGAAGATGTGGACGTACGTGGGCGTGCTGACGGCGATCGGCGCCTTCGTGTACCTCGCGATCACGCTGGTGCAGAAGCTCGTGTGGGGCATCGCCGCGCCGGGCTACGCGTCGCTGTTGATCGTGGTGCTGTTCTTCAATGCGCTGCTGCTGGTGTCGAACGGGATCCAGGGCGAGTACATCGCGCGCATCTTCGAGGAGGTGAAGGGCCGTCCGCTCTACGTGGTGGGACGCACCTTCGGGTTCGGCGCCGCGACGGTCGGCGCGAGCGCGAGCGTGACCACGGCGCCGGGGTCTGGCGTCACGGCCGTGCACGGCGCGGCTTCCGCCTCCGCCGAGCGCGACGCGAGCTAACCGTGCGCGGCGGGTCGCGAGCGATCGGCGCTGTCGTCATCGCCCTGTTCCTGGCGTACGCGGCGCTGTCGCTCGTGCACATCAGCTACGTGGTCGCGCGCGACCCGTTCGGGTTCGACGCGTGGAACCTCACGTTCGAGACGCACGGCGCGCCGGCGACGGTGGGACGCTTCTTCGCGTTCTGGCGCGAGCAATACACGCACGCAAATCCGCGGCTCGGGCAGCCGGTGGCGTACCTCGCGTACAAGCTCGTCGGTGTGGCGGAGCTCGGGACGCCAGTGGCGTTCACCGCGCTGATCGGCGCGATCGTGGTGCTCGGTACCGGCCGCTGGCCACGGTTGCGGCGGAGCCGGGACCTCGCCCTCCTCGTGATCGCGGCAGGCGCGGCCTGGTGCGTGCTGCCGCAGGTCGGGCGGAACATGCTGATGCGCGCCTACAGCACGAACTACGTCTACACGGCGGCGGTGCAGCTGTGGTGGCTCGTGCCGCTGCGGCGCTGGAACGGCGAAGCGGTCTCGATCCGGCGGGCGCTCGCCTACGGTGTGCTCGGCGTGATCGCGGGCGCGTGCAACGAGCACACGGGGCCGGCGCTGATCGCCATCGCATTCGGAATGGCGTGGTGGCACCGGCGGGCAGGGCGCGACGAGCGATTCGCGCTCGCCGGTGGCATCGGCATGGCGCTCGGGTTCGCGGCGCTGTTCTTCGCGCCGGGGCAGGGCGAGCGGTATGGCGAGCTCGCGCAGCAGCTGAGCCTGCCGATGCGGCTCCTGCAGCGCGGGCTCGGCGGCACGGTGGAGACGCTCCGCGCCTACGTGACCTACGCGGCGCCGCTGCTGGCCGTGCTCGCGGCGGTGGTGGCGGTCGCGCGGGCCCGCGACAGCAACAGACTCCCGGACCACGAACCGGGCCTGGCGGGCGCTGCGCCAGATGCGCCGCCTCACGCGACACGGGATGCCGCGCGCAGGCTCGCGCTGGCGCTCGCGGGCGGCGTCGTCGTTGCGCTGACGATGCTCGTGTCGCCGAAGACGGGCTCGCGGTTCTTCATCATGCCGGTGGCGGGGCTGCTCGCGGCCGCGATCGGCGTGATCGATGTCGTCGTGCGGCGCGATCGCGCGCTGCTCCCGCTCGTCGCGCTCGGGGTGCTCGCGTCGGCGTACGCCGCGGCCCGGACCATCCCGCTCTATCGCGAGGTGTACGCGCAGAGCCAGACCCGGATGGCGCAGCTCGCGGCCTCGACGCCCGGCTCGGAGCTCGTGCTCGACGCGTTCTCGCAGGTCGAGGAGAGCTGGTGGTTCATCGGCGACGACCTGCGCGACTGGCACAAGCGCGAGCGCATCGCCCAGTACCTCGGGCTCGAGCGGGTGCTGTTTCGCGAGCCCGATCTGGCCGCGCCGCTCGGCATCGCCGGGGTGCGCCTCGCCCCGCTCGTCTGGCGCGGTGGGGCGACGGTGGCAGTCGAGGACGGCGACTTCGATCTCGCGGTGAAGGACGGCTTCGACGTCGAGGGCATGCGCGCGAGCGCGGCGGGCGCGCTCGCGCGGCTGATGCGCACGCCAGGTCTGCAGCGGTTCGAGCTGCGGGCGGTGGTTCCGGGCATCCAGCGCCTCGCGCTGCCGCGGCCGCGCCTCGTGGTCGCGCGCTGGGAGGCGGGCACGCTGCGCGCCTACATCGGCAAGGTCGTGCGCAAAGGTCGAGCGACGACGCGCGACGTGGTGGTCCCGGCAACGCTGCGGGGCACGGGCTGGCCGCTGTACGTGGTCGGGGTGTCGGGGGCGGCGGCGGGCTGGGTGCAGCCGCTCGACGAGACCCTGCGGTACACGCCGTGGGGCAGGGGCACCTACTGGGTGCTCGCGTGTGCCCCCGACGAGTGCTGGGTCGTGGCCGCGACGCGCGCGGGCGCGTGATCGCCCGTCCCTGGCGCTATCATGTCTCGATGACGCCGCCGGTCGCCGAGATCCCGTTCGAGCTGCTCGCGCGGCTGCCGAAGACCGACCTGCACTGTCATCTCGACGGGTCGCTGCGGCTCGACACGGTGCTAGAGCTCGGGCGCGAGCAAGGCGTGGCCCTGCCGACCTTCGATCGCGCGGGACTGCACGGCATGCTGGTGGCCGGCGACCACATCGCGTCGCTCGACGACTACCTGCGGGGCTTCGAGATCACGCTGTCCGTGATGCAGACCGAGGAGTCGCTCGAGCGCTGCGCGTTCGAGCTCGCCGAGGACGCGTGGAGAGAGAACGTCCGCTACCTCGAGGTCCGGTACTCGCCGCTCTTGCACACGCGACTCGGGTTGCGGCCGGCGCAGGTGGTCGAGGCGGTGCTGCGGGGACTGCGGGCGGCGAAACGCTCGCTCGGCATCCGCTACGGGCTCATCCTGTGTGCGATCCGGTCGCTCGGACCGGAGAGCAGCTTGCGGATCGCGGAGCTCTGCGTCGCGTTCAAGAATCGGGGCGTGGTCGGGTTCGATCTCGCGGGGAGCGAGATGAACAACCCGGCGAAGATCCACCGGCAGGCGTTCCAGCTCGTGATCGACAACAACATCAACTGCACGGCGCACGCGGGAGAGTCGTTCGGGCCCGACAGCGTGCACCAGGCGATTCACAAGTGCGGCGCGCACCGGATCGGTCACGGCACGCGGCTCGTCGAGAGCGGCGAGCTGCTGAACTACGTGAACGATCACCGGATCCCGCTGGAGGTGTGCCCGTCGTCGAACTTGCAGACGCGCGCGGCGTCGGCGTGGGACACGCACCCGGTCGACTTCTACGTGGACTACGGGCTGCGCGTGACGATCAACACGGACAACCGGCTGATGTCGGATACGACGGTGACGCGCGAGCTCCACCTGTGTCACCAGCACTACGGCTGGTCGCTCGCGACGCTCAAGGAGATCGTGATCGCGGGGTTCAAGAGCGCGTTCATGCCGCATCGGGAGAAGGCGGATCTGATCGCGGAGATCTCGCGCGAGCTCGCGACGTTCGCGGATCCGACGGCGGCGGGACCACACGCCGGCGGCCACGGCGGGGTCAGCTCGGGCCCGGTCGCCGCCGCGGCCGCCGCGTCGACCGCGGTGCCACCGGCGCCAGCGTCGAAACTGGTGATCTGAGGCGCATGAGCGGCCCTCCCGGCGTGGAGCACCTGCGAGCGCTCGTCGAGACGCACTGGCGTCGGCTCTACAACTTCATGTTCCGACTCACGCTCGATCGCGATCGCGCAGAGCGCTACCTGCTCGACGTGTTCGTGATCGCCGCGGAGCGCCACGACCAGACTCCGGCCGCGCCTGCCGCCTGCGAGGTCTGGTTGCTCGGCATCGCGAGCGGGCTGCTGGAGCAGCGCCTCCCCCGGGCCGCCGAGGTGAGCTTCGATACCCTCGACGACACGCTGCGCAGCGAGTCGACGCGCACGGATGTCGTGCGGTCGATGACCGACCCGCAGCGCGACCTCCTGTTGTGGGAGCTCAAGCAGGGCTGCATGACCGCGGTCATCAACTGCCTGCCGCCCGGGGAGCGCGCCGCCTTCGTGATCGCGAACGTGCTGAAGCTGCCGGATGCCGCGGCGGCGCAGGCGCTCGGCGTCACGGAGAGCGCGTACAAGGTCCGGCTCTCGCGCGCGCGCAAGAAGGTCGGTGACTACCTCGCCCCGCGCTGCGAGCACGTGAACCCGAACAACCCGTGCCACTGCCCGGCGCGCGTGGGGACGGCGCTGCACAACGGCTTCATCACGCAGATCCCGCGCAACCGCGGCGAGGTCTCGCTGCGGAAGTCTGACGTGCCGTACGGCCGGTACGGCACGGGGCCCGCGAACGACGACGCGCCGCTACGCGACATCGCGGCGATCTACGGATCGCTGCCGGAGCCGGACGCGCCGGGCGACCTCGCGGCGAGGATCCTGGACCGGCTCGTCGGCCTGACCGCGGGACGAGAAGCCTAGTCGCGCCGGGCCGCCCTACGGCGTCACGTCGATCACGGCCCAGTGCTCGCCGCCGTCGTCGAGGAGGGGAATCCGGTGGTCGGTGCGCTCCTGGCCGTCGAACACGACCTTCGCGATCGTCCGGCCTCCGCCGCCGAGGTTGTTCACGCGGATGTTGTGCATCGTCTCGTGGTGGCGGTAGCGCACGTCGAACCCCGGCCACGCCGCGGGGAGCAGCGGCTCGAACCGCAGGTGATCGACCTCGAGGTGGATCCCGAGCAGCGACTCGAGCACGAGCCGGTACATCCAGCCCGCGGAGCCCGTGTACCAGGTCCAGCCGCCCCGGCCCGCGTGGCTCGGGTTCGTGTAGACGTCGGCCGCGACCACGTACGGCTCCACGAGGTACTTCGCGATCGCCGCCGGGCTGTCGCCGTGCCGCACCGGATTGATCAGGCCGAACAGCTCCCACGCCCGCTCGACGTCGCCGGCCGCCGCGAACGCCATCACCGTCCACACCGCTGCGTGCGTGTACTGCCCGCCGTTCTCGCGCACGCCGGGGACGTAGCCGCCCACGTATCCCGGCCACGCCGACGCCGCCTCGGCGCCGCGCTCGAGCGGACCCTTCTCGAACGGCGGGTCGAACAGCTTGATCACGCCGAGCTTGCGGTCGACGAGCCGCTCGTTCACCGCCGCGAGCCCCGCGCGCGCACGCGCCGGATCGCCCGCACCCGAGAGCACCGCCCAGCTCTGTGGCAGGGAATCGATCTGGCACTCGGCATTGCCCGCGGATCCGAGGGGCGTCCCGTCGTCGAAGTAGGCGCGGCGATACCAGCCGCCATCCCACGCATTCGCCTCGATCGCGCTGCGCAGGGCCGCCGCATGGACCACGCACTCGTCCGCGTACGCGACATCGCCGCGCTTGCGCGCGAGCGTGCCGAACTGCGCGAGCACGTCGTGCAGGAAGAACGCGAGCCACACGCTCTCGCCCTTGCCGTGCTCGCCGACGAGGTTCATGCCGTCGTTCCAGTCGCCGGTGCCCATGAGCGGCAGCCCGTGCACGCCGAGGCGGAGCCCGTGCTGGATGGAGCGCTTGCAGTGCTCGTAGACCGGCGCCATCTCGCTCGAGCGCACCGGCAGGTCGTAGTAGCTCTCCTCGTCGACGTTCACGGGGCGGCCCTCGATGAACTCCACGGACTCCTCGAGCAGCCCGGTGTCGCCGATCGCGTTCACGTAGCGGCACACCGCGTACGGCAGCCACAGGTAGTCATCGGAGATCCGCGTGCGCACACCGCGGCCCAGTGGTGGATGCCACCAGTGCTGCACGTCCCCCTGCGGGAACTGTCGCGACGCACAGCGCACGATCTGCTCGCGCAGCAGCTCGGGCGCGGCGTGGAGCAGCGCCGTCGTGTCCTGGAGCTGATCCCGGAACCCGTACGCACCGCCCGACTGGTAGAAGCCGCTGCGGCCCCACAGGCGGGACGCCATGATCTGGTAAACGAGCCAGCCATTCGCGAGGAAGTTCAGCGTCGGGTCGGGCGTCTCGACGTGCACCGTGCCGAGCGTGCGATTCCAGTACGCCCACACGGCCTCGAGCGACTCGCGCGCCATCGCCGTCCCGCGCACGCGGCCCACGATGTGGCGCGCATCGTTCAGGTCACGGCCCGAGCCGAACAGGATCACGACTTGTCGCTCCTGGCCGTCGGCAAGCTCCAGCGGGACCTGCATCGCGAGACACGGATCGAGTCCCGCACCGACGCGTCCCGACAGTCGCGAGCGCGCGAGCGCGGCCGGGCGGGCGAGCTGGCCATTGCGCCCGATCAGCTCCTGGCGATCGCCACTCACGAACCGGTTCTCCTCGCTGCACTCGAGGAACGCGACGCGCGGCGCGAACTCGCCACTGTACGGATTCGTCGCGAACAGCGCGCCGGTCTTGACGTCCACCTCCGTCACGACGTGGGGCAAGCTCGCCGCGCGCTGCGAGCCCAGCACCAGCTCGAACATCGCCGTGAGCGAGATCCGCCGCGTGCGCCCGGATCGGTTCGTGAGCTTCAGCACGTGAAACTTCACCGGCGCATCGAGCGCCACGTAGACGGTGAGCTCCGAGGCCAGGCCTCCCTCGGTGGTCTCGAACACGCTGTACCCGAAGCCGTGGCGCGTGGTGTAGGGCGCGGAGCCCGTCGCCGGCAGCGGGGTAGGTGACCACACCGAGCCGTCGTCGTCATCGCGCAGGTAGAGCGCCTCGCCGCTCGGATCCGTGACCGGATCGTTCGTCCATGGCGTGAGCCGGTACGCGTTCGCGTTCTCGCACCACGAGTACGCGCTGCCGGTCTCGCTCACCACGGAGCCGAAGTACGAGTTCGCGAGGACGTTCACCCACGGCGCTGGCGTGCGCGATCCGGCCTGCGTGACGATCACGTACTCCCGCCCGTCACGCGTGAAGCCGCCGTGGCCGTTGTAGGCGAGCAGGTCGGGACGCTCGATCGGCGGCGTGGGCCGGATGGGACCGACGGGCTCGCGCCGCTCGCGCTTGCGATCGCGCACCGTGAGCGGCGGCAGCGGGACATCGCCGCGCGCGCGCCGCTCGACCTGCTCCGCGAGCGTGCCGGCCGTGTCGCTGAGGATCGCGCGCGCGAGGGTCTGGATCAGCACCGCGTCCGCTTCCGACATCTGGTCGCTGCGGCGCACGAAGATGCCGCCGTTCTTGTCGATCAGCGCCGTGTCACCGACCGCGGCGATGATCGCCATGATCTGCTCGTGGACGTTCTGGCGGTAGCCGGACGGGTCCTCGTTCCACACGACCAGATCCACCACGAGGCCCTTGAGCCGCCAGTAAGCGTGCGCGCGCACGAGCTGCCGCACGAGGTCGATGTGCTCGCTCGACGTGACGCGCAGCAGCACGATCGGCAGGTCGCCGGAGATCCCGTAGGCCCACAGGCCCGATTGCCCGAGCCGGTTCGCCGCGAGCACCGTGCGGGGGGCCCGCAGCGCCGGGTTCAGATAAATCACGTAGCCCGCGAGGCGCTCCCAGAGCTGCGCGTCCGCGTTGCTCGCCTCGAGCCGGCGGCGCACGACCTGGCTGTGCGTCCACGCGAGCTCGAGCACGCGATCGGCGAGGTGGCGGTCGCTGTACTTGTCGAGGAGGGCCAGGGCGCGCGCGCGGTCCTCGGCGACGCCCGTCGCGATGTGGAGCTGGACCGACTCGTCCGGCGCCAGCTCGATCGTGGTCCGGATCGCGACGATCGGATCGAGCACGGCGCCCGCGCTGTTGCCGAGCGCGTCGACGTGCATCGCGAGGGGATCCGCGAGCGATCGGTTGCGGCCGATGAACGCGGCGCGGTCGGTCTCGTAGGTCGTCGTCCGCGTGGTGGCGCCATGCACGGTCATCAGGTGCAGGAGCCACGGCGGCGACTCGCTGACCGCGCGCGCACGGCGGGTCGCGAGGATCGCCTGGCGCTCGGGCACGAGCTCGGTCTGCACGAACAGGTTCGAGAACGTCCGGTGGGCGCTGTCCGCGGCGGGTGGCGCCAGCACGACCTCCGCGTAGCTCGTGATCTCGATCGTGCGCTTGGTCTTGCCCACGTTCGACAGCGTCACGCGCCGGAGCTCGAGGTCGTCCTCGGGACACACGCTGATTTCGACGTGGGTCGAGATCTCCTCGTCGCGTCGCCGCAGCTCGGCGCGGCCCTGCGAGAACACCGCCTCGTAGTGCGTGGCGGGACGCAGCGTCGGCTGGTGGCCCGCCGACCAGAACGAGCCGGACTTGACGTCACGCAGGTACAGGAACGTGCCCCAGCAATCGCGCGTGGAGTCTTCCTGCCATCGCGTCACGGCGAGGTTGTCGCAGCGGCTGTAGCCGGCACCGGCATTCGTGAACGCGACGTGATAGCGCCCGTTCGACAGGAGGTGCACCTCCGGCGCCGGCGTGTCGGGCGTCGTGAACACCCGCATGTCGTCGGTGGCGTCGCTCGCGAGCGTCCGGACCTCGGACACCTCCGCGGGATGCGGGAACACCGACGGCGCCCGCGGCACGCGCTCCTGCAGGAGGAGATCCGTCGCCCGCAGCGCCGGGTCGAGGTTCCACCGCCGCTGCATCGGGCGGTCGAGCAGGGTGTACGCGAGCGACAGCAGCGCCATGCCCTGATGGTGCGCCATGTACGACTTGATCGTGATGCTCGGCTTGTCGGTGGGCAGGCGCGACGGCGTGTAGTCCACCGCCTCGTAGAACCCGTGCATCCCGATCCGGTCGTCCGCCGCGAGGCGGCGCAGGTTCGCGCACGCCTGGTCGGGCTCGACCATCAGCGCCATCACGCACGCGTACGGGGCGATGACCACGTCGTCGGCGAGGCCACGCTTGAAGCCGAGGCCCGGCACGCCGAACGCGCGGTACTGGTAGTTCTGCTGCACGTCGAACTTGTAGTAGCCGGACTCCGAGACCCCCCACGGCACGCCGCGCTCGCGCCCGTGCTCGATCTGGCGCGCGACGGCGGCGTGGTTCGTCCCGTCGAGGAGGGTCCCCGGATACGTGGGCATCACGAGCAGCGGCATCAGGTACTCGAACATCGAGCCGCTCCACGACAGGAGCGCGGGCCGGCCCCGCGTCGTGGTGAGGAGCCGGCCGAGATGGAACCAGTGCTCCTGCGGCAGCTTGCCCTGCGCGATGCCGACGAAGCTCGCGAGCCGCGCCTCGGACGCGAGCAGATCGTAGTAGCTCGCGTCGAGGCGCCGATCGGTGGCGTTGTAGCCGATCGCGAGCAGGTGGCGCGCCTTGTCGTAGAGCAGGTCGTAGTCGTGATCCGCGAGCTCGTCGCTGCGGGCGGCGAGCTCGCGCAGTGCCGCCAGTCGCGTCGCCGCGTGCTCGGTCGCGAGCCTCACGGCCGCGCGCAGCTCGGCGGACGCGGCGGGCGGAAGCGCGTCCGCGTCGAGGCGCGCGAGCTCGGCCAGGCTCGGGATCGCATCGAGCTGGCGGGCCAGCTCGGGCGGGAGGTCGCCGAGCGCGAGCCACGGGGCGAGCTCGTCCAGCTCCTGGCGTGCCCGCTCGACCTGGGTGGTGAGCGCGTCGACCCACACCGCAGCCTCGGATGGATCCGTGGGCTGCAGGTGCAGGTGGGCAGCGAGCTCGCCCACCAGGGTCGCGAGCGTCGCGAGCCGCGCCCGGATCGCCGACAGCGTGGACGGGGTGTCGGCGAGGAGCGCGCGCGCTGGCGCGAGCAGCGTGGCGTCGGCGCCGGACTGTGCGACGAGATCGAGGCCATCGGCGAGGCCGGCGAACAGCTCGCGCCGGACGATGCGATGACCGGCGAGCTCGTGCAGCCCACTCGCGAGCACGAGGAGGTGGCCCGCGAGGTTCCCACTGTCGACGGTCGACACGTACATCGGCCGCAGCGGCTCGAGGGTCCGGGTGTCGTACCAGTTGTAGAAGTGCCCGCGGTACCGGGGCAGGCTCGCGAGCGTCGCGAGCGTACGCGTGGTGCGATCGATGACGCCGCTCAGCGTGACGTAGCCGAAGTCGTACGCGGCGAGGGTCGCGAGCAGCCCGAGCCCGATGTTGGTCGGGGAGGTGCGGTGCGCCACGCCGACCGGCGGATCCTCCTGCACGTTGTCGGGCGGCAGATCGTGGTCCCCCGCCACCGCATACGTGTCGAAGTAGCTCCAGGTGCGACGCGCGAGGACGCGCAGGAAGCGCTGATCGCCCGCGTCCAGGTGCGGTGGCGCGATGCGGAGCGGCTGGTCCAACCACCACACGACCGCGGGCGCGAGGAGCCAGAGCGCGCCCACGGGGGCCGCGAGCCACACGGGCTCGAGCTGACGCAGCGCCAGGAGCATCGCGGTCGCGAGCCCCGATGCGGGCAGGATCCACATCGAGGCATAGATGGCGGCAAGATTCGTCCGCGCGGCCCGCTGCGCATCGGCGGCCGTCCGCCACTGGAGCAGCTTGCGGCGACC
The DNA here is from genome assembly GCA_043716635.1 of Deltaproteobacteria bacterium. Classification (GTDB taxonomy): domain Bacteria; phylum Myxococcota_A; class Polyangia; order Haliangiales; family Haliangiaceae; genus JABFXX01. The sequence goes on along the minus strand of JAYSYE010000276.1, from coordinate 14,529 downwards.
GACGAGCACGCGCCACGTCGCGCGCCCGATCGACGTCGCCGCGAGGAGCGCCTCGTAGGGCAGCGTCGCGAGCGTGAACAGCTCGCGCAGCACGTGCTGCACGAGGCGCCCGAGCGTCTCGGCCATGTGCTCGAATCGCGGTACCTCGTCGGGGCGGTGCCCGACCGCGGCAGCCACGCCGAGCACACCCGGGACCACGAGCGTGGCACCGACGAGGATCACCGCTGCGACCGCGAGACTCGGCGCCGCCCACGCGACCCCGAGCAGCGCGACCATCGCGATCGGGACGAGCCCGCGCCGGAGGTTATCGAAGATCTTCCACTGCGACAGCCGCGAGATGGGGTTGCGGCGCCGACGGCCGCTCGCGCTCGGCACGCTCCGCAGGAGCCAGCGGGCGATCTGCCAGTCGCCGCGGATCCAGCGCGCGCGACGACTCGCGTCGGCCGAGACGGCAGCCGGGAAGTCCTCGTACAGGATCACGTCGCTGACGAGCCCGGCGCGACCGTACGCGCCCTCCAGCAGATCGTGGCTCAGCACGCGATTCTCCGGAAGCACCCCGCCGAGCGAGGTCAGCACCGCGTCGACATCGTAGATGCCCTTGCCGATGAACGAACCCTCGCCGAAGACATCCTGGTAGACGTCGGAGACGGCGCGCGTGTACGGGTCGATCCCGCTCTCCCCCGCGAACAGGCGCGCGAAGCGCGAGGCGCTGGTGCTCTCCATCGAGATCCCGACGCGCGGCTGCAGGATCGAGTAGCCCTCGATCACCCGACCGAGCTCCGGATCGAAGATCGCGCGGTTCAGCGGATGGCCGAGCGTGCCGACGAGCCCGCGTGCCGCATCGCGCGGCAGCTCGGTGTCGCTGTCGAGGACGATCACGTACGCGACACCGGCGAGCCGCTCCACGGGACCGACCACGGTCGCGAACCGGTCGGTCGCGCCGCGCAAGGTCGCGTTCAGGTCGTCGAGCTTGCCGCGCTTGCGCTCCCACCCCATCCACACGCCCTCGCGTGGGTTCCAGCGCCGCGCGCGCTGCAGGAGGAAGAAGCCGCCGCCCCGCGTGGCATCCCGGTACTTCGCGTTCAGCGCCGCGATCGCATCCGCGGCCCGCTGCACGAGCGCGGCATCGGTGGGCAGGTGCTCCTCCGCCGCATCACGGACGTCACCGACCAGCGCGTAGCCGAGGTTGGCGTCGCGGTTCGCGAGGAACCGCACTTCCAGCGCCGCCACGAGGTCGTCGATGACGCCGGCGCTCGTCAGCATGGTCGGGACCGCGACGAGCGTGCGATGGGCCGCGGGGATCCCCGTCGCGAGATCCAGCCGTGGCAGCAACCGCGGCAACACGAGCATCGTGCAGGCCCAGTTCACGCACGCGATGCCGAGCTGGCTCGCGCACAGCGCGGCCGCGATCAGCCCCGCGATCTGCACGGCAAGCGGGGCCGCGGCCTGCACCCGATCGAGCCCGCCGGCGATCGCGACCGTGCCCGCGGTGGCGGCGGTGGCGATCGCCGCGATCGCTCCCACGTAGACCGGCAGGCGCGAGCGGTGCCGGCTGCGGTCCAGCACGGGCAGGTCCCTCGGGCGGCGCGCCATCGCCGCGACCAGCACGCGGAGCCCGCGATCCACGAGGAAGTAGCCGACATGGTGCAGCCTCGGCGCCGGTTGCGCGCCCGCGAGCGCGATCGCACGCTCGGCGACGGCCAGCTCCGCGCGCCCGCCCGCCCGCGCGATGCCTTCGATCACGTGGCGATAGCGATCGCGAGTGGCGAAGTCCATCGTCGGGTACACGCCCGCGGGATCCGTGCGCAGCGTGCGCTCGACGACGCTCGTCAACTCGACGAACTCGCGCCAGTCCGTCGCCGCGAGGAACCGCAGGCTCCCGATGCTGTTGCCGATCGACACCTGGTCGGCGGCCTGGCTCTGGCTCGCGAGCTGGAAGCTATGGGCGACCGTCTGCCCGCGATCCGCGAGCTGCTGGTCGAGCCACGCGAGCGGAAACACCGAGGCCGGCCCCTGGCCCTGCAGCCGGCTCGCGAGCTCGGAGACGAATGGATGTGTGAGCGCAGGCGCGGCGCTGATCATGCGCGCGAGCACGAGCACCACCTGAGATCGGTCAGTCTCCGCACCGTCGAGCAAGCGCGCGGCCCACTCGGCGGCACCTTCGCGGTCACGGCGCCCCGCCGCCACGCCCGCCACCACGCGGCGCAGGTTCTCGATCAGCGCCAGCCGCAGCATGATCGGGATCGCCCACAGCTCGCCGAGCTGGAGCGGCGTGACGCTCTGGTAGGCGGTGATGTACGCGGTGACGAGCTCCAGATCGACGCGGCCATGCGCGTGCGAGATCAGCTCGATCGCGAGGTCGTACACGCGCGGCGCGGCCAGCCCACCGACGAGCCGCGGCAGCTCGCGGCTGTAGTTGCGGGGCAGGTGGCGGCGCGCGAGCCGGATCTGTTCCTGGATGAGGTGATAGTTGTCGAGGAACCACTCGGCCGCCGGCGTGATCTGCCGGCCGCGGCTTACCGCCTCGGCGACGAGCGCGTACGACTCCGCGAGCGCGCGCTCGTTGTCGTCGAGCCGGGGGAGCAACCGATCCGGCCCCTTGCGCGGCGCCACCTGGTGCGACGCAGCGAGCGTCCGCGCGTGGCGCCCGAGTTGCGTGATGCTGAGCAGCTCCGCGCGAAATGGCGGTTCGTCAGCCAATCGTGGGTACCCGCGGCAACGCGGCACCGTACCCGGATTCGCGGGGTACTACGACCGAGCAGCGGCGAAGGCGCGCGTGAGATCGCCCTGAAGATCCGACACGTCCTCGATCCCGACCGACAGGCGAATGAAGCCGTCGGCGATCCCGAGCCTGTGCCGCGTATCCGCCGGGATCGACGCGTGCGTCATGATCGCGGGGTGCTCGATCAGCGACTCCACACCGCCGAGCGATTCGGCGAGCGTGAAGATCTGGCACGCCGAGAGGAACTTGCGCGACTCGTCGAGCCCGCCCTTCAGCACGAAGCTGATCATCCCGCCGAAACCCGTCGCCTGCTTGCGCGCGAGCGCGTGCTGCGGGTGCGACTCGAGGCCCGGGTAGATGGTCTTCTCGACCTGCGGATGCGACTCGAGCCACGTCGCGATCGTCCGCGCATTCGACTCGTGACGCTCCATGCGCACGTGCAAGGTCTTCGTCCCGCGCATCACGAGGAACGAGTCCATGGGCGACGGCACGGCGCCGGCCGCGTTCTGGAGGAACGCGACGCGATCGCGCAGCCCCTTGTCGGCGAAGATCAGCGCGCCGCCGATCACGTCGGAGTGACCGTTCAGGTACTTGGTCAGCGAGTGCGCCACGACATCGGCGCCGAGCTCGAGCGGACGCTGCCAGTACGGCGTCATGAACGTATTGTCGACGGCGAGGATGAGCCCCCGCCGCTTGCACACCTCGGCAACGGCCGCGATGTCGGAGAGCTTCAGCATCGGATTCGTGGGCGTCTCGATCCACACGAGCTTCGTGGTCGGCCGGATCGCGGCCTCGACGGCGGCCGCGCCCGCCATCGGATCGACATACGAGAACTCGAACCCGAACCGGCGGTAGACCTTGTCGAACAGCCGGAACGTGCCGCCGTACAGATCATCGCCCGCGATCACGTGCGTGCCGGCATCGAACGCCTGGAGCAGCGTGGACGTGGCCGCGAGCCCCGACGCGAAGCAGAGCCCGCCGCCCGCGCCACCCTCGAGCGACGCGAGGTTCGCCTCGAGCGCGAACCGCGTCTGGTTGTGCGTGCGCGAGTACTCGAAGCCCTTGTGGACCCCGGGCGCCTCCTGCGCGTACGTGGACGTGTAGTAGACGGGCGTCATCACCGCGCCCGTCAGGGGGTCGGGCGCTTGCCCCGCGTGGATCGCGCGCGTGCCGAAACCCAGTGACTGATCATCATGCGCACTCATGGCTGGCCTCGCTCAGTCCTCGAACTTGAACTTGCTCGGATCGCGCTCCATGATCCGCTCCATCGCGGCCTCCTCCAGGAGATCGATCATGCGCTGACCGCCGTACTTGGCCATCAGCTTGTCGTCGTACTCGTCGGCCACGAGCGCCACGTCGCGCAGCGTCGCCGTGAGCTCTTCCTGGTCGAGCGTGGTGCCACCGAGGATCGTGTGCGTGAACAGGATCGTGTGCTCGGCGGGCTCGATCGCGAACGCGCCGAAGCGCAGGTGCGCGTTGAGCTCCAGCAGCTGCATCGCGAGCTTGCCGTCGACATCAACGCCCTTCACGAGCTGCGCGGTGCACCGCAGCATCGCGCGGTTGTCACCCCAGGGCACGACGTTGATCATCACGTACGCCGACCCCTGCTTGATCACGTAGAGCGTGTCGTCGACCTTGCGATACGCGGGGCTGTCCTGGAGCGTGCGTTCGATGAGCAGAGCCGTGGCAACTTCGGCAGGGTTCATGGCAGCGGTGGTACCACGCCTGCCACATCGTGTGATCGCGGGGGCTCCATGCGATAGTCCGCGCGTGCGCCCCGCTCTCCCGCTCGCGCTGGTCCTCGCCGCGGCCGCCACCGCCGCCGCCGATCCGATCAAGGAGATCGTCGTCGAGGGGAACACGAAGACGGACTCGAACACCGTCCGCGTGATCGCGAAGCTCGAGGAGGGCCAGGACTGGACGCCGGACATGTCCGACGTGGTGCGCGCCGACCTCGTGTCGAGCGGCCTGTTCAAGGACGTGAACGTGTTCTACGAGCCCGTCGACGGCGGCGTGCGCGTGCACCTGGTCGTCAAGGACAAGCACTCGTGGGTGATCGCGCCGGCGTTCTACAACCAGCCCACGAACGTCGGCGGGGGCCTCGGGTTCGGCGAGAACAACCTGCTCGGCTACAACCAGAAGCTCCTGATCTACGCGCAGCTCGCGACGGGTGACTCGTTCTTCGTCGCCGCGCACCAGGTGCCCCACATCGGCGGGTCGCGCTTCTACTCCCAGGTCGACACGTTCCTGAAGAGCGCGCGCAACTTCGAGTACGCCTCCCCGACGGAGTGGATCGGAGACCCGCCCAAGAAGGTCCGCGAGTCGCGGATGAACTATTTGAACCTCGGCGCCAAGATCGGGGTCGAGCTGTGGCGCGGTGTGAAGCTCGATACGCGGCTGCGCGCGGCACACGTGAGCTTCCCCACCTCGCACAAGAAGCTGAAGCTCGCGGAGGGCGCCGCGATCGAGGACGTCACCGGCGATCCGACCAGCGACCCGAACCACCTCGCGCGCCCCGGAATCGACGGCTGGGACATCTCGAACGAATGGGCGCTGACGATCGACCGCCGCGCGAACTGGTACGGCATCCAGAGCGGGCACTCGTACAAGGCGACGTTCGAGCACGCGCTCGAGAGCCTGGGCTCCGACTTCAAGTACTGGCTCGCCGGCATCAGCATCTATGGCGCGCAGCGCATCCTCGAGCGCCACAACGCGATCATCAAGATCAACGCGAGCTACGGCCACAACCTGCCGTTCCAGCAGGAGTTCACCGCGGGCGGGACCTCGCAGCGGGGCTACGCGAACAACCAGTTCCGCGGCGATCTGCGCGTCGCCGCGAACCTCGAGTACTCGGTGCCGCTGTTCACGATCAAGGGCCTGTCCGTGCGCGGCCTGGGGTTCTTCGACTCGTCGTACGTCACCTTCCTCGCGCATCCCGAGGACAACATCCAGCGCAACTACCTGCCGGGCTCGAATGCGCGCGGGCTCGATCCGTTCAAGAACTCGGTGGGCGTCGGCGCGCGCCTGTACCTGCGGCAGATCGTGTTGCCACTGTTAGGAGTCGATTTTGGGTATGGTCTCGAAGCCGGTGACACGCAGATCTATCTCGCGATCGGGCTCACCGATTAACGCGCGCGGACCCGGGGTCGCAGCGCTGCTCGGCGCGGCGCTCGTGGCGTGTGGCGGCGGGACCCGGCATGACGGCCGAGCGGGCATGCACGCGCTGACTGGCCCGAAGGGCGAGCCGACGATCGTGTTCGTCGGCGGCGACGTGCGGACGATGGATCCAGATCATCCGCACGCGACCGCGGTCGCGGTGGTCGGCGCCCAGATCGCGGCCGTGGGCGAGGACGCCGAGGTGCGCGCGCTCGCCGGCCCGCACACGCAGATCATCGAGCTCGGCGGGCACACGCTGACGCCGGGGCTGGTCGACGCGCACTGTCACCTGTACGGGCTCGGAGTCGATGGCGACAGCGTCTCCGTACGCGCGCTCGCGAGCGAGGCCGCGACGGCGGAGGCGGTGCGCGTGGCGGCGCTCGATCGGGTTCCGGGCGAGTGGCTCGTGGGGCGTGGCTGGGACCAGAACCGCTGGCCCGGGCAGCAGTTCCCGACGCTGGCATCGCTCGACGCGGTCGTGCGTGACCGCCCGGTCCTGCTGCGGCGCATCGATGGTCACGCGGTCTGGCTGAACTCGCGTGCGCTCGCGGCGGCGAAGATCACGGCGTCGACGAAGGACCCCGACGGCGGGCGGATCCTGCGCGATCCGAAGGGCGCGCCCACGGGGGTGCTCGTCGACAACGCGGTGGATCTGGTCGACGCGGTCGTGCCCGTGCCGACGGCGGCGATGCGCGAGCGACGGATCCTCGCGGCAGCGCAGCAGGCGATCGCGGTGGGCCTCACCGGCGTGCACGAGATGGGGATCGAGGACGAGACGGCGGCGGTCTACCGCAAGCTCGCGGCGGAGGGCCGCCTGCCGCTGCGCGTCTACGCGTTCCTGCAGGGCAACCCGAACCAGCTCGCCCGCGTGCGGACCGCGCCGGAGCCCGATGTCGGGCGGTTCGCGATGCGCGGCGTGAAGTTCTTCGCGGATGGTGCGCTCGGCTCGCGCGGCGCGCGCCTTCAGGCGGAGTACAGCGACGACCCGGGGAACCGGGGGCTGTGGGTCACCGCGCCCGAGATCCTCGGGGCGGCCGTGGATGCGGCCGTCGCATCCGGCTGGCAGGTCGCGACGCATGCGATCGGCGACGCCGCGATCATGGCGGTGGACGACGCGTACGTCGCGGCGATGCGGAAGTACGAGGGCGATCGCCGCCTGCGCGTCGAGCACGCGCAGGTGATGCCGGATGACTACGACCGGATGGTGGAGGCCAAGGTCGTGGCCTCGATGCAGCCGACGCACGCGACGAGTGACATGCCGTGGGCGGAGCAGCGGCTGGGACCGGCGCGCATCAAGATGGCGTACGCGTGGCGCACGATGCTGGCGAAGGGCATCCCGCTCGCGTTCGGGTCGGACTTCCCCGTGGAGGGCGTGTCGCCGCTACTCGGGATCTACGCGGCGGTGACGCGACAGGACGCGGCGGGCGAGCCCGCGGGTGGCTGGTACCCGAAGCAGAAGCTGACGCTCGACGAGGCGATCGCGGCGTTCACCCGCGGCGCGGCGTACGCGCAGTTCGCGGACGACACGCGCGGGATGATCGCCGTCGGTCGGGATGCCGATCTGACGGCGTTCGATCACGCGCTGGTCGCCGACCGCACGCTGCTCGACGTGAAGGTCAGCTACACGATCGTGGGCGGAGCGATCGTCTATTCCGCGACGGCTCCCGCCCGGACGGCGCCGTAGGGCGATCGATGCGCTTCTGTCCGTTCTGTAGCGCGGAGACCTCCGACGAGCTGGCGGTCTGCCAGGCGTGCGGTCGTCGGTTGCCGCCGCTGCCGCCGCGCCGCCGCAACGCGCCGCCGACCGGCGTGCAGCTGCCGCCGCGCGCGACGGCAGGGATGTCCGCTCCCTTGCCGCGCCGCGCCGGGACCACCATTCCGCCGCCGCTGCCGATGCCGCACGGCCCGCCGCCGGACCCATCGCACGTCACCCCGGCGAACGCCGGGGCCCAGGTCTCGCCCGGCCCGAGGCCCGCGCACTCCAACCCCGCGCTGAACACGACCGTCGTCGGCATCGGACCGGATCCCGAATCGCGGCGCGCGCTGCTGTCGGCGTTGACTCCGGGGCCAGCCGCCCAGCGCCGCGACGCGCCGCTGCCCGAGCCCCGCGACGCGGACCAGTCCGCGCGTCGGCGCTCCGATGTCACCGCGTCGCCGCCCGGCGCGCCACCGCCGCCCACCGCGCCACCGCCGCCGATCGCGTCGATGGTGCTGATGCCCGCGCCGTCGCAGTCGGGCTCGATCCCGATCCCGCGGATCGCGCCGCACGGCGATGCGCATCGGCTCGCGCCGCCGCCGCCTGCGAGCGGACCGATCGCGCCGCACGGGGACGCGCATCCCCCGGGCACGCCGAGCCCGCTGTCAGGCCCGACCGTCGCGCCGCTGTCAGGCCCGACGCCATCGGCCATCCCCCTCCTGCAGCCTCACGTGCAGACCGCGCCCATGCCTGCGCCCACGTTCGAGCCGAGCCCTCCGTCGCGACCGAGCCGGCCATCGGCCGCGCTGATCATCGCCGCGACGGGGTCGCACCGCTCGGGGTCGGGGATCACGCCGCCTCCCACGCGCACGACCCGACCGGGCGAGCTCGCCGACCGGCCGTTCACGCCGCCGGCCGTGTCCCCCGTCCCGGAGATCCCCGAGCCCGGGCTCGTCCACGCCGCGAAGTACGCCCTTCGCTTCGGCCGCGCGCGCTATCAGCGGCGCGGCGCGATCAAGACGCTCGGCTCCGAGATCAAGCAGGACACCGACGCGCTCGATCAGGTCCTCGGTGCCCTCGGTAAGGTCGCGCGCAACGTCGGGGCCTCGGGCCGCGTGTTCTCCGCCGAGAACTCGGCCATCACCGATGCGGAGACGCGCATCGCCTCGCTCACGGTCGAGCTCGGGGAGGTCGAGGCGCGGAAGACCGACGAGAAGTCCCGGTTCGTGGACGTCGAGCGCGAGCGCAACCTCAAGCTCGGCGACGCGGAACGGCTCCTCGGCGAAGCGCAGGCGGATCTCGCGAGCTTCGAGGGCCAGCGCCGCTCCATGCGCGACAGTCGCAAGTCGTTCGAGCGTCGCCAGAAGGCCTACCTGAAGTCCGCGGAGGACAACGAGCGCGAGGCTGGCTCGTCGCAGCTCGGCGACACGCGCGCGGAGCTCCGCCGCAGCGCCGAGCAGAACCGCAAGGAGGCGGCCGCGATCGAGCCCGAGCGCCAGGAGTGCGATCGCAAGCTCGCGAGCCTCGAGCGTCCCATCGGCGAGGCGACGGCCCGCCTCGATGCCGCGAAGGCCGAGCTCGATGCCGCGAAGCGGAGCCTCGCCGATGCCCGCGAGGGTCACACGCACCGGCTCGCGGAGCTCGATGCGGAGCAGAAGCGCAAGGCGCGCGAGATCGGCCTGGCCGAGGGCGAGATCTCCCGTCGCCTGGTGACGCTCGGCACCCTGATCAACCTGAACCGGATCGAGGACCCGCAGCTCGACGAGCTCTACCAGCGCATCGATCGCATCCGCGGCGCGATCACGGCACGGACCACCGAGATCGAGAAGCTCACCGCCGAGCGCGAGGCCTACGACCGCGGCATCCTCGTGCGGGGAATCGCGGCGATGGGCGGCGCCGTCATCCTGTTCCTCGCGCTCATCGTGATCCTGCGCGCGATCCTGTAACCCGCGAGCGCGTGCTAACATCTGGCACGCGCGTGCCGAAGGTCCTGGTCTCGAACAACAGCGAGCTCCTGCGGCACTTCACGGCGCCCCCGTTCAAGCGCCTCGGCCTCGAGCTGCTGGTCGCGAGCACCGCCGCCGAGGCCAAGGTGCTGTTCCTGACGCAGGAGCCCTCGCTCGCCGTGCTCGATGTCGAGATGGGCGGCTTCGAGACCGCCAAGGTGATCAAGGCGCAGAGCCCCTCGACGCGCGTGGTGCTCGTCGCGGGCAAGCGCCTCACCGGCGATCAGATGCGCGAGGTCGAGTCCTGCGGCTGCGACGAGCTGCTGATCGCACCGATGGCCGCCGACGAGCTGCACGACGTGGTGGCCATCCAGCTCGGCGAGCCGCGCCCGGGCACCGAGGCCTTCGCCGTCACCGTCGAGAGTGCAGGCAAGCGGATCGAGGCGACGATCTCGAACCTGTCCGTCGATGGCGTGCGGCTCGTGGTGGCCGCGCCGATCACCGAGGGGCAGGCGCTCCAGCTCGCGATCTCGACCGATGGCGAGGCGCCGCTCGCGATCGTCGGTCGCGCCGTGTGGGCCCAGCCGCGCGACGGCAAGACCGTGGTTGGGGTCTCGTTCGAGACGCTCGATGCGCGCGCGCGGGGCATCCTCGCGAAGCTCACGCAGTGGCAGGTCGTGAAGGACGGCGAGCGCACGCGCGTGGTGCTGCGCGGCGACTTCACCGAGGCCACGCGCTTCGACGAGCTGCTGCCGTCGATGGTGGGCCGCATCGTGTTCGACACGGCCCAGGTCACGTACATGAACTCGCTCGGCGTGCGCGCGTGGTGCGAGTTCCTGCGGCAGGCGCGCATCCAGGGCTACGAGTTTCACGCCTGCTCGGTGCCGTTCATCCTGCAAGCGTCGATGGTGCGCGACGTGATCGGGCGCGGCACGGTCACGTCCTTCTTCGCGCCGTTTCACTGCATCGGCTGCGATCACCAGGAAGAGCGGCTCGTCCAGTCGGCCGCGATCCTGGCCGCGAACCTCGAGCCGCCGGTGTTCAAGTGCCCGAGCTGCGGCGGGGCGCTCGAGTTCGACGATCTCCCGGAGCGCTACTTCGCGTTCCTCGCCGACGATGCCGATTGACCCGATGGTGGTGAGGCGGGCGGCATGAAGCGACTGTTCCTGCGCTCCTTCGCGCTCGCGGTCGGCGTGTTCGCGCTCCTGTTCTTCGTCGAGTTCGCGCTCGAGTGGCGGCGCTCGGGGTGGCAACCGTGGGGCACCCCGTCGTGGGCGGGCGTCAACAACGCGAAGCTCGTCGACGTGCTCTCGCCGATGGCGCGGGCCTCCAACAACGTGCTCGCCATGCTGATGGCGACGATCGGCTTCGCCATCCCGCTCACGGCGAACATGCACACGCCGAAGCTGATCGACATGTTCTTGCGGGACCGGATCAACCGGTTCGTGCTCACGTTCATCACGTTCGGCGCCGCGCACGCGCTGTGGGTCGATTACATGATCGGCCCGACGTTCGCCCCGACGTGGGCGATCACCCTGTCGGTCGTGATGGCGCTCGTCGGCTGGGCGATCCTCCTGCCGTACTTCTTCTACGTGGTGCGATTCGTCGATCCGTCGCGCCTGCTGCTCCGGCTGCGCGATACGGCCACGGCCATCGTGAAGGCGACCGCCGACCGGTCACGCGAGCCGGGCAAGGCGCAGGCGGAGCTGCTGGTGCGCGTGGGTCAGATCGGCACGATGATCCAGAAGTCGCTCGACCGGAACGACCGGGATGTGGCGGCCGAGGGTGCGTGGGCGTTGAAGACGATGCTCGACCACTACGGGCAGTACAAGTCACGCGTGCCGCGCGAGTGGTTCGTGGTCGACCGCGCGGACTTCATCGGGTTCTCCGACGACGCGCTCGAGATGCTCTCGGAGGCGAGGACCTGGTACGAGATGAAGTGCCTGCTCCAGCTCGAGCTGGGCTTTCTCCGCGCGCTCCACGGGGCGACCGACACCATCTCCGTGTTCTCGGATGCAGTGCGCGTGATCGCGGTCCGGCTGCACGACCGTCACGACGAGGAGGCGCTGCGGCTGACGATCCGCTTCTTCAACAACTTCCTCCGCGAGTCGATCAAGTCGCGGAACCTGCGCGCGGTCTATGACGTGTTCCACCAGTACCGCAAGCTGACGCGCGCGATCGTCGATCGCCCCGAGCTGCTCGTGCAGATCGGCAAGCACTTCGCGTACTACGCGGACATGGCGCGCACCTACGGGATGGTGTTCGCGCCGCAGCTCGCGATCTTCGATCTCGGCTTCATCACCCGCCGCGCGTACGAGCGCGCGTCCCCTGCGTCCGCGGGCCTGCTCGCCGAGGTGCTGGCGCTGCCGCACCGCACCGGCGACGACACGCACTCCATGGCCGTGAAGGCCAAGCTGATCCTCGGCGGCTTCCTCGTCGGTCACTCGCTGACGGCCGAGGCAGATCTGTTACGTACGAACCTGCGCGACGTGGACCTGGTCGAGCTCGAGCGCGCGGTGACCCAGCTGCTCGCGGCGGAGCGCTCGTTCTTCGAGGTCACCGACCGGCAGCTGAACCTCGAGTACATCCCGCCGGATCGCCGCGAGCCGCTGAAGCTGTTTGCGGCTTCGATCCATCCGCCGCAGTAGGCCTCTGCGGCGACCCTGGCGTCGGGAATCGTTCCAGCCGCCGTCTGAGCACAACCCGGTCGCTGCAGTAGCATTTCCAGAAACGGCTCGCCCCGACGAAGGCACGAGGCCCTGAGACGAAATAACGGTAACTCCCTGTGTCAGCGTAGTTGCCGCGTCGACCTGACCACTTCGGGGGCCGTAGAACACGCCCCGCATCCACGGAACGCCTCCGAACGAGACGTACGCGGTAGCCAGGCCGAGCACCATGACGAACGACGGCAGGATGAACGCGATCGCGACGAGGGTCGCGCCGAGGAGACGCGTGCGCACCCAGCCGAGATAGATCGCGAGCTGCGCCGCGAGCGGCCCGGGCGCAGCGTACGTGAGTTCGGAAGGCGTACGCGAACGCCCGGTAGACTCCTCGACGAGAACTGCGTACGGTGAGCGGTTCGTGGTTCGAACATTCGTTGTAATCCTCCTCTGCGTTGGGTGCGCGAAGCCCACCCCGATGCTGTCCCCGGATGCAGTCGCATCGGATGGCGCCATCGTCGATGGATCTCCGCCCGACGCCGGCGTGTTCGAGCCTCCGGCGGGACCGTGCATCGCGGTCGGGAGCTGGTGCCTCGCGGTGCCATATCCATCGCTCGGGCGCGACGGTGTCGCCGATCTGCTCGCGGTCGCGCCGAACGACCTGTGGATGGCGAGTCGCAACTACACGCTCGTGCACTACGACGGGACCGGCTATCAGATGGAGCCACCCGTGTCGGCATTGCCCTACCACCGGCTCGCGGTCGGCCTCGACGGAACGTTGTGGGCAACCGGTGCGAACGGCGAGGTCGTCCACCGAACGGCGGGACACTGGGATGCGATCCCGAGCATGGCGGGCATCGAGCCGGTGATCGCTGCGGTGTCGTCGACGGACGTCTGGGGCATCGTGTTTCCCGGCCCAGTCATCAACGCATCGACGGTCCAGCACTTCGATGGAACGAGCTGGGTACAAGCCAATCCGGTGCAGTCGACGGACTTCCGATTCCGCGGGGTCGCAGCCGGGAGCACGTCGAACGTCTGGGTCGCCGGTCACGACACGACCGTCGGATTGTTACGCGTGTGGCAATGGACCGGCACCGGCTGGGTGGACCACTCGCCACCGAGCGGTGATCAGATCTTCCTCGAGGCGGTTCGGCTGTTCGTGCGCGCGACGAATGATGTCTGGGTCGTCGGCAATGGCACGCACCAGGTGGTGCACTGGGATGGCACGACGTGGTCGGCGAGCATGCCACCGGTTCCAACGGTCACCGATACCTGGCTCGATCCTACCGGCGACTTGTGGGTCGTCGGCGGTCCGGTCGTCGCGCGCCTGCACGCCGGCGTGTGGAGCGAGATGTTCCGGTTGCCCGCGGACTCGTTCGCGGGGATCTCCGCGATCACTGGCACGTCGGGCTCGGACGTATGGATCGCGTTCTCGGAAGGTCGCGGCGGAAACCTGATGCACTTCGACGGGACGCAGTGGACCCAGTTGGTCACCTCTCCGGTGGTCGACAACGCCGGGAAGCGCGTCGACGAGTTCGCCACGGGCGTGGCCATCGGCGATTCGGTCTGGTTGGCTCCAACGTTTGGAGTCGTGCGCGTCCAACACGGGCGGTACGCGTACACCGACGTTTCCGGGGCAGACACGGTGTACATCGGCGTCGCGATGCTGGCGCGGAGTCCCACCGATATCTGGATGGCCGGGCAGGACTACGATGGTTTCGCCATCAATCACTATGATGGAATCTCGTGGATCCCCGAGCAGGTCGGACACGTGTACTTGAATAGCCTCGCGGATGCGAACGGCACGATGCTCGCTGCGGGCTCGGTGGTGACCGTGCCGACGAGCGCGCATATCTGGAAACGCGACGCCACGGGGTGGGTGGTGACATCGGGGCTGGCAGGCGCGAATGACCTCTGGGAGGACGGGATGGGTGGAGTTCTGGCCGTGGGGAACCCGTTCTATCGCTGGTCCGGTGCGATGTGGGAGCCGACATCCATCTCGTCGCCTCCGGGTGGGCTCGTCGATGTCGATGGCCCGAACCTCGCGCACCTGTGGGGAATCGGACCCGGCGGGCTCTACCACCACGACAACGGCAGCTTCGTTCTCGAGGCGCCCGCGGCCGCGAACGAGCGGTTTCTCAGCGTGCTCGTCGTCGGCGACGACGCCTGGGTTGTCGCGGCGCTCGACGAGACAGCCAATCCGCGGACGGTGATCCTTCACCGCGCCGCCACCGGCAGTCTCGATCGCGAGGTGCTGCCTGCGAATGGCAACAAGCTGATCGCCGTGGGCAATACGCTCTGGCTGGTCGGCGGCTTTCTGGCAACGAGGCCGCTATGAAGCAATCGATC
>JAYSYE010000275.1:0-1696 GCA_043716635.1 Deltaproteobacteria bacterium | reverse complement strand
ACCGCGCTGGCCCCGGCGAACACGCACGCGGTCGCCTGCTCGATGTCGGCGTAGCTCGCGACCACGCCGCAGTCTCGCACCGTGATGTCGGCGTGCCGGGCCGCGCCTTCGGTGCCAGCGAGATCGCGGGCGCTGATATCGACGCTGTACCGGACGCCCGGTTCGAGCGGCGTGTCGATCGTGCACGCGCCGCTGCCGAGGGTCGCCAGGGCGTCGGGGGTCGCCCGCACCACGCGCTCGATGACCGCGCCATTCGGACCTGTGATTCGCACCACGAGCACGGTGCCGGCGTCGAGATTCGAGAGCGTGCCGCGGAACCCCGTCAGCGGCGCACCGCACGATGACGCGAGCTGGGCCCCGAACCGCGCCGTCGCGAGATCGAGGCCGACCAGATCCGGGATCGCCGGCACCGTCGGGGCCGGCTCCAGGCTCGCGACGAACCCGACGACGTCGGTCGCCACGCCGGGTGAGCGCGCCGACAGGTGGTAGTCGTGACCGGCGACCAGCGGGGACAGCAGCGGGATGCGCACGAGCCCGAGCGCGCCGCGCCCGGATTCCTGCACCGGCGCGCCGGTGGTCGTCTCGGTCTGCGCGGTCGCATCGACGAGCACGGGCGTCCCGAGCGTGACCAGGTCGTACCCCGTGACGTACAGCGATCGCGCATTCGTCGGGACCGTCGCGCCGGCGGTCGGCACGGTCGCGGGTTGCATCGGCGCACAGCTGCACGCATCGGCGCGCCGCGGAGCCGCCGCCACCGCGATCAGCGTGCACGTAGCCGCGAAGGCCATCCATCTCATGGACACACGATACGCCGTCGCCCGTCGAGCCGGATGGGGTTTCGCCCGTACCTCGACCGTCACGGTCGCCGCGCGCGGAAGACCGTGAAGTGGAGGACCAGCAGCGAGAGGTTCGTCAGCGCGATCACCGCGCCGTGGACAGGAATCCAGTGCGGCAGGCCGCACAGCGCCGCGACCATCCACAGGAACACGTACGTGTCGCGGCGGCCGAGGGAGCGCAGCCAGGTCTTCAGCGACGTGGGCGAGTAGAGCTCGTCGGTCGTGGCGGTCTCGCCCTCGAACCACCAGCGGAACGCGAAGATGTCGCCGGTGCCCGTCCGTCGATAGACCGAGACGTACGTCGTGATCGAGACGAGCAGGCGCGCGGCCGCCGCGCCGATGCCGAGCCAGCACCAGACGCCGCCGAGCGTGTGGCCGACCACGGCGAGGAACGCGTTGTCGACGATGTCGTCGGACAGGTTGTCGAGCCACTGGCCGACCTTGCTGTACTGGAAGCGCAGGCGCGCGAGCTCGCCATCGACCGAATCGAGGATCGAGTTGATCTGGAGCATCACGCCGGCGACGGCGAACGCCGCGTAGGTGCCGCGGCGCGCGACCATCGTGGCCGCGAGGCCGACGACGATCGCGAGGATCGTGACGTGGTTCGGCGTCACCGCGAGCGAGCGGTGCGACAGGAACCGCGTGATCCGCATCGAGAATCGCCAGTTGATCAACGCGTCGACCGGCCCCTCGAACGACTTGTTCATCTGCCGGATCAGCGCCCACTCGGCGCGCCGCCGCGCGGGCTCGTCGACGAGCTCGACGCCCGCGACCACATCCGCGCGCTCGATGCGCACACCGTCGGGCGCCTCGGCCCCCGCGCCCGCGAACTCGACGAGCACGGGCAGCGGGCGCGGAAA
>JAYSYE010000274.1:0-1697 GCA_043716635.1 Deltaproteobacteria bacterium | reverse complement strand
GGCTCGTGACCGTTCGCGTGACGAGAGCGGGCGCCGCGATCGAGCTCTCCGTCGCGGACAACGGCACGGGGCTGCCCGCCGGGCTGCAGCTCGAGACCGCGTCGTCGCTCGGCCTGCAGCTCGTGATGACGCTCGCACGTCAGCTCGGCGGGAGCGTGCAGTTCGAGCGAGCACCCGGCACGCGCTGCACGGTGCGGTTCCAGGCCGAGCAGGAGTGACGATGGGCGAGCGCGTGTTGATCGTGGAAGACGAGGCCATCATTGCCGCGGACATCGCGCGCACCCTCGTGCATCTCGGCTACGACGTTCCGCCGGCCGCCGCGACGGGCGCCGACGCGGTCGCGCTCGCGGAGACGCTCCGGCCCCGGCTGATCCTGATGGACATCAAGCTGCGGGGCGCGATGGACGGCATCGAGGCTGCGGGCATCATCCGCGACCGTCTCGGGATCCCGGTCGTCTACCTGACCTCCCACTCCGACGAGGCCACGCTGGCGCGCGCGAAGGAGACGCAGCCGTACGGCTACATCCTGAAGCCGTTCGAGGACCGGGAGCTCCGGATCGCGATCGAGGTCGCGCTGCGCAAGCACGAGCTCGAGTCGCTGCTTGCCGAGCGAGAGCGCTGGTTCTCGACCACTCTCGAGTCCATCGGAGACGCGGTGATCGCGATCGACCCGCACGACACGATCACGTTCCTGAACCCGGTGGCCGAGAAGGTGACCGGATGGCGCCGCGCGGAGGCAGTGGGAACCAAGCTGGTGGACGTGCTTCGCCTCGTCGACGCGACCGGACAGCACCTCGACCTGTCCCGGCCGCCCCGCGACGGGTTCGCGGCTGCCGTTCCCACCCACGCCGGCCTCATCCCCAGGAGTGGTGCGACCATCCCGGTCGACAACACGGCGGCGCCGATCGTCGACGCGAAGGGCAACGTTCTAGGACAGGTCGTGGTGTTCCGGGACATCACGGAGCGCCGCCACCTCGAGCAGCGCCTGGCCGTCTCGGAGCGCATGGCCGCCCTCGGCACGATGGCCGCAGGGATGAGCCACGAGATCAACAATCCCCTCGCCTACGTGATCGCGAACGTCACGGTGGGCATCGAGGTCACCGAGGATCTCGAGCGCGGCCTCGCGCGCGTGAAGGCCACCGGGGCCGCGACCGTCGAGGTCGACGCGCTCTCGACTGCCGTCATCGAGCTACGCGCTGCGCTCACGGACGCGCACGAGGGCGCCGAGCGCGTCCGCAAGATCGTGCACGATCTCAAGAAGTTCACCCGCAGCGACGACCAGAAGCTCGCCGTGCTCGATCTCCCGGACGTGCTCGACTCCGCGGTCGCGATGACGGCGCATCAGGTCAGGCACCACGCGCAGCTCCGCAAGGAGTACGGGACGACACCGTACGTCGAGGCGAACGAGGGCGCTCTGGTGCAGGTCTTCACCAACCTGCTCGTCAATGCCGCACAGGCGATCGTCGAGGGGAAGGCGGAGTCCGAGCTCGTCCGCCTCGTGACGTACTCGGATGGCGCGGGGCGCGCCGTGGTCGAGATTCACGACAGCGGAACGGGCATCGCGAAGGAGCACCTCGGGCGCTTGTTCGATCCGTTCTTCACGACGAAGCCTATCGGCGAGGGGATGGGGCTCGGCCTCTCGATCAGCCACGCGATCATCGTCGCGATCGGAGGCGAGATCACGGTCGACTCCGAGC
>JAYSYE010000273.1:0-5407 GCA_043716635.1 Deltaproteobacteria bacterium | reverse complement strand
CGCGCCGAGCTCGTGGGCCGAAAGCCGCCGCGCGCCCCCCGGTGACAATGAGGTAGCGTGCGTGGACATGATCGATCGACGCGCTTATCTCTTCGCCGCACTTTCTCTCGTCGCGTTCGGCTGCTCCAAGCCGCCGGAGTCGAACGCGACCACGACTGTTCCCTCGTCGACCTCGGCGACAACCACCACGGTCTCCACGACGACCGTCGCCTCCGATACCAGTCTGCCTAGCGCGCCCTCGTCCACCACGGTCGCCAAAGCCAATCCTATGCCCACGGACTCGCCGCGTGACGAAGGCAGCGGCGAGTGCGGCTCGCGCACCGAAGACTGGTGCGCCGCGCCTGCCGGAGATCCGTGCGGCGCCCACAAGGATGTGGCCACTTGCCGCGCCGACAAGAAATGCAAAGGCATGAAGTACACCGGCGAGTCGGTGGTCGCGTGCAACGACGACGGCACTGGGTTCACCTCCAACTGTCCGACCGTAGGCTGCATTTCGCGTTGATTTCCTGTCCGCTGGAGGCCTGTGGGAATGCGCGAGAATTCCGAGTAGAATTTTGGCCGTGAACAAAGTCGTAGCGGACGACATCACCGCGTGCCGGCCTGTACGGCATTCCCGAGCACTGCATTGCAGCCTTGCGCGAGCTCGGCACGAAGAACCTCACTGTCGTCAGCAACAACTGCGGCGTCGATGATTTCGGCCTGGGCGTGCGCTTGCGCAACAAGCAGATCGCCAAGATGGTCTCATGCGCCAAGGGCGGGCCGGACCTGGTGATCGCCGGGACGGTGTTCGGCGCTCCCGATCAGCCGAATCAACTCGTTGACGCCCGGCGGAGGCGCTGCGCCTGCCGTGGGGTCCATTCAGAAGGTGTCGAGCTCCTTGAGCCCCGGAACGCGCGTGGCGTCCAGGTGTCGTTCGAGGATCTCCCAAACCGCGAAGTGCAGCCTCGCGCGCCGGTGCGCGCCGGGAAGCACGGTCATTCCGCGCTTCTCATTGACGACCTTCCTCACTACCTCCCCACCACAGCGGCGGCCGCTGCGACCTTCTTGCTGAAGGGTTGCCCCAACTTGCCCACCGAGGCCTACCCGTCGAATCACTGCGTGACCGGCGGCCAAGTCGCCGTCGAGCTCACCAGTCGCGGTGACCGGTGAGCGCCTCGTCGTCGTTCGAGAGGCCGACGAGCGTCGCGAGCTGCTCCACGCGGGCGATGACTTCGCTCGCCTCGCCTGTCGCGATGCAGCCCGTCTCGTCGTAAAGGGCATTCATCTGCGTCGCGATCCCCTTCAAAATGGCTGTCTTCTGGCGCTTGGTGCCACCGTCGAGATCGATGAGCGCCTTCGTCGCCTCGGTGAAGATGGCACGCGCTCTTCGCACCACCGACGCCGGCCAGTGCGCGCGCCAGTGCGCGAATGGCTTCTCTTTCAGCATCTCCGGCAATGTCAGCTTCGCCTTGCGCTCCGCAATGCGCGCGGCGCGCTCCAAGGCGGCTGAGCGCCACTCTTCTTCGACGGCCGCCCTATCGTGCTCGAGACGCCAATGCTTGAAGAGCTCCGAGCGCAGGTGCTCTGCGTTCTGAAACACCATCGTACCGCTGGGCTCGGCCACGAAGGCGAGCACGGCCTTGGTGGGCGCTTTGGTTCCAGCCACCATGAAGTCGGAAGGGATAGGGCCCCAGAAGCAGCCTTTCCAATCGTCGCTCGCATGGTGCGACTTCGCGAAGCGTGCCTTCGCGAGCTGGGCGGCAGTTGGCAGCGACTGCCAATGCCCGTCGAGCACGACGAAATAGACAGATCCTTTGACGAGCTTTCCCCGAACATCTCGATATGGCTCGTGGAGCGTCAATACCCACGTAGCCGCATGAAGGCCGTTCGGCATGGGGATGGCCAGCAGGTCACCGACCGTGAGCAAGGTCGGGAGCGACTCGGGCAGAGGCTTCTTCACAGGCTCCACGCTCACCGATGCGACACATCCTGTCAACCACTACCCCGAGGCCGACCGCGTTGGCCCATGGTGACCGCAGCACGCGCAAGCAATGCTTCGCAGCTCTCCTCTCGGCCCCGGGCGAATATCTCTTCATGCGCGCGCTCGACCACGACCGTGTGGAGCGCGCGTTGGTAGAGGCCGAACGCGCGACGGCTGCCCCGGCGGCCAACGGCACGGCGACGCCGAGCGACGGTTTGATCGAGCGACTCGTGGCTCGACTCGACCAAAGTCGGCTTTGGTGAAATGGTCACTTCCCGAAAGTCGATCTGCCGTCTTCGGCGACTCCGGAAGAGGCCGCCGCACGGGTCTTCGATGCGTCGCTCTTCGACCGAGGCGGCCAGGTCAAAGTATCCGCTGCATGAGCCCCGTCATTCTTGAGCACCGCGACCTGACACCGAGCCAGCCAATCTCCCCACCCGCGCTCCACCCGATCGACTGGTTGACGACCTGATCGACGGCGCCTGAGCGGCTGAACGCTCCCACCCGCCGACCCGTCCCGACCGTGTCGAATCGGGCACCTGGGTTTCCCCCGCCCACGAACCCACCAGTCATGGGTCGACTTTCCAAAACACCGCTTTCTTTCACCTATGCGCCCAAGCCATTGCAGCGTGGAGATCATCGTCGCGCCGCGCATCGGTTTACCGTGGTCGGAGTGCAGGACGAGTCCCTGCAAAGTGACGCCGTCGTCGACGAAGATTCGCTCGATCAGCGACGATTCAGATCACTACGGACTGACGAGCGCGCTGTTCGGACACAGGCGATTCCACTTGTCGACCGCGGACACGACCGGTGGGTCGCCGCTGCGATCGCTGTGTACGAGCTGGAGCCACGCGTCGTTCACGCGCGCCTTGTCGCACTCGGGCGCGACGGTCGCGGGAGGTTGACCGCGGTTGACGCGCGATGCGGTCACGGCCGCCGCCTCGATCGTCGCGACCGGCACGAGCAGGTTGCACAGGCGGTCGGCTTTCGAGCGGAGTCGACCCACCTCGGGATCGGTGCTTGCCGACAGCGCCTGCAGCGCGTCGTTCGACGTCAGGCAGCGCGCGAGGGCGGGCGCGTAGGCCTGCGCGCGATAGCTGGCCTCGATCGCGGGCACCGCATCCTGGAGGGCCGAGGCTGGAGCCGCGACGTCGCTCGGTAAGTTCAGTGCGGCCACGGCGGTCAGCGAACACGACGCGTCGTAGCGAGCGCTGCGGGGAGCCAGGGTCGCGGGCGCGATCTGCGACAGCGTGATCAACGATAGCTTCGCGCCGGTGCACGCTCGCGGCGTCGTCCGTGGATCTGTCTTGCGCGCCTGAGCGGCGTCGTCGAGCTGCGCATCGAGCACCTTCAACTTGCCGGCGTCGTCACCGCCAACCGCGGTCGGCAGCGGCGGGACATCCGGCGCCACTGGCGCTGCGACGCGAGCACGGACGGGTGCACCGGCGGGCGCCGGTGCACCCTCTGTGGGTTTGCCCTTGCAGCCGAGCGTGACCAGGCCGAGCACAGCGAGCCAGCGGAGTTGCATGCGTGAGACACTAGTGCCCTGCCCGCGAAATTTCGCGTGCAGTGCAGGTCGCCTCGATTCACGGGGCCTGCCGCCCCGCCCAGTCGGGCAAGCCCGCCGGGGTCCCCAACCGCCCCGTGCCACGCCGCGATCAAATCATGCGGGCGCGGCGTTAGCGCCTTCGGCCGCACGGTACGCGCAGTGACGAGGCGACGCGGTGGACGCTACGACCGATGCTGGGGGTGGTGCTGCTGGCCAGAGGTCTACTGATGGCCATGTGCACCGCGGCGGCGGTCTGGCACTGGCGTCAGATCGCGGCACTCGCACGGTTGCCGTGCCCGGCGTGCCATCGGCCGTTCGGAACCAAGGCGGCGAGCTCTGCGCCACGCCAGTATCGAGCGGTCGTCGCGGCCGCGATGGAGCGGCATCCCAATTTGAGGGTCAACGTGGCGAGGGTGTGGCCGGTGAGCTGCGCCAGCTGTGGCGTTGACGCCAGCTATTCGTTCGCGAGCGGCCCGCGGCATGCCGCATGCCGCATGCAACAGACAGCGTTCTCCCACGAGCATGCAGGTCGTCGCCGCACAAGAGGGGGTGCTCGCCGACTCGGTCGGCCTCGCGCTCCTCGTCGTGCTCGAAGCGCTCGAGCCGGCGGAGCGTCTCGCGTTCGTGCTCCACGACCTCTTTGGCGTATTTTTCGTACGAGCGCGGGCTGACGTCGTACCGGGCCCGGGCGCTCGGTCTGCGTCACGGGATCATGTAACGCGTTCGCGGACGCGGCCATCGAACAGGCCATGTCCAAGCAGCTTGCCTCGTTCGCCGCGGTCATCGCCCTCTCCGTCTTCGGCTGCAAGAAGAAGGAAGAGGCCGTGCCGCCCCCGGTCGCGCCCACCGTGGCTCCCGTCGAGCCGACCAAGATGGCCGATCCCGCGCCCACCCCGGTCACCCCGCCACCCGCCGCCGCCAAGACCATTCTCGAGGTGGCCAAGGACGCCGGTTCGTTCAAGACGCTGCTCGCGGCCGTCGACGCCGCTGGCCTGGCCGAGACGCTCAACGGCGCGGGTCCGTTCACCGTGTTCGCGCCCACCGACGACGCATTTGCCAAGGTCCCGAAGGCCGCCCTCGACGCGCTGCTCGCCGACAAGAAGAAGCTCACCGCCGTTCTCACGTATCACGTGGTTTCCGGCAAGGTCATGGCGAAGGACGTCGGCGCGCTCAAGACGGCCAAGACCATCGAGGGCGGCGAGCTCACGATCGACACCACGAACGGCGTCAAGGTCGACGGCGCGACCGTGATCAAGGCCGACATCGAGGCCTCGAACGGCGTGATCCACGTGATCGACACCGTCCTCATGCCCAAGTGAGCTCGCTCGGACCCGGTGCCGTGCGACCGCCTCGAGCGTCACATCGAGGATGACGGCGGCACGCACGACCCGTTCGCGTCGCGCCTCTACTCGACGTCGAAGCGGTCGAGGTTCGTCACCTTCGCCCACGCCTTGACGAGGTCACGGATGAACCGCTCCTTGCCATCGGACTCGGCGTAGACCTCGGCGACCGCGCGGAGCTCGCTGTTGGAACCGAAGATCAGGTCGAACAGCTGGCTGCACACGAAGGGTTGCAGTCGCCGCTCCGGCAACACATCTCGTGGACTTAGCGCTGGCACGCCCGCTGCAAGAACGCGCTTCGTGCGCATCGCAGTATTGTCGTGTTTCGTGTTCGCCTGTGGCCATCCCGCGAATCTGACCACCGACGCGAGGGCCGACGTCGACGCGAGCGTGACGGCCGATGGCGCCGACGACGCGGGCGGGCCTGCGTATCCGACGCGCACCGCGTACCGGATCAAGGGACTCCAGCCGGACTTCTGGGATGCCCAGGACGTCGCGGGCAACAACACGGGTGGTGTCTCGATGAACCTCGTGTGGGCGGCCTGGGAGCCGGAACAA
>JAYSYE010000272.1:0-5410 GCA_043716635.1 Deltaproteobacteria bacterium | reverse complement strand
CGCCCAGATCTACGCGTCTGTCGGGTTCACTCCCTGCGAGCGTCTCGTGGCGGCGTACCGCGGCCCGCCGACGCACTGACCGGCGGTACAGCTCCCGACCTGCGCGACCCCCCGTGCATGTCGGTGGTCGCGATGCGCTTCAAGCGGTCCGGTCAGCGCTGGTTTGGGACCGGACTCGCGCCGTGCCTGTTCCTTTGGACACTGCATCTGAGCCCGCGTGTTCGCTATTCCAGGTTGATGCCGGGGTTACCGGGGCGAGGTGCGTTCGCGTGGCGCGCGGACCGTTTCGGCACCGATCGCGGCGGTGCCGACCGAGCTACTAGGGGAGAGGCGCGCTCGTCGCAGGCGCGGTATCCGCGGGCGCGACCGCATCCGCGGCTGCCGCATCGTTCGTGACCCCCGCATCGGGGACACCGGCCTCGGCGTGGCGGCTCGATGGCTTCGGAATCACGACCTGGATCTGCTCGGTGCGGCTCGGTGGCGGCGTGTACGAGCACATCCCGAGCGTCACGTTGATCGCGCCGATCAGCAGCATGCCGCCCGTGACCGGTAGCCAGTACCGGCGGTGCTTGCGCGAGAACGGCGCCGCACGATCCTTCGACACGTCGACGGTCTACCACGCGCCCAGCGCGATGCGTGGTGGGGTGTAAAGTCGCGGCGTGGGCCGCTGGAACCGGTACTGGTTCGCCGAGGGTGGCCGGCTCGGGCTCGCGTGCGTGCGCATCGCCGTCGCCGTGTCGGCGCTCTGGGTGCTCGCGAAGATCGCCGCGCTCCCCGACGCGATCGTCGCGCCCCGGGAGGTGTATCGCGCCGTCGGCATCTGGCATCTCCTCGGTGCCACCCCGCCACCAGGGGCGCTCGTCACCGCGCTGTGGTGGATCGCCTGGATCTCGACCGCCGCCATGCTGCTCGGCGCCCGGACCCGCACCGCCGTCGCGATCAGCGCGGTCAGCGTGATCGCCCTCGCGTCGCTCGTCTACTCGGGCATGCCGACCTGGAAGCACTCGTACAACGTGGTCCTGGTCGCCCAGCTCGCGCTCCTCGGCGGCCACGCGGGTGACGCGCTCGGTGTCGATGCGCTCCTCCGCAGGCTCCGCCGACAGCCGGCCCTCGACCGCGCGCGCGCGTACCAGTGGTCGATCCGGCTCGTGCAGCTCGCCGTCGCGCTCATGTTCGCGGGCGCGGCCTTCCACAAGATCGCGCAGGGCCACTTCACGCTGCGCTGGGCGCTGTCCGACAGCCTGCGCAACCACCTGCTGATCCGGTTCGATCTCGCGAATCTGCCCCGGCCGCCGGTGGCCGCGTGGCTCGTGGACAGCGTCTGGAGGTATCGCCTCGTCGCGCTCCTGAACCTCGCCTCGCAGCTCGCGCCGCTCGTCGCCGTGTTCTGGATCCGGCGTCCGCTCGTGCGGGCCGCGGCCGGGCTCTGCTTCGTCGCCGAGTGTCTCGGCCTCGGGCTCGTCGTCGCGCTGTGGGATCTCCAGTGGCTGCCGCTCTACGCCGCGTTCATCGACTGGGACGCGCTCGTCGCGCGGCTCGCGCGTCGGCCGGCAGCGCCATTGCTCTCGGGTCTACAACTGCCTCGGCCCGCGCCGTTCGTGCCGCCGCGTGGCCCGCGGCGCTACGTGATCGCGTTCGTCACCTACGACTGCCTGTGCTCGTTCGTCCCGACGCTCGCCCAGCGCCTGCACACCTATCCGTTCACGAGCTACCCGATGTTCTCGCAGATCCGCGCGAACCCGCCGTACGACGAGCACGTCGCCTACGGTGTCCCGGGCGACCGCTTCGAGGCGCTCGCATCCGAGCCCATCCCGCCGAACGTCACGTACTTCCTCGACCACGTGAATCGCGGCGCCTACGCGTCGCCCACGAGCCGGGATCTCCAAGCGCGCCTGGGCGCGGTCCTCGCCGTCGCGCAGACCCGCTATCCCGGGCTCGGGTGGCGCGGCCTGCGCCACCGGCTCTCGCTGTTCGTCGCCCCGCCGTATCCCGCGCCCGCGCACCTCGAGGAGCACGGCATCGCCATCACCGGCGAGCTGGCCGTCGACGGCACGTTCCACTCGCTGCTCGGCTCGCTCCACGGCGCGACCCTGACGCTCGATCCCCAGCAGCTCGACGTCAGCGGCGACGTTCGCTTCCAGTACTACGCCGACGACATGCCGGAGCCGCACGACCTCCCGGCGACCCGCACGGGCCCGGCCTCGTTCGAGCTCACCGGGCTGACCGCGGATCCGGTCTATGTCGTGGCGCTGGTGGACGGTCGGCCTTGGCTCGCCGCCGCCCGCCGGTCCTGGCGCTGGGGCCGCTGAGCCCTCATACGGTCCCTGAGCCCTGGGGTCAGGCGAGCAGCGCCGCGAGCTCGGGAGGCAGCGGCGCATCGGCGCTGACGCGCCCGCCATCGGGGTGCGGGAACGCGACGTGCGCGGCGTGGAGCGCGTGACGCGGCAGCACGAACAGCGTCGCGAGTGCCGGCGTGAGCCCGACGTCGCAGTACTGCATGAACGCCGCGTCGCCGTGTCCGTACAGCTTGTCCCCCACGATGGGAAAGCCCACGGCCGCGAGGTGCGCGCGGATCTGATGCTGCCGGCCCGTCATGAGAACACACCGCACGAGCGCCCGCGTCGCCGAGCGGCGCACGACCGACACGCGGGTCAGCGCCGGCAGCCACGGGGAGGGCGTCCGGCCGCCGGACGTCGCGGCGAGGCGGGGAAGCATGCGGATGTGCGGGAGCCGCGTCGCATCGCCCGGCTGCGAGAGCCGCAATGGGATGTCGAGCGTGATCTCGGAATCCCACGGCGGCTGCCCGTCCACCACGGCGAGGTACTCCTTCGTGACCGCGTGCTTCGTCGCGAACGCGGCCTTCACGACCGTCGCGCACGCGCGATCGCGCGCGACCACGAGGCACCCGGAGGTCTCGCGGTCGAGCCGGTGACAGATCTGCAGCTCGGGCTCGTCGGGGAACCGCTCGCTCATCACGCGCGTGAGGGTGTTGAAGTAGAACTTCGCGGACGCGTGCACGGGCAGCAGCGCGGGCTTGTCGATCACGTACAGCCGCGGATCCGTGTGCAGCACCGTGAACGTGCGCGGACACGCCGGCTCCCGCCGCGCGGGTCGCCGGATCACGAAGCGGTCGCCCGCCGCCACCATGGTCGCGGGCTTCAGGCCCTGGCGCGGCACGCCGCCCACCTGCGAGAGCTGCGCCCCGATCACCTGCTGGATCTTCGTGCGCGACAGCCGCCCGATCTGCGTCTTCATGAAGTGATCGAGCCGGAGTCCCGCGAGCTCGGTCGGGACCACCAGCAGGCGCTCGACGATCTTCGCCGAGCCGTCCGCGTTCAGGTGCCCGCGCAGGCCCCAGTCGAGGGCGGGGTCGGCGCCCGGCGGCAGCGCGTAGAGCGCCGACGCGTGGTCGCCACTCTCACCGTCATCGCCGCCGTCACCGTCGTCGCCACCGGGGGCGCCGAGCAGGTCGTCCACGTCCGCATCGTCGGGCTCGTTGGCCGAGCCGCCGGGCTCCATCTCACGCCTCGGTGTCGGGCTCGTCATCGATGCCCGCGGCCTCGATGTCGTACTTCTTCATCAGCTTGCGGAAGTACTTGCGGTCGATGTCCGCGGCGCGCGCCGCGTGCGAGATGTTGCCGGTGTTGCGACGCAGGAGCTGCAGAATGTAGTCGCGCTCGAACGAGGCGACCCAGCGCTCCTTTGCATCCTTGAACGTCACGCCGTCGGCGAGCAGCTCCACGGGGGGCGCGGGCGCGGGCGCGTTGGGGTCCATCGAGACGAGCGGTGTCTGGCCCGTCGCTCCCGCCACCGAGGGTGCGCGCCGGGTGGGGGCCGTGGCCGTGGCCGTGGCCGTGGCCGTGGCCGCGCGCGCGGCGCCTTGCCCGGGGCGCGGCGTGCGGATGTAGTCGGGGAGGTCCGCGATATCGAGCTCCTCGCCATCGCAGAACGACACCGCGCGCTCGATCACGTTCACGAGCTCGCGCACGTTGCCCGGCCACGGATAGTTCGACAGCGCCGTCGCCGCCTCGCGCGAGATCCGGCGGACGAGGGGCTGGCCGGCCGGGCTCTTGTTGTACGAGCCGTGATCGAGGAAGTGCTGCACGAGCAGCGGCACGTCGTCGATGCGGTCGCGCAGCGAGGGCAGGTGCAGCCGGACCACGCTCAGCCGGTAGAACAGGTCCTGCCGGAACCGGCCCGCGCGCACCTCGTCCTCGAGGTTGCGGTTCGTCGCCGCGATGATCCGGACGTCGACCTTCATCGACTTCGCGCCGCCGACGCGCCGCACCTCGCGCTGCTCGAGCACGCGCAGGAGCTTCGGCTGGAGGTCGATCGGCAGCTCGCCGAGCTCGTCGAGGAACAGCGTGCCGCCGTCCGCCTGCTCGAAGAGGCCCTGGCGCGTCATCATCGCGCCGGTGAAGCTGCCCTTCTCGTGCCCGAACAGCTCGCTCTCGATGAGGTTCGGCGGCACCGCGCCGCAGTCGAACACCACGAGCTCGTTCTTCGCGCGCGGCGACATCGAGTGGATCGCCTGCGCGACCACCTCCTTGCCGGTGCCGGTCTCGCCGTCGATCACGACCGTCGTCGCCGTGGGCGCGATCTTCTCGATGATCGAATAGATCTCGCGCATCCGGGAGTTGCCGCCGATCAGGCCCGCGCACCGGTCGGCGCGCGAGGGCACGATGTGCACCTCCTCTTCGCGCGCGTTGAAGCGCAGCTGGCTCTGCCCGACGGCGAGGATCGTGCCCGGCTTGAGGAAGCCCTCGCGCACGCGCACCTTGTTGATGAACGTGCCGTTGGTCGACCGGTTGTCGATCAGCACGTACCCCGAATCCTCCTGCACGATGCGGCAGTGGTACCGGGACACGGTGTCGTCGTTGATGACGATGTCGTTGTCCTCCATGGATCCGATGCGGATCTCCTCCTTCTCGAAGGAGTAGTCCGTGTTGGGCGGATCCACCATCTGGAGCGTGCACCGCCGCAGGTGCAGCGTCGGGCCGCGCTCGAGGTACGCGACCTTCGTCGGCGGTACGAAGTCAGGGAACTTCTTCATGGAACTCGGTCAGCCGTCAATATACGCCAACCCAAGCCCTTCTGCGGGGCGTGGGTCGCCGGCCAGGGGGGCGCGCCTCGCGCGGGACGCTCATGAGCGCTTGCGGAGCACGACGATCGTCGTGACGACGACCGCGAGGCCGGCGGCGAGCGCAACGATCAGGGCCATCGGCACGGGCGCGTGGTGGGCATCCGCGCAGCGCGGCTCGTGCGTGTCGAGGGCCGCCGGCCCCGCCGTGAAGGCGAGGTCGAGTCCGCCTTCGGCGAGGCCGGGCACGGCGCCCGCGAACCGGAGATCGTTGCTCGCGTCCTGCGCGGGGCCGATGCGCGCGTGGTCGACCTCGATCCCCGTCGCATC
>JAYSYE010000271.1:0-16401 GCA_043716635.1 Deltaproteobacteria bacterium | reverse complement strand
GATGCGCGAGTTCCTGTTCGGGGGCAAGGCGCGCAAGGCGCCGGGCGCGATCCCGGTCGCGAGCCCGGTCGAGGCGTGGGCACGGCCCGTCGGGAGCTCGGGCCTGCGCGTGACGTGGCTCGGCCACTCCACGACGCTGCTCGAGATCGACGGCCTGCGCGTGCTCACCGACCCCGTGTTCGCGAACCGGATCGGGCCCGCCTCGTTCATCGGGCCGAAGCGGTTCCACGCGCCGCCGGTGCCGCTCGATCAGCTGCCGAAGCTCGACGCGGTGCTGGTCTCGCACGACCACTTCGATCACATGTGCAAGCCGACGATCGAGCAGCTCGCCAGGCTGCGCGTGCCGATCGTGACGTCGCTCGGGGTCGGCCAGTACCTCGAGGCGTTCGGCGTCGCGCCCGAGCTCGTGCACGAGCTCGACTGGTGGGAGACGTACACGCTGCCGGGTAGCTCGCTCGCGTTCACGGCGACGCCGGGGCAGCACTTCAGCGGGCGCCTCACCGGGCGCAACGCGACGCTGTGGTCGACGTGGGTGATCGAGACGGCGAACCGCAAGGTGTTCTTCTCCGGCGATACGGGGCTGACCCAGGAGTTCGCCCAGATCCGCGAGCGCTTCGGCCGCTTCGATCTGACGATGCTCGAGGTCGGCGCGTGGAACGCGGCGTGGGGCACGATCCACCTCGGTCCCGAGAACGCGTTGAAGGCGTTCGAGCTCCTCGGGGGCGGCACGATGATGCCGGTGCACTGGGGCACATTCGACCTGGGGCTGCACCCGTGGGCGCAGCCGGCGGAGCACCTGCTCGAGCTCGCGACGGCGTCGGGCCAGCGTGTGGTCACGCCCCGGCTCGGCGTGGCGTTCGAGCCCGCGCTCGTGGACGGGATGTCGCCGTGGTGGCGCGACGTGGTTGGCGTGCCGACCGGCGCCCGCAGTCAGAGTGCCGAGCGCTCGAGCGCGAGCACGCCGAACGCGGCGACGACGAGTGCGTGATCGATCGTCCCGGCGAGGATGTGGCGCCGGACCTCCGCGAGCGAGGCGAGGTCGAGCTCGATGACCTCGGAGCCCTCGGGCTGCGGGGGTGCCGCCTGCGTCGCATCGAGCGCGACATACATGTGAAGGTGATTGCCCTGGATCGCGGGGTTCGGCGCGATGACGGCGAGGCGACGCCAGCGCGACGACGTGTAGCCGGTCTCCTCCACGAGCTCGCGCGCGGCCGCGACCTCGGGGGTCTCGCCAGGGTCGATCATGCCGCCGGGGATCTCGAGGCACACCGTGTCCGTGCCTGCGCGGTACTGGCGGATCAGGACCACGCGATCGTCGAGCGTGAGCGCGATGATGTTCACCCAGTCCACCGCCTCGATCAGCGAGAACCGCTTCGTCGCGCCGGTCACGGGATGGCTCGCGTCGACGAATGCCGTCCGGAACACGCGGTAGTCGGATCCGGGGGTGCGCGCGCCGCGGCGCCAGGCGATGCCAGTCGTCACGACATTGCTCACGGCTGGCTCACGGCGGGCTCACGGCGGGATGACCGCGGCATAGCGGAGGTCGTCGGTGAACAGGACGTGGCCGTAGGTGTCCGCGTACTGCGCTCCGCCAGCGCTCGCGGACAGGGTGTAGCTCGTGCCGGGCGTCGCGTTGAAGAACCAGGCGGTCCCGGACGAGGTGGTCGCGACGAGGTCGGAGCGCGGGAATCCGCTGGCATCACCGTAGACGACGGTTCCGATCACGGGGTCCGACGTCACGACGGCGCCAGCCACCGGCGTCCGGGCCGCGCTCTCGACGATGGCGACGAGGGTGCCACTGCCGGAGATGCGGGTCATGCCGGCGCGGGTCACCAGCTCGTCGAAGGCCGGCTGATCGTACGCGTTCAGGTGGGCCTGGATGGGCATCGCCACCGTGCCGGGGACATCGTACTCGGTCAGGTTCGAGGAGAACGACGTGGCGATCTGGCCCGTCCTCGCGGCGGTCACGGCTGTCAGGTCGAGGAGGTAGTGCCCGCTGGCGTCGGTGGTGGTGCTTGCCTGCACAGCTCCGCTCGCGATCGCGCTCCAGGTGACCGACGCGCTCGCGGGGTGCGAAGGGAGCAGGGTCGCACCGCTGTAGAGCGTGATGGTGCCCTCGATCCGGGCCGAGCTCGCGGTGCCATCGGCGCCGTCGGTCATGCCGTCTGGATCGGTCGTGCCCGTCGTGAAGTCGTCGATCCCGAGGATCGACGAGCAGCCGGCGCCTCCGAGTACGAGGCCTGCTGCGATGGCCGTGAAAGTCGCGAATCGCGCGGTGCGCATCATCAGAACGTTCCCCCCAGCGTGAGGCCAGCACCCGTCGCGCTGGCGGTCGGCGCGAGCTGCACCGCGTGCTCGTGCGGCGCGGTCACGATGATCACGACGCCGGCGGCGATCAGCACGCCGCCCGCGATCGAGAAGATGGTCGATGCGCGTGCCGCGCTCCGCGCCTCCGACGCGAGGTCGTTCGCGGACTGGATGAGGGCCGGGTTGTCGCAGACCTGATCATCGGTGCCGCAGATGGCCTGCGCGGCGTGCCAGCGTGTGCGCGCGCGGGACCCGAACACGACGCCCGCGGCAATGCCGACGAGCCCGACCCCTCCGGTGACCGCGCCGTAGAGCTTGCGGCGCGAGTGGTGCGCGGGCTCGAACGTCCCGGACGCCGGCGCCCTGGTGCTCGCATCGGGCGCCACGGTCGTCACCGCGGCGGGGGCGAGCGGGACGAGCCTGATCTCGACCGGCGTGGTCTTGCCTTCGACCGTGACGTCGATCGCGATGCGCGCCTCCGCGAAGCCGGTGGCCCGGGCGACCACCTCGTGCGGGCCGAGATCGATCGGGTTGTCGATGCCCAGTAGCTTCGTGACATCGAGCCCGTTCAGCTGCACGAGCAGGTCGGCGGGGGCATCGGGCGCCGTGATCACGAGCCTGGGGAGTCGGGGGGCGAGCCCGCCCGCCTGCTTCGTCGCATCGGCGCGTCGCGTGGCGTTGGTGTCGCGCTCGGAGAGCTCGCGATAGGCGCCCCAGGCGGATGCGAGCTTGCCAACCTTCACGTAACAGCCCGCGAGGTTGTAGAGCGTGCCCGACGCCGGGTCGAGCTCCTGGCTCTGCTCGAACGCGGTGCAGGCTGCGGCGAACTTGCCGTCCTTCATCAGCGTGCGGCCTTCGTCGAAGCGCGCGATCGCCTGCGTCTGTTGCTGCGAGGGCTGCGCGCTCGCGATTGGTACGCTGCCGGTCAGCAGCGCGAGCACCACCACCACCACCACATAGCTAGTTTCTCGTCGCACCGATGTCCTCCTGACCGCCGGGGTGGGGCCGCTGATGGTCGTGATGCTTGTGGGTCTTCTCCGGGGCGGGCGCGCTGGCCGCATCGGGCGCGATGGCGGCATCGGGCGGGACCGGGGCGTCGAGGGCAGCTGCGTCCAGCGGGAGCTCGGGCAGCACGACTGCGGGCAGGACGACCGCGGGCGGGCCGGACGACGCTCGCGTCGACGTCCGACCGCCCTCGATCGCGAGCCCGACGATCGACGCGGCCACACCTGCCAGCGCGAGCCCGACCACCGCGTACACCACCATGCCCGGGCGCCGCGCCGGCTGTAGCGTCACCCGCCCACCCGCGCCGGTGGCGAGCGTTGTCGGATTCCGGCCCGTCACAGGCGCGCCGCCTACGTGGGCGATGATCGTCGGCGGCTGCGGCGACAGCACGCGCGCGACGGCGTTCGCGGTGTCGTGCGCGGTCGGGCCGCCGAACGGCGCGAGTGCGCGCGCGAGCTGGGCGATATCCTGGAACCGCCCCGCGGGCGACTTCGCGAGCGCGCGCGCCAGCACGCCATCGAGCTCCGCGTGCCCGTCGGCGACGAGCGACGGCGTCGGCTCGGTCGTCACCATCACCGCGAGGGCCGTGATGCTCTCGGCCGCGAATGGAACCCTGCCCGTCACGAGCTCGAACAGCATCACGCCGAGGGACCACAGATCGCTGCGCGCATCCACGTCGCGCGTCGCGCGCATCTGCTCGGGTGACATGTACGACGGCGACCCCATCACGGCCTGCGTGGTCGTGAGCGAGTGGTCGCCCGCCTCTCCCGGCGCCTTGGCGATCCCGAAGTCGAGGACCTTCACGAGCGCCGAGCCGTCCGGCCGCTGCGTGACGAAGACATTGGCGCTCTTGAGGTCGCGATGAACGATGCCGTACGCGTGCGCCTCCGCGATCCCGAGGCACGCCTGCAGCAGGTAGTCGACCGCGAGGGGCACCGGGAGCGGACCGCGCTCGCGCAGCATGGAGCCGAGATCCCTGCCGTGCAGCAGCTCCATCACGATGTACGGGGCGCCGGATCCGAGCACGCCCACATCGGACACGCGGCAGACGTGCTCGCCGCGCAGCTTGGCCGACGCCCGCGCCTCGCGCGCGAACCGCTCCACGATGGCCGCGTTCGCCATCAGCTCGGGGAGCAGGACCTTGATCGCGACGGCGTGGCCGAGCCCGAGGTGCGTCGCGGCCACGACGACGCCCATCCCGCCTTCGCCGAGCATGCCGTCGACGCGGTACTTGTCCGCGAGGACGGTGCCGGACGGGAACACGCCGCGAGCCTAACAGACCCGACGACGAAGCTGGTATCCACGCTCGGCTTGACGAGACTGCGCTCATGACCTTCGACGAGCTCGATCGCCTGCTCGCGGGTGCCCCCGCCGCGCTGGGGTATCTCGGCGTGACCACGCCTCGTGGCGAGCGCTCCTACGTGCTGGGGCCGCGCACGGCCGTCGACGAGGTGCCGCCCATGGTCGACTGGCGCACCGCGCCGCTCGCGGGCGTGTTCTTCCGCCACGGGCCGGGGGAGCCCTACGAGCTCGACACGGGCGCGGTCGCGACCGAGGGCCGCGTCATCGAGCGTTACGTGCTCGTCGGTCGCGGCACGCTGCAGGCGGCGGTCTCCGACGAGCGCGAGCGCACGGCGACGGGCGATCGCGCCACGCTGCGTCCGGCCCCCGCGCGGATGCCCCCGCGCGATCGGAACGTGCTGCCCGTGCTCGACCCGGAGCAGCAGCATGCCGCGGACCTCCCGCCCAATCGCTCGCTCGTGCTCGACGGCGAGGCCGGCGTGGGCAAGACGCTCGTCGCGCTGTTCCGGCTTGCCCGCCTCGAGAAGCGGGCGAAGGAGCGGGGCCAGCGGTTTCGCCCGCTCGTGCTGGTCCCGACCGAGGGCCTGCGGCGCCTGGTGCGCCTGATCTCCGACCGGCTCGGCATCGGCCGCGTCGAGATCGCCGTGCTCGACGACTGGATGCTCGAGCGGGCGATGACCGCGTTCTCGGGCCTGCCGAAGCGCACGAGCGAGAGCGCGACCGCGCAGGTGATCGCGCTGAAGCGGCATCCCGCCGTGCGCGCGGTGCTGCGCGACTTCGTGGGCTGGAAGCCGCCCCGCGGCGTCGATGACGACAAGATCTCCAAGACGCGGCGGCGCCTGCTGCACCTCTGGGGCGATCGCGACCGGCTGCTGCGCGTGATCGCAGCCTCCGGCGACCAGCTGCCGCCGCGCGCGATCGACGCGGCGATGAAGCACACGCGCGCGCAGTTCCAGAGCACGACCGAATCCACGCACCAGCACGTGGACGCCGAGCGGCTCGTGGCGCTCGACGGCAAGCGCCTCGACTCGGGCACGCCGATGCAGGACGCGCACACGTTCGATCTCGAGGACGTCCCGATCCTGTTCGAGCTCGCGCGCCTCGGCGCCCTCAAGGCCGAGCCGCTACCCCTCTACGACCACATCGTGATCGACGAGGCGCAGCTCCGGGCGCCGCTCGAGCTGGCGGCGATCGGCGACGCCCTCGACGAGTACGGGACGATCACGCTCGCGGGCGATCACCGCCAGGCCACCGACGAGTCCGCGTGGTTCACGGGCTGGGACGCGGCGCGCACCGAGCTCGCGCGGGAGCACTGGACCGAGGTGACGCTCAGCGTGACGTACCGCTCCGTGCCCGCGATCGGCACGCTCGCCCGGGAGATCGTCGAGCGCGCGCCGCGTCCGCTGCCGCCGCTGCCGCCGCCAGACCCCGCGGTATGGGCGACGCCACACGCCAGCGCGTTCGCCCAGGCCGCGGCGCTGTGCTGGCACCTCGATGCGCTGGTCGCACGCGATCCGTGGCGCCAGATCTGCGTCATCGCGCGCACGCCGGAGCACGCCCGCCGGCTGCACGCCGAGCTGGGTCGCGGGCTCGATCCCGTCCTCGTCCTCGACGGCGACTTCCGCTTCGAGCCGGGCATCATCGTGACGACGGCGGCCTCGGTGTCGGGCCTCGAGTTCGACGCCGTGGTGATCCCCGATCTCACGCCCGCGTTCTGGCCCGCGACGCCGGAGCTCGCCCGCTCGCTGTACGTGGCCGCGACGCGCGCGCGCGACTTCCTGTGGCTGCTCACGCCGGATGCGTGGACGCCGCTGCTGGGCGGGTGACGACCCCATAAGATCGGCCACGGCGCAGGTGGTGCTGGCGCATCGCACCGCAGATGTGGAGAGTGGGCGCATGTCAGTGCGGGTCCCACGAGAGACGACGACGAGCGCGATCGCGCTGGCGACGCTGGCGACGCTGGCGACGCTCGCAGGTACCGAGCGCGCCGTCAGCGCCGGTGGCTTCGGCATCCCCGAGATCGGCGTGCGCCGCACCGGCATGGGCGCCGTGATCGGGCGGCCGGATGATCCGTCGGCCGTCTATCACAACCCTGCGGGGCTGATCCTGCAGCCGGGCACGGGCCTCTACATCTCCGCGGGCCTCTCGCTGCTCGACACCGAGTTCCGGCTGCGCCCGTGGGGCCGCAGCGACGAGCTCCTCGGCGCGATGCCCCAGGCGGATGGCTACTACGCACCCGTGCGACCGAGCCGCGCGATGGGCGTGATCCCGATGATCGCCGCCACCTACGAGATCCTGCCGACGCGGCTCGTGGTCGGCGCGTCGGTGTACGTCGGCAACGCGACGGGCGCCGCCTTCCACGACGACGCCGTCACGCGCTATCACCTCATCGACGGCTACGTGGTGGCACCGCAGGCGGTGCTCGCCGCGGCGTACCGGCTCGCGCCCTCGCTCACGGTCGGTGCGACGGCGGGCGTGATCCAGCTGCGCGTGCACGGCGTGCGCGAGCTGTATCCGATCTTCAACGGAACGGACCTGACGTCGTACTTCGGCGAGCACAGCCGCCTCCAGCTCGACGGCAAGGGCTGGGCGCCCACGTGGATGGTCGGGCTCTACGGCCAGCCCCACCCGCGCGTGACGTGGGGGGCGACGGTCACGGGCCGGGTCGATGCGGAGCTGAAGGGGCCGCTGAAGATCACGCTGTCGGACGAGCTGCCGGATCACGGGATGACGCTCGACGGCACGCAGACCACGAAGCAGCTGCTGCCGTGGGCGTTCATGGGCGGGGTCAATGTCGACGTCACGGACCACGTCGAGCTCGGCGGCGAGCTGCGGTACTGGCTGTATCGCCAGTACGACGAGCAGCGCACGGCCGTCCAGGGCATCGGCATCGTGAACGAGCTCGTGACCGTGAAGAACTATCGCGACTCGTACGAGGTCTCGGGCGGCGTGCGCGTGCACGATCTCGACTTCGCGCCGGCGCTCGATCTGATGGCGGGGGCCCAGTACGACCGCTCGCCCGCGCCGGCGCGCAGCGTCACGCTCGACCAGCCGAGCTTCTCGCATCCCGCGTTGCACTCGGGCCTCCGCTATCGCTTCGGGCGCTATCGGGTCGGCGCGAGCTACATCCACTACTGGTACCGGATCCCGACGATCGAGGACTCGATCACGACGCCGCCGTCGAACATTCGCGGTCACGGCGGCAACAACATCTTCACGCTGTCGCTCGAGGCATCGCTATGAACATTCCAGCGCAGGGCAAGACCGCCGCCGAGCTGCTCGCCGAGCTCGCGACGCGCGCGGAGGGTGACGCCGACTGGCGCGGGGGGCGCGTGTTCTCGCTGGTCTACAAGGTGCCCGGCGAGGCGGGCGCGGCGCACGCGGATCTGCTCGAGCGCGCGCACGCGATGTACGCGAGCACGAACCTCCTGAATCCGATGGCGTTCGCGAGCCTCAAGCAGATGGAGACGGATCTCGTCGCGATGGCGGGGACGCTGTTCCACTGCTCCGGTGCAGTGGGGACGGTGACGTCGGGCGGCACGGAGTCCATCCTGTGTGCCGTCGCGGCGTATCGCGATCGCGCGCGCCGCGAGCGGCCGTGGATCCGGCGCCCCGAGCTCGTGGTCGCGTCGACCGTGCACCCCGCGTTCGACAAGGCCGCGCACTACTTCGGCGTCCGGCTCGTCAAGGTGCCCGTCGGCACGGACTACCGCGCGGATGTCCGTGCCATGGGCAAGGCGATCACGTGGCGGACGATCGGGCTCGTCGGCTCCGCGCCGCAGTACCCGCACGGCGTGGTCGATCCGATCGGCGAGCTCGGCACGCTCGCGATGGCGAAGCGCGTGCCCCTGCACGTCGATGCGTGCGTGGGCGGCTTCATGCTGCCGTGGCTCGAGCGGCTCGGCAAGCGCGTGCCGCGGTGGGACTTCCGCGTGCCGGGCGTGACGTCGATCAGCGCGGACCTGCACAAGTTCGGTTACGCGGCCAAGGGCGCGTCGCTGCTGCTGTGGCGGTCGATCGATCAGATGAAGCACCAGATCTTCGTCGCGACGGAGTTCCCGGGCGGTATCTACGCGTCGCCGACGCTGCTCGGGACGCGCCCTGGTGGGCCGATCGCCGCGGCCTGGGCGAGCCTGCAGGCACTGGGACAGCAGGGGTACCTGGAGCTCGCGCGCACCACGGCGGATGCGGCGGACCGGTTGCGCGCCGGCATCGTCCGGTTGCCGGGGCTCGCGCTCGTCGGCGATGCGAGCGAGCACTCGACGATCGTGGCGTATCGCGCCCGCACCGCGAACGTGTTCGCGATCGCGGATCGGCTGGAGGCGCGCGGATGGACGGTGGACCGGATGCACAGGCCGTCGGCGATCCACCTGACGGTCACGGCGAATCACGCCGCGATCGTGGATGCGTATCTCGCGGATCTCGCGGCGGCGGTCGAGGAGGTCGTGCGGGATCCCGGGTCCGCGAAGCGCGGCAGCGCGCCCATGTACGGCATGGCGGCAGCGATGCCGATGCGGTTCGCGGTGGCGTCGCGGATCCGCTCCGTCATCGCGAAGATGTACTCACCCGATCCAGGCGAGGCGCCCGAGCGGGCGCGGGGGGCGCGATGAAGCGCATCGCGTACGCGCGGATCGCCCAGGAGACGAACGCGCTGTCCCCGGTCGCGACGACGCTCGCGGACTTCGAGAGCTCGCACTACGTCGCGGGCGCGGACCTCGAGCGTGCGGTCACGACGGCCGCCGAGGTGCCGGGCTTCTTCAAGCGGGCGGAGCTGGCGGGGTTCGTCGCGGCGACGCGTGCGCGGGCCGCGGAGATCGAAGCGGTGCCCGTGCTGTCGGCGTGGGCCTCGTCGGGAGGTCCGCTCGCCGTCGAGTGCTTCGAGGCGCTCGAGGAGCGGCTCGTCGAGGGGCTCCGCCGCGCGGGCCCGCTCGATGGCGCGTATCTGTGCCTGCACGGTGCGATGGGGGCGCTCGGGATCCCCGACCCCGAGTCGCGCTTGATCCGCAGCGCGCGGCGGGTCCTCGGCGGTGCGCCGATCATCGTGTCGCACGACCTGCATGGCAATCTCACGCGCGCGCGGGTCGACGCGGCGGACGCGATCATCGCGTACCAGACGAACCCGCACCGCGATCATGCCGCGATCGGCGCGAAGGCGGCCCGGCTCGCGATGGGAACCGTCCTCGGCGAGCTGGTGCCGACGCAGGCGTGGCGGACGCTGCCGATGATCCTCGGCGGCGGCAAGACCATCGACTTCCTCGCGCCGATGCGCGCGGTGTTCCGCCGGATGCGGCGCGCCGAGAAGCGCGGGGAGGTCCTGGCGGCCTCGACGCTGATGGCGCATCCGTGGAACGACGATCCGGCGCTCGGGTGGTCGACGATGGCGATCACGGACCGCGACCAGGCGGGGGCGGAGCGGCTCGCCGACGAGCTCGCGGAGATGTGCTGGGCCCGCCGCCACGAGCTGCCGCCCGAGTTCGCCTCCGCGGATGCCGCGATCGCACAGGCGCGGTCGGCCCGCGTGCGGCGCAAGCTCGGGTGCGTCGTGATGTCGGACGCGTCCGACGTCGTGACGGCGGGCGCGCCCGGCGACTCGACGCACCTCCTGCGTGCGCTCCTCGAGCGGGGCCAGGGCCTGCTGACCTACGCGGCGGTCCGGGATCCGGGCGCCGTCGCGGTGCTGTGGGACCGGCCCACCGGTGAGGCGGTGACCCTCCCGATCGGCGGCACGCTCGATCCGGCGCGGTCGGCGCCGCTGGCAGTGACCGGCACGCTCGTCAGCAAGCACGTGCAGCACGGCTTCCTGCGCACGTGCGTGCTCGCGGTGGAGCACCTCCGGATCGTGATCGTCGAAGGCCCCGCGATGGTGATGCGACCGTCGTTCTACACGGCGGTCGGCCTCTCGCCCTGGCGCGCGGATGTCGTGGTGGTCAAGAACTTCTTCCCGTTCCTGATGTTCTTCCTCGCCTACAACCGCAAGACGGTCTTCGTGCGAACCGAGGGGACCACTGACTTCGGCGCGGCGTTCGCGCTGGCGTTCGACGGGCCGATGCACCCGCGGGACGCGGTGGACGACTGGCGTCCTCGTGATGCGTTGCGACGCGGGGTGGCGAATGGTGCATACTGGGATCGTGCTGTGGCGACCGATGCGCGTGGTGGTGCTGGCGCTGGCGTGCTCTAGCGGGCTCGCGGCGGTCCACGGGTGCGTGACCGAGCAGCTCGGGCGCACGGAACAGGGGATCGGGACGCCCGACGCGGATGCTTCGATCGGCAGCGGCTCGGATGCGATGACCGATGCGATGACCGATGCGCTGGCCGATGCGAGCGGCGAGGGCGGAATGGACGCCATCGTGACCCCAGGGCTCGACGCAGGATCCGACGCGGGGCTCGATTCCGGCTTCGACGCGGGCCTCGATTCCGGCTTCGACGCGGGGCTCGATGCCGGCTCCGATGCGGGGCTCGATGCCGGCTCCGACGCGGGTCTCGATGCCGGTTCGGACGGCGGGCTCGATGCCGGCTCGGACGGCGGTCTCGATGCCGGCTCGGACGGCGGACCGGATGCGCCGGGCGACGCGATCGTCGATGCCGCGAGGCCGGACGCGCCGGATGGCGATGTCGCCGGGCACGAGGACGGCGGCATCGGCAACACGAGCTTCTACGCGTGCAGCGCGACGGGCACCTCGCCCGCAGGCACGTGGCCGCTCGGGCTCGCGGCGCTGATGATGGTGGCGCGCCGCCGGCGAAATCGAGTACCTATCCGCGCATGATCGACGCGGCCCGCCGCCTGGAATCGCGGCTGTATCGCGATGTGAAAGAGACCTGCGAGCAGTACCAGCTGCTGGCACCCGGCGACCGCATCATGGTGTGCATGTCCGGCGGCAAGGACAGCTACACGCTGTTTCACCTGCTGACCCGGCTCGTGCCGCGGCTGCCGTTCGCCGTCGAGCTCGTCGGCGTGCACCTCGATCAGGCGCAGCCGGGTTACGACGGCGCGGGGCTGCGCGCGTGGCTCGAGGGCTCGGGGTGGCCATTCGAGATCCTGCGGGAGGACACGTACTCGGTCGTCACCGCGCATCTGCCGGAGACCTCCACGTACTGCTCGATGTGCTCGCGCCTGCGCCGCGGGATCCTGTACACGGCGGCCGAGCGCCTCGGCTGCAACAAGCTCGCGCTCGGGCATCATCGCGACGACGCGCTCGAGACGTTCCTGCTGAACCTGTTCTACAGCGGCAAGCTGCAGGCGATGCCAGCGAGCTATCGCACCGACGACGGTCGCTTCGAGGTGATCCGCCCGCTCGTGCAGTGCGCGGAGAGCGAGATCGCGGAATTCGCGGCGGAGCTCGCGTTCCCGATCATCCCGTGCAACCTGTGCGGCTCGCAGGACGGGCTCAAGCGGGACGCGATGACGGCGCTGCTCGCCCAGCTCGAGGCCACCAACCCGCAGATTCGCGCGGTGATGGCGAACGCGCTGCGCAACGTGCGGCCGAGCCACCTCCTCGATCGGGAGGTCGCCGCCGCGTGGGCCGCGCGCCCCGAGACGATCCGGCCCCAGACGCTCGCCGGCCCGCGCAAGCAGCACGCGGCTGCGCAGCCGATCGCGTCCGGGCTCGGGACGCAGCCGTCGCGCGTCCACCTCCCCGTCGTCGCCGACTAGGAGGGTGATGGGCCTAGCCCATCGGGACCCCCTTGTGCCGGGCGAACCGCGCAAGGCGCGTCCGGCCTGAATCGCGCTGCCTACGGCGTGCAGAACGCGGTTTCGAAGGCCGCGACTTCACGCTGCGGGTTCACCTGCCCGGCGCACTGCACCTCGGCGGTCGCCGTGGTGGCGAGCGTGCACTGCGTCGTCGTCGGCTGCGCGCACTGCGTGCCCCACCCGCACATGCAATCGTTGGGGTCGGTCGTGCCGGTGAGCCCGAGCCCGTAGCCGATCGCGCCGATCGCGTAGTCGTCGATCTTGTCGAACGGGACCACGTCGGAGACCCACGCGAGGTCGTTGGGGCGCACGTCGCCGCAGTCGAGCTCGTTGGTCGCGTACGTGTACGGCGTCCCGAGCGCGGTCGCCTGGCCCCCGAATGCGATCAGCACGTAGTTGCCGGTGGCGGGCGGCGCGGTCAGCACCTGGATCGGGAACTGCGCGAGCCCGGTGCGAATCCGATCCGTGACCGTCGCGATCAGCGCGAGGCGATTGCTGTCGGTCTCCAGGAACGGCGGCACCGTGGCGGTCGTCGCGCCGTTCGTGACGCCGATCCAGCTCGCCGTCAGCGTCTTCGCGTCACTGGGGCCCTTCGTCAGCGTGACGCCGTCGAACTTCAACACGACGCTGCGCGCGGAGCAGCGCGGCCCGTCGGGCGCCACGACGGTGGCGTCGGTGGGCGTGTTGCTGCCCGTCGCGTCGATACCGGTCGCCGGGGCGTCGACCGCCGTGCCGTCGGAGCTGTCGCCGCCGAGCCCCGCGCCGCTGATCTCGGCCTTGCAGCCGACCACCAGCACGATCATCACCATCCACGCTCGGCGCATCACCTCTCCATGGTGCGCCACCTCCACTCGGACTCGCAACTGGGACCCGCACGCGCCGATCGGGGCGCGCGCTCCCAGTCGCCGGCAGGCCTCGCTCAGGCCAAGGACGTGCGCAGCAAGTCGTTGACCTCGTTCGGGTTTGCCCCGGGCGCGGCCTTCATCACCTGACCGACGAAGAAGCCGAGGAGGCCGAGTTTCCCCGCCCGGTACTGCGCCGCCTTGTCCTGGTTCGTGGCCACGACCCGCCCGACGACCGTCGCCAGGTCTTCCGTCGACTGCGTGACCGTGATCTCGTCGAGGCGCTTGCCGGCCACGATCTCGACGAGAGCCGACTTCGCGGCCGGCGCCGACAGCGCGCCGCTCGCCACCGCGGCGATGAGCGCGCCCAGGCGCGCCGGCTCGAGGTTCACGTCGGCGAGCTCCTTGCCCGCGAGCGCGCGCGGCAGCTCGTTCACGATCCACTTGGCCGCGAGCTCGGGCTCGCCACCGTGACTGCCCTCGAATAGCTCGGCAAGCGTCCGGTCGCCGGACAGCAGATCCGCTTGCTCCATCGTGAGCCCGGGCAGGGCCGCGAAGCGATCGTGGGCGGCAGCGAGGTCGCGGTCACGGACCCGCGCCTCGATGCGGTACTCCGCCGGCGACTTCAGCTTGGGGCGCGTCTTCGCCTTGGCGTTCTCCTTCCTGGCGTCCGGCGTCGTGCCGGGCGCGCCGGGCGCGGACGACACAGCAGCCGCGGCAACCGGCTTCGCCTCGGCC
This sequence comes from Deltaproteobacteria bacterium, assembly GCA_043716635.1. Classification (GTDB taxonomy): domain Bacteria; phylum Myxococcota_A; class Polyangia; order Haliangiales; family Haliangiaceae; genus JABFXX01. The sequence goes on along the minus strand of JAYSYE010000271.1, from coordinate 2,517 downwards.
CGCTCCGAGGACGACTCGCGGAGCGTGATGATCCGATTCAGCACCAGCGTCCCCGGTCGCGTGTCCTCGTCGACGCGGAAGTAGCCAACGCGCTCCAGCTGGAAGCGGTCACCGACGGCCGCGTGCGCGAGGCTGGCCTCGACCCGCGCGCCCGCCACGACCTCGAGCGAGGTCGCCGACAGCTCCTCGATGAAGTTGCCGCCGCCCTCCTCGGGTCTCGCGCTCGTCGTGAGCCGATCGTAGAGGCGCACCTCCGCGACCACGCTGGTCGCGGCGTCGACCCAGTGAATCACGCCGCTCACTTTGCGACCGTCGGCAGGATTGGCACCCCCGATCGTGCCCTCGACGACCGTCGCCCGGATCGCGAGCGCGGTGCCATCCGCATCCCGGCGCGTGACCGCCTCCGCGGTGATGCACGGCCCGGAGCGCAGCCGCACCGTGCGCCCGGGTGCGAGCCGCTGGTAGCCGCTCGGCGCCTCGTCGCGCCAGTCGTCGCGATCGATGACGATCGCCCGCCCGAATGCGAGCGCCCGCGTTTCGGCCCGGGCCGGTTCCTGGGGATACCGCGCGGCGGTGAGGGTGGCCGCGGTGGCCTCCACGCCCACGAGCTCGACCTCGAGCGGGCGGAGCACGCCGAGCGCACGCGGCGCGTGCTGGTTGAGCTCGTCGCGGACGCAGAACTCGAGCTTGCCGATGTCGACCGTCGAGTTCGTCTTCGCGATGCCGATGAGGTCACAGAACGCGCGGATCGCCTCGGGCGCGAAGCCGCGGCGCCGCATCCCGGCGATCGTCGGCATGCGCGGGTCGTCCCAGCCGCTGACGTGGCCCTCCTCGACGAGCGTGCGGAGCTTGCGCTTGCTCATCACGGTGTACTCGAGCCCGAGCCGCGCGAACTCGTACTGGTGCGGCCGCGGCGACCACGGCCCGGTGTGGTCGAGCACCCAGTCGTAGAGCTCGCGGTTGTTCTCGAACTCGAGCGTGCAGATCGAGTGCGTGATGCCCTCGATGCCGTCCTCGATCGGATGCGCGTAGTCGTACATCGGGTAGATCGCCCACGCGTCGCCGACGCGGTGATGGTGTGCGTGGCGAATGCGATAGAGCAGCGGGTCGCGCATCTTCATGTTTGCCGACGCCATGTCGATCTTCGCGCGCAGCACGCAGGTCCCGTCCGCCAGCTCGCCGGCCTTCATCTGCCGCAGCAGCGCGAGGTTCTCGTCGACGCTGCGGTCGCGATTCGGGCTCGCCTTGCCGGGCGCACTCAGCGAGCCGCGGTACTCGCGGATCTGCTCCTCGCTCAGGTGGCAGACGTACGCCCGGCCCTCGCGCACGAGCCGCTCCGCGAGCTCGTACATGCGTCCGAAGTAGTCCGCGGAGAACAGCACGGCGGCCGGCTCGAACCCGAGCCACCGCACGTCGGCCTCGATGGAGTGCACGTACTCGACGTCCTCGCGCGTCGGGTTCGTGTCGTCGTAGCGGAGGTTGCACGTGCCCTGGTAGTCGCGCGCGATCCCGAAGTTCAGGCAGATCGACTTCGCGTGACCGATGTGGAGATAGCCGTTCGGCTCGGGCGGAAACCGGGTGGCCACCCGCTGCTGCCGGCCCGCCGCCAGGTCGGCATCGATGATGTCGCGGAGGAAGTCGGTTCGGTCGGCAGTCATGGCGGGCGCAGTCTAGCAACTGCTACCTTCGCGCCGCCATGGCGCGCATCAACGAGCACTACGCGAAGCTTCCTGCGAGCTACCTGTTCCCCGAGATCGGGCGGCGCGTGCGCGCGTACCAGGCCGCCCATCCGGCCGCCGACGTGATCCGGCTCGGCATCGGCGATGTCACCGAGCCGCTCGCCCCGGCCATCGTCGCGGCGATGCGCGACGCCTCCACCGAGATGGGAAACCGCGCCACGTTCCGCGGCTACGGCCCCGAGCAGGGCTACGACTTCCTCGTCGACGCGATCCGTCAGCACGACTACACCGCGCGCGGCATCGAGGTCGCGGCGGACGAGATCTTCGTGAGCGACGGTAGCAAGTGCGACTCCGGCAACATCCAGGAGATCTTCGCCCTGGGCGCGCACGTCGCCGTCACGGATCCGGTCTACCCGGTCTACGTCGACTCGAACGTGATGGCCGGCCGCACCGCGGCGGCGGGCCCCGACGGCCATTACCCGGGCTTCACCTACCTGGTCGGCACCGAGGCGAACAACTTTCAGCCCGCCCCGCCGCCTGTATCGGCGACGCCCGCGATCGACTTCGCGTACCTGTGCTCGCCGAACAACCCGACGGGGACGGTAGCCACGCGTGCGCAGCTCGAGCAGTGGGTCGCGTGGGCGCGCGCCACGGATTCGATCATCCTCTTCGATGCAGCCTACGAGTCGTACATCTCCGATCCGGAGCTGCCGCGGTCGATCTACGAGATCCCCGGCGCGCGCGAGTGCGCGATCGAGCTGCGCAGCTTCAGCAAGCGCGCGGGGTTCACGGGCGTGCGCTGCGCCTTCATGGTGATCCCGAAGACCGTCACGGGCAG
>JAYSYE010000028.1:0-7721 GCA_043716635.1 Deltaproteobacteria bacterium | reverse complement strand
GCGGTCAGAGCTGGATGTCGGGCCTGGGCTCGAGCGGGACCGGGGCGATGCCGAACCGGTGCTCGAGCAGCGAGTGCACGCCGTAGATGACGGGCGTGATCACGATCGCGGCGACGAGCTTGATCACGTACGACGTCACGACGACCGAGACGTACTCGTCGAAGGTCATCTGCGAGCCCCACACGAGCGCGGAGATGATCACCGTGTCGACGAGCTGCGAGACGGCCGTGGATCCGGTCGCGCGCAGCCACAGCATGCGGTTGCCCGTCAGGCGCTTGAGCATGAAGAAGACGGAGATGTCGACGAGGTTCGACAGCAGGAACGCGACCATCGAGGAGAGCTGGATCTTCGTCGCTTGCGTGAACACCACCGTGAACTCGTGCGGACGAACGCCCGTCCAGTCGGCGGCGGCCGTCTTCGTCCACCACGGCAGGGCGCCCGCGACCGTCACGATGACGATCGTCAGGGCGACCATCGCGAACGCCACGTACGTGACCCGGCGCACGACGGCGCGGCCGTAGAACTCGTTGAGGATGTCCGTCAGGATGAACGTGATCGGGAACGCGATCTGACCCGCCGAGAACGGCCACTCGCGACCGAACGCGTGGATCGCCGTGACCTTGCCGCCGACGAGATCACCGGCCACCAGGCAGGTCATGAACACGGCCACGAGCGTCATGAACAGCGTCAGCCGTGCATCGAGCTTCACGGGCGCAATGTGGCACACCGTACAGTCGAGCGCGGTGTTGTTCGCGGCGCGCGTGCGTGACACGATCGCTCCCGATGAGGCGTGTCGCTGCGTGTGTCGTGCTGCTCGCAGCCGGAGGCTGCAACCAGGTGTACGGCATCGACCCGACCACGGCGATCGACGGCGCCGGACCGGGCATCGACGCCGCCCCGGCGGTGGCCAATCTCCAGCTGAACGTCACGTATCAGCAGATGGTGGTCGGCATCGACGGTCGGCAGCAGGATTTCGCGTATCCGGTGCTGCCCGGCCCCGTGAGCGTGAAGGTCGGGCGCGTCGGCGGCGCGCTCGTGGACGCGGTGAGCGATCTGCCCGGGATCTACGAGATCGACGTCGAGCCGAGGCCGGCGATGGGCGACGAGATGCACGCGGTAATCACCGCACCGATGGCAGGGATCCCGCCGACGGACCTGTACTGGAAGGTGGGCCCGAGCTCGCCCTGGTTTGTCGTGCCCCGCTTCGAGCGGCAGGGCGCGTCCGGCGACGAGGTGCCATCCGGCAGCGGCTGGAAGGTCGCGCTCGACGCGCCGCATGACTTCTCGCGGATGCTCGGGCTCACCACGGGCGCATGGACGGAGGGCGTGCCGAATGTCCCCGCGCAGTTCGTGTCGCCGGTCCAGTACCCGTTCGCCATGGCGGCGGTCTCACTCGTCGGCGCGCGAGCGCTGCCGGACGCCGCGAAGGCCGACCAGGTGGTGCTGATCGCGATGCCGCCCCTCCCTGCAGCCGGTCCGCAGCAGTGTGACCGCAGCAACACGGGATCGGTGACGTTCTCGCCGCCGATGCTGGCCGCGGGGATGCTGACGACGCTGCCTGGACCCAACCCGACGTGGATCGCGACCACCGCGCGGTGGAAGCCTGACTGGAACGTGAGCGCCGTCCAGAGCGGGTTCATCGGCCAGCTCGGCGCGCTCGGGTCCGATGGCTCCGGGTTCACCGTCGCCGACGGCGGCCGGGCCGCGTTCGGGTACCTGCCCCGGCTCGACTTCCCCGCGTACCTGCGCACGGGAGGGCTCGACGACCGCGGCCGCGCCCGACCGCTTCCGGTCCCTGCCATGTTGACGGTTTCGGACTGTCCGTACGGCATCATCCGGAGCGATCCGTTTGCCCTGGTTCCTGCCCTCGAGTCGTCGACCCTGAAGATCGTCGAGGCCGCGGCGCATCTCCAGCTGACCTCGACCCGCACGGTCACGGCGAGCGGGGTGACGCTGACGTCCGGGCTCGATATCGCGGTCGCGCCGTCGATCCTCCCGGACACCACCCGCGTCGCGGGCTTCGAGATTCCGGGGCGGGCGCCGATGCCGATGGCGATGAAGCTCGCGCGCGGCACGAAGATGATGGACCTGACCACCGACGCCGACGCGACGGACATGACGGGCACGGGCCCGCTCGCGCTCACGTGGGGGGCGCACACGGAGATGAACGAGGTGAGTGACTACTGGTCGATCACGCTCGTGCGGCTGGAGGGCGCGATGCACACGCCGGTGCGCGCGATCGACACGTCGATCCAGGCGGTGGAGCTCGCGGTCGACGGCCTGCCTGCCGGCCTGTACACGCTCGAGATCCGCGCGCATACCGGGTACCCGCGAGCCGCGCGCGGCGACTACACCGTCGTCACGTTCCCGCAGACGATGACGACCGTCTCGACACGCACGTTCAGGCTGTAGCGGCGCCTGGCGTCCGGCCGTCGGACGCAGCGCGACCGGAGCCCGGACGCCCCGGACACGTAGCGATCGTGATCTCGCGCCGTTGCGCGTGGCACGGCGCGTGGAATTGGAGCCCGCGGAGGTTCCACCATCATGTCGTCGCAGGAAGATAAGAAGTCGAAGAGCATCGGCGAGGCCATTCGCGCGATTCACAAGCAGTTCGGGTCGGGGTCGATCATGCGGCTCGATGGCAGCGCCGTGCAGGTCGTCGACGTGATCCCGACGGGATCGATCGCGCTCGATGTCGCGCTCGGCGTGGGCGGCTTGCCGCGCGGTCGCATCATCGAGATCTACGGACCGGAGTCGTCCGGCAAGACCACGCTGACGCTGCACGCGATCGCAGAGGCGCAGAAGGCGGGTGGCGTGTGCGCGTTCATCGATGCCGAGCACGCGCTCGACACGTCGTATGCGAAGCGCCTCGGCGTGGACCTCGAGGATCTGCTCGTCAGCCAGCCCGATTGCGGCGAGCAGGCCCTCGAGATCTGCGACACGCTCGTGCGCACGGGCGCGATCGATCTGATCGTCATCGACTCCGTCGCCGCGCTCACGCCGCGCGCGGAGATCGAGGGCGACATGGGCGATTCGCACATGGGCCTGCAGGCCCGCCTCATGTCGCAGGCGCTCCGCAAGCTCACGGCGCAGATCAGCCGGACGAAGACCATCGTGATCTTCATCAACCAGCTGCGCATGAAGATCGGCGTGATGTACGGCAACCCGGAGACCACGACGGGCGGCAACGCGCTCAAGTTCTATGCGTCCGTCCGTCTCGATATCCGGCGCAAGAAGGCGATCAAGCGCGGCGAGGAGACCATCGGCAGCGAGTGCAAGGTGAAGGTCGTGAAGAACAAGCTCGCGCCGCCGTTCCGCGAGGCCGACTTCGAGATCCTCTTCGGCACCGGGGTGAACAAGCTCGGCGAGCTCGTCGACACCGCCGAGAAGCTCGGACTCGTCGAGAAGTCGGGCACCTGGTACTCGTACGGCGGCGAGAAGCTCGGCCAGGGCCGCGAGAAGGCCCTCGCTCACCTCGACGAGCACCCGGCGCTGCAGGTCACGATGCGCGACGCGCTCATGAAGCTATCGCGCGCCGCGCTGCTGGCACCCGCGGCGGCGGTGCTGTCGTGAAGCCCCTGCTCTCACCGGCCCAGGCAGCCAGGCTCCTCGACGAAGTGATCTACGAGCGCGTGGTCGACGCGATCGATCTCCAGGCGATCCACGCCTTCGAGTGCGAGCTCTCGCAGCTCCTCCTCGAGCTCGGACCGATGGCCGAAGCTCCGCTCGGCGCGGCGAAGGTGATGATCGAGGCCGCCCTCGCCCGCCTGCCCTCCGATCCGCGCCGCTACCTCTCGGTCGCCGGCTACGCCGATGACGACTGCCCCCTCTGCTCCCTCGAGGCCGACGCGCCCGACGGGCCCGGTGCCGCACACGATGTCGACGGACCACGCGCCGACCCAGCCCAACCGGCCCGCGCCCCTGCCGCGAGGACGTCGGCGCGCCCCGCGCAGCGATCGTGACCCCGACCGCTGCGCTCGGCGGACTCGCATGAGTAACCCGCTGGTAGCCTCCCGCCACTGCCGATGCAGCCGCGCGTCCGGAGGCTCCGACGCCGGCTTTAAGTTTGGCAGCGCTTTCGCGCTCTTGAAAGGCGGGGGAGCAGGTTCCGTCCTGCCAGCCAAGTACTAATCACTGCTCTTTTAGTAGTTGTTCTCCTCCTAACTTGCTACTAGTTGTTCCTAAATTAGCAGGAGGAACACATGACCCGCGTTCGCATCCCCCCGACGTTGGAAGCGGTTTCTCTCGAAGCACTGCGAAAAGACAGCGCAGCGTTCTCCGCAGAACAGGACGGCAAGTACTTGCATTGGGAGGAGCTACGGCGACGGCCACCTCGGCCCGAGATCACGCACGAGCAGTGGTGGAGCGTCGTCAAGCTTGCGCGTCAGAACATCCGCCGCCGCTTGCCGTGCACCGATCAGAACGGCACGCCGTTCACCTTTGGAATGACCGATATGGTTCAGCGGCTGGTGCACGAGGTCGACCGCGAGGCTAGCGGCCGGATCGAGCTTCCAGAAGACGTGACGAACCCGGCCGTTCGAGATCGATACATCGTGAGCTCACTCATCGAAGAGGCGTTTCGTTCGAGCCAGCTCGAAGGTGCATCGACGACCCGCCACATGGCGAAGGAAATGATCCGCACGAAGCGCGAGCCTCGGACGCAAAGCGAGCGGATGATCCTCAACAACTTCTACGCGATGGAATGGGTTCGCGAGCACAAGACCGAGGAGCTCACGCTCCCGCTACTTCTCGAGCTTCATGCAATCGTGACCAAGGAGACGCTGGACCTACCTGATGCAGCGGGGCGGTTTCGAAAGGAGGACGAACCGATCCACGTGATCGATCCTCACGACGACGAGGTAGTGCACACGCCGCCCGCTGCTGCGCAGCTCCCGGAACGCATCGGTCTGCTTTGCACATTTGCAAACGGCGCCGGGAAAGATGAACCGTTCATCCATCCGGTGGTGCGCGCGATCCTCGTGCATTTCTGGCTGGCATACGACCATCCGTTCGTGGACGGGAACGGCCGCACCGCCCGCGTCCTATTTTACTGGTCGATGCTTCGGCAGGGGTACTGGTTGACGGAGTTCATCTCGATCTCTCGGGTTATCAAGAAGTCGCGCATTCAGTACGACCGAGCGTTCATCTACACCGAGACCGACGACAACGATGCCACCTACTTCATCCTCAACCAGCTCGGGGTTCTCAGCCAAGCGATCGACGAGCTCGCGATCTACCTGAAGAAAAAGTCCAAGGAGGTTCGTGAACTCGAGAAGCAGCTTCGCGGTCAGGACGATCTGAACCATCGGCAACTGGCCGTGTTGAGCTACATGCTGCGGCACCCTGACGCGAGGATCACGATCGAGGGACATCAGACGAGCCACCGGGTCGTTCACCAGACTGCGAGAACCGATCTCCTCGGGCTCGTCGTGCGGGGGTTCCTGCAGCAGACGAAGGTCGGCAAGAAGCTTTATTTCGCCCCTGGCGGCGACATCCACCGCAAGCTGCGGCAGGTCAAGTAGCGACCCGAGCATCGGGCAACCAAATGGATGCGCAGGGACTGCGGGGCGGTTCTCGCGCTGCGTTGCTGCAACAGCTGCGCATGAAGAGATGGCGATGACCGATCTCGTTATATCGACAGGCGAAACCCGAGCGTCTCGCGGAACACGATCACGCTCGTGGCGGCGACGCGCTCGTACGCGACCGCGCCCGCGAGCTGGAGGGAGAACCAGCGGGTGCGGTTCCACTCGATGCCCGCCCACGCTTCCGCGCCCGCGGCGGAGCCATCCTCGACATCCGGATCGCCGGCGCCGGTGTGGCCGGAGTCGTCGCCCCAGTCGTGGCAGCACGCGACCACGAGCGGCTGCCCGAGCAGCGTCTTGCCGACCCCGGCATAGCCGGCGCGCAGTCCACCACCGACGTAGGGGACCCAGCGCTGATCGTCCCGGTCGCGAAACCGGTAGAGCACGCCGGGGACGATCGCGAGCTCGCCGTAGCCCTCGCCGCCCCCGAAGCCGCCCTCGCCAAGCTCGATCGGCATGTGCAGCGACCAGTTCGGCCCGAGGTCGTAGTGGAGCGCGATCCCGACATCGATGCCGGAGGCGTGGCCGTGCGAGGTCACCGCCTGCAGCGCGCCGAGATTCAGCGGCTCCACCGAGATGCCCTGATGAAACAAGCCCGACCGGCGCAGGGGCTGCGTGCGCGTGGCGGTCACCAGGCCGGGCTGGGCGTGGGTCACCCCGCTGGTCAGCGCGAGCACGAGCGGGACTCCGATGCCGGCCGCGGTTCGTGCTCGCGTTCGCACGCCGCCGCTGATGCCCATGGTGAACCCTGTCGTCCCTGTCATCGTCGGCCTGTCCCGCCGGCGACGATCGCCCGGCTGCCGCCCGACGGGAAGCGAGGAGTGCAGCAACGCGCGGAAATCAGCGCTCGGCGAGGGTGCTGGGCGTCGCCGAGGCCGTCGCCGTCGCCACGATCAGGGCCGGATCGGTCGCCGCGGCCAGGTCCGTCGCCGAGATCACCTGGCGCTCGACGAGCCGCGCATACGTCCCCCCGAGGGCCATGAGCTCGGCGTGCCGGCCCTGCTCCGCGATGCCGGTGTGGTCGATCACGACGATGCGGTCCGCGTCGCGCACCGTCGACAGCCGGTGAGCGACGATCAGCGTCGTGCGGCCCTTCATCAGCCGGGCGAGCGCGGTCTGGACGGCGGCCTCGGATTCGGCGTCGAGGTTCGAGGTCGCCTCGTCGAGCACGAGGACGCGCGGGTTCGCGACGATCGCGCGAGCGAGCGCGATGCGCTGCTTCTGCCCGCCGGACAGCTTGGTCCCCCGCTCCCCGATCTTGGTCTCGTAGCCCTCGGGGAAGCCGGTGATGAAGTCGTGCGCGAACGCATCTCGCGCCGCGGCCTCGATCTCGACCGCGCTCGCACCCTCGCGGCCGTACGCGATGTTGTCGCGGATCGAGCCGGAGAACAGCACCGGCTCCTGCTGCACCATCGCGAGCGCGCGGCGCAGATCCGCGAGCTTCAGGTCACGCACGTCCACGCCCTCGAGCGTCACGCGCCCCGCGTCCACGTCGTAGAAGCGGTAGAGCAGCGCGAGCATCGTCGACTTCCCCGCACCCGACGGTCCGACCAGCGCGACCACCTCGCCGGGCTGGATCTCGAGATCGACGTTCACGAGCACGGGCTGCCCCGGGCGCGCCGCGTACGCGAACGACACGCCCTCGAACCGCACCGCTCCGCGGCCCGGCGGGAGCGCCTTCGCGACCTCGGGATCCCGGATGTCCGCGGTCGTGTCGATCACGGCGAACAGCCGGTCCGTCGCGCCCGCCGCGCGCTGCAGCGAGCCCCACAGCCCCGCGAGGTCGGCGAGCGCCCCGGCCACGATGAACGTGTAGAGGAAGAACGACGTCAGATCCCCCGCCGTCAGCTCGTGGTGGATCAGCGCGCGCCCGCCCATCCAGATCACGAGCGCGATCCCGAGGTAGCCCGCCGTCATCGCCGACGAGTTGAACCACGACCGCGCCCGCACCAGCTCGAGCGTCTTCGTGAACGCGTACTCGACGCCGGTCCGGTAGCGCCTGGCCTCGTGGCCCTCCCGCACGAACGACTGCACCGTGGCGATCGCGCCGATCGACTCCTGCACCTGCCCCGAGACCTGCGCGAGCTCGTCCTGGACGGCGCGCGTCATCCGCCGGATCTTGCGGCCGAACACGATCGT
>JAYSYE010000270.1:0-5441 GCA_043716635.1 Deltaproteobacteria bacterium | reverse complement strand
GCCGGATCATCTGCGTGAGCAGCTGGACGGGCAGGAACTTCGCGGCGTTGCCCGTCTCGAGCACGAGCTGGGTCAGCGTGGCCTGCGTCAGATCCTCGCCGGTCTGCGCGTCGACGATGCGCAGGTCCGCGCCGGTGCGAATCTTCACGGCGAGCTCGTCGAGCGTGACGTAGCGGCTGTCCCCGGTGTCGTACAACCGCCGGTTGCCGTACTTCTTGATCACGACCGGCGGTGCCACGGGCCGACCGTAGTGGGTCCGATGTTGCACCGCAAGCACGTTGATTGTTGCAGTGCAAAAACGCGATTGACATGCCTTCCCGCGCGGTCGTAGCGTGCGCCGGATGAAGACCCCGTGCGGCGTGACGTTCGTGTTGCTCTGCAGCATCGGATGCGCGGGCGGGTCCGACGCTCCGGCCTGCGCGCATGATTCCGACTGCGCCTCCGGGTTTTGCAAGCTCGACGGGACCTGCGCCGCCGCCGTGGACGCGGACCCGGCGCTCGACACGGCGCCCGGCATCGACGCGCCTCCGTCGGGGGCGTGCACGCCGGATCACGATGGCGCGGTGACCCGGGCCGAGTTGCCGCTGATCGCCGGGCGGATGGCCACGTTCCGCGTCGCGAGCAACGCGACCTTCGATACGACCGGGACGGCGGCGGCCAACAACCTGCGGCACTGGGACCTGACCGCGCAGCTCACCGGCGACCAGGATCGCGCCGTCGCGCTGCTGGCGCCGACCGGCACGTGGTGGGCGGCCAAGTTTCCCGACGCGACCTACGCGACCACGCTCGCGGCGGACTCGACGCTCGTCGGCGTGTTCCGGGTGACGGATACGGCCGTGTCGCTGCTGGGAGTCGTGTCTCCCGAGGGCGGCTCGGCGCGCACCGAGCTGAAGTACGACCCACCCGCGACCGTGCTCCAGCTGCCGGTGCGCGCGGGCGCGACCTGGAGCTCGACGTCGACGGTGTCGGGCATCGCCCAGGGGATCGCGGCGTTCTACGGAGAGACCTACGCTTCCACGGTCGACCAGGTCGGGACGATGACCACGCCGTACGGCGAGTTCCCGGTCCTGCGGGTCGCCACCGACCTGAACCGAGGCTCGGGAGCGCTGACGCAGCGCACCTTCGGGTGGCTGTCGGAGTGCTTCGGCACCGTCGCCACGGTCAGCTCCCAGCACTACGAGACGCGCGCCGAGTTCAGCAATCCTCTCGAGGTGCGGAGACTCGCACCGTGAGCACCCGCGCGCTGCGTCGGGTGGCAGTGGCGGGCTGCGTCGCCGCGCTCGGCGTGCTCGCCGGCTGTCCACGGTTCCACGCGGAGCCTCTCGAGGGCGCGCCGGCCGGCCTCACGTACAAGGAGGTCGACGGCGTCCATGTTCGCTACCGCGAAGCGGGTCAGGGTCCGGCCGTGGTGCTGCTGCACGGCTACGGAGCGTCGGCGGACAGCTGGGCTCCCGTCATCCCGACCCTCGCCGCCACGCACCGCGTGATCGCGGTCGACCTGAAGGGCTTCGGCTGGACCACGCGTCCGGCCGGCGACTACAGCCCGGCGGCCGAGGCGGCGCTCGTGTGGGCGGTGCTCGACCAGCTCGGCGTCACCGACGTCGCGATCGTGGGCCACTCCTGGGGGTCGTCGGTCGCGCTCGCGATGGCGGTGGCTCACCCCGGTCGCGTGCGGCGCGTCGCGCTCTACGACGCGTACGTCTACGACGAGCAGGTCCCGGCGTTCCTGCGCTGGGCGCAGAAGCCGGGGCTCGGCGAGCTGATCTTCGCGCTGTTCTACAAGGAGCGCATCGAGGACCGCGCGCCGATGGCGTACTACGACGAGCGCTGGGTCACCCAGCAGCGCGTCGAGCGGGTCGAGAGCGAGATGGACCGCCCGGGCACGGTCGCGGCCGCGCTGGCGGTGGCCCGCGGTCATCACTTTGCTGCGCTGCACACCGCGCTCGCGACGTTCACGAAGCCCGTGCTGCTGCTGTGGGGCGAGAACGACCAGGTCACGCCCCTCCGATTCGGGCAGCGGCTGGCCGCCGAGCTCGCGGACGCGCGACTGATCACGTATCCGCGCTGCGGACACATCCCGCAGGTCGAGGCGAACGTGCGATCGACCCGCGACCTCGCCGCATTTCTCGACCTCGATCCGTCGCCGACGCCGCTCGCGCCGGTGCCCACACTTGCCGAGCCCGCCCCGACTGCGCCCACGTCCACCACGCCCGGTGCCGACGACGGCGGTGCCGACGACGGCGGTGCCAACGGCGGCGGCGGCGGTGGCGGCGATGGCGGCACGAGCATCGGCGGCGGCCGCGCGAGTACGGTGAGCGCGAGTGCCGGCGAGCCGGTCGCGGTCCCCCCGCGTCCTCCCGTGAACCTCGTCGCGCCAGCGAGCGACGAGCGCGCCCTGCCTCTCGGCGCGGACCTCGCGGCCCTCGGAGCCGAGCTCGCGCCGCGGCAGTTCGCGGCGTCGCGCGAGACGACCGAGGTCACGCTGCACGGCAGTCTTCGACTGCGCGAGTCGCGCCTCTACAACTTCGATCTCGACCGCGGCCTCGACTCGCGCGGCCAGCCGCTGTTTGCCGTGCCGCTCGGCGGCGGGCAGACGCTCGACGAGGGCGACCTGCGAGCGCGCACCGATATCGCGATCTACGCGCGCGGCGTGGGCGTCGCCGTGAAGGGCCGCATCGACTGGCTCGACAACGTCGCGCTCGGGGGCACCCCGGACCTCGCGAACGGTGCGCCCGCGACGACGAGCGGTCAGCAGGCGAGCTACGCCGTGGTGAAGCGCGGCTGGGCCGAGGCGCTCACGCCGTTCGGCACCCTCGCCGCCGGACGCATGGGCACGCAGTTCGGCCTCGGGATCGCGGCCAACAGCGGCGACTGCGAGGATTGCGACCACGGCGATGCCGCCGACCGCATCGCGTTCGTGACGCCGATCGCGAGCCACCTCTGGGCGATCGCGTACGACGTCGATTCGCGCGGTCCGTTCACGCGATCGCGCGATGGCTCGCGCGCGATCGGGCTCGAGCCGAGCGACGCCGTCGGCGGCATCACGGGCGCAGTGTTCCACGTCCACACGCCCGCCACGATCACGCGCATCACCGACGCCGGGGAGACCAGCGTCGAGTACGCCGGGTACGTCTCCTCCCGGTCGCAGACCACCGACGTCCCCGCGTCGTACCTGCCGGTCGCGACGCCGCGCACGGCGTTCACGAGCGCCGACCTCACCGCGCGGAACTTCTCCGCGCTCGCGACGGGCGCCTGGTTGCGCGTGACCGGCGCGCGCTTTCGCATCGAGGGCGAATTCGCGCTCGCGAGCGCGAGTCTCGGCCAGCCGTCGCTGATCCCGGGAGCCGAGCTCACGACGGCCGTCACCTCGCGGCAGCTCGGCGGCGCGCTGCAGAGCGACTTCGAGCTCGGTCCGTCGCAGCTCGGCTTCGATACCGGTTTCGCGAGCGGGGACTCGGCGCCCGGCTTCGGCGCGTACCCGAAGCTCGGCGAGGCCGCCCCCACGGCGGGCGCGTTCGACGGCCCACAGGCCAGCGCGCCGAGCGACCACACGGTCGACAACTTCCGCTTCCACCCGGATTTTCGCATCGACCAGATCCTGTTCCGCGAGATCATCGGCACGATCACCGATGCGGTCTACGTGCGCCCTCACGCGCGGATCGCGCTCCTCACCGCCGGCTCGAGTCGGCTCGAGGCGAGTGCCGCGCTGGTCGCCTCCTGGGCCCTCGAGGCAACGTCCACGCCCAGCGGCGCGAGGCACCTCGGCGTCGAGATCGATCCCGAGCTCCGCTACGTCGCCGCCGGCTTCTCGGTGACCCTCGACTACGGCCTGCTCCTCCCCGGCCCAGCATTTGACAGCACCACCCTCGCCGCGCGCCCTGCGCAGACGATCCGGGCGCGACTGGGGTTCGTGTACTGATGTCGATCCGCACCTTCCTCCTGATGGCCGGCCTCGCGGGCTGCGGCGTCGACGGCAACCTCACGCCCCAGCCCGACGTGCCCGTGTCGCTGCCGGCGTGCGTACCCAACCGGGATGGTGCCATCACCGCCGACGAGCTGCCGATCGCGCTCGGCGCGACGAGCACCTACTACACGGGCACGGGTCGCGCGTTCGACGCCGTCGGCACCGTGCGAGGTGACACGCGGGTCTACGATCTCTCGCAGGAGCTCCCCGACGACGTCGTGATCGAGCTCGGCCCGACCGCGCTCGGCGCCCAGTGGTACGCGGCGAGCTTCACCCAGGGCCAGTTCACCGTCGCGGCCGGATCGGGGCTCGACGGGATCTATCACCAGGACGCACAGGCGCTCTGGCTCGATGGCATCGCGTCCCATGACGAGAGCCCGCCTGCCGGCAAGACGCTCGTGCGGTACCCGCAGCCCTTGCCCGTGCTGCGCTTCCCGATCGTGGAGGGCCTCGCGTACACGGTGACGGCCGCGATCCCCGACGGAATCATCGCGGGGCTGCCGTTCATCGGCACCGACGAGCTGAGCGTCGACGTCAGCGGGACGGGCCGACTCGACCTACCCTACGTGAGATTCTCGCCCGTCCTGCGCGTGCGCACACGGGTCACGCGCAAGCCGAGCACGGGCACGCCCGTCATCACGAAGCGCACCACGCTGTGGTTGTTCGAGTGCTTCGGCGAGCTGGCGCGGGCGGAGAGCAACCCGAACGAGCCCGACCCCGACTTCACGACCGCGAGCTATCTGCGACGCTTTGCGCTGGGAGGACAGCCATGATCTGGGACCGCTGGAAACAGGGCTTCACCGCGTGGGAAGCCGCGACCTCGCAGTACACCGACAAGCTGCTCGCCAGCCCCGCGATGCTCCGCCCCGCGGCGAGCCTCCTGTCGGCGGTCATGAAGGCAAAGGCTGCGGCGGACCGCGTCACCACCGCGTGGTGGTCCGTGATCGGGCTCCCGACGCGCAAGGACCAGGAGCGCTCGCTCCACAAGCTCAATCAGCTCGAGAGCCGCCTCTTCGACCTCGAAGAGCGACTCACCGATCAGGTCGCCCGGGCCGCGGGCCCAGGACACGGAGAGTAGCGCCATGGACGTCACTCATCTGCTCGAGATGAAGCCCGCACCGCGCTTCGTGTTCGACCGGCTGCCGACACACCGGCATCGGGCCCGCTTCCAGGTCCGGACCGGCGGCGCGTGGCAGCCCGTGACGTGGGGCCACTTCGCGACGCAGATCCGCGGCGTCGCGCGCTGGCTCGTGGAGCAAGACGTGGCACCGGGTGACCGCGTGGCCATCTATGCGCCGAACTCCGTCGCGTGGGCGAGCGCCGCGCTCGGGATCCAGACGGCGGGCGCGGTGTTCGTACCGATCTATCCGGCGTCGACGCCCGAGCAGGTCGCGTACATCCTGCAGCACGCGGAGGTGAAGTTCGTGTTCGTCGCCGGCCGCGATCAGCTCGCTCGGCTCGAGCGCGCGGCAGCCCT
>JAYSYE010000269.1:0-5442 GCA_043716635.1 Deltaproteobacteria bacterium | reverse complement strand
GTGACGAGCGGCTACTGTGCCGACGGCACGGGCGCCGACGACATCATCATCGGCATGCCGCCGCACATCATCATGCACGGCATGCCGGCCGTCATCATCGACTGCATCGTGGCCATGCGGTCCTTCATCATGTCCATCTGCGCCATGTCCATCGGCATCATCTTCATGACCATGCCGTCCTTGGACATCTCGCACGTCATCTTGCACATCATCGGCATGCCCATGCCCATCATCGGCATCATGCCCATCATCGGCATCTGACCCATCATGTGGTTCATGCCCATCATCGGGTTCATGCCCATCATCGGGTTCATGCCCATCATCGGGTTCATCATGCCCATCATCGGGTTCATGCCCATCATCGGGTTCATCATGCCCATCATCGGCATCTGACCCATCATCGGGTTCATCGGCATCTGGGCATTCATCATGCTCGGCATCGCGTTCATCATGGCGCCATCGTGCGAGCCACCCCGAATGCGCGCAAGTCTGCGACCTGGTGGCACCGACGTTTCCTCCGTCGCCACGGATGAGCCGCACGCGCATCCGTCGCCACGGATGAGCCGTACGCGCATCCGTCGCCACGGATGCGCCGTATATTGCGGGCCATGAGTGGAGCCAAAGGCGCACGCGGCAGGCGGTTCGAAGGCGCGCTCGACCCGGTCGCGGCCGCGATGAACGCGTCGGTCGCGTTCGATCAGCGGCTGCTGCCGCACGATGTTGCCGGCTCGATCGCCCACGCGGAGATGCTCGCGGCGCAGGGGATCATCTCGGCCGCAGATGCCACCGCGATCGCAGCGGGCCTGCGGCGAGTCGAGGGTCAGCTCGCGGCGGGCGAGCTCGCGTGGGACGAGGCGCTCGAGGACGTGCACATGAACGTCGAGGCCCGCCTCGTCGAGCAGATCGGCGATGCCGGGCGCCGCCTGCATACGGGCCGCAGTCGCAACGACCAGGTCGCGACCGACCTGCGGCTCTACGCGCGCGCCGCCGCGAGCCGGCTCGTGGCCGCGATCGACGAGATGCGCCGCGCGCTCTCCACGCAGGCGCGAGCCCACATCGACACCCTGATGCCCGGCTACACGCACCTGCAGCGTGCGCAGCCCGTGCGGCTCGCGCACCACCTGCTCGCGTACGAGGCGATGCTGTCGCGCGACCGCGGTCGGATCACGGACGCGGCGCGCCGTGCCGACGTCTCACCGCTCGGTTCGGGCGCCCTCGCTGCCACCACGCTGCCGATCGACCGCGCCCGGGTCGCCACCTCGCTTGGCTTCGCGGGCATCACCACGAACTCGCTCGATGCCGTGGGCGACCGCGACTTCGCGATCGAGCTGGTGGCCGCGTGCGCGCTGGCGCAGGTGCACCTCTCCCGACTCGGCGAGGAGCTCGTGCTCTGGATGACGTCCGAGTTCGCATTCGTGAAGATCGGCGAGGCCTACTGCTCGGGCTCCTCGCTGATGCCGCAGAAGATGAACCCCGACCTCGCCGAGCTCGTCCGCGCGAAGAGCGGCCGGGTCATCGGCGCCTGGGTCACGCTCGTCACGGTCGTGAAGGGCCTGCCGCTCGCGTACAACAAGGATCTCCAGGAGACGCAGGAGCCGCTCTACGACGCCGTCGAGACGCTCGAGTCGAGCCTCCAGGTCGCGCGCGGGATGATCGCGACGCTCGTGTTCGACGTCCCGCGCCTGCGCGCCGCGATCGACAGTGGCTATCTCGTGGCGACGGAGCTCGCCGACTACCTCGTGACCAAGGGCGTGCCCTTCCGCGAGGCGCACGATGTCGCCGGGCACCTCGTGCGCACCGCGAGCGCGCGCGGGGTCGAGTTGGCGGCGCTGTCGCTCGACGAGCTGCGCGCCGGACACCCCGCATTCGATGCGGATGTCGCGTCGTGGCTCGATCCGGTCCGCGCCGTCGATCGCCGCGATGTCCCGGGCGGTCCCGCGCGCGCACAAGTGCTGGCGGCGCTCGATCGCGTCGATGCGGAGCTGTTATAGACGGCACCCATGGCCACCGGTCCGTTCGAGTATCGCGACGACGAGATGCATTGCGAAGGCGTGCCGCTGGCGCGCATCGCGGACGCGGTGGGAACGCCGTTCTACGCGTACAGCCAGGGCGAGCTCGAGCGGGCGTATCGGGCGTTCGATGCGGCGCTCGCCGGCATCCCGCACCGGGTCTGCTACGCGGTGAAGGCCTGCTCGACTCTGGGCGTGCTCGCGGTGCTGGTCGAGCTCGGCGCCGGTGCCGACATCGTGTCGATCGGCGAGCTGTACCGGTGGCAGCGCGCGGGCGGCGACCCGGCGAAGGTCGTGTTCTCCGGCGTCGGCAAGACCCGCGAGGAAATGGCGGCCGCGATCGCCGCTGGCATCGGCTGCTTCAACGTCGAGTCCGCGGAGGAGCTGGTCGTGCTCGACGAGGTCGCGCGAGGCGCGGGCGCGCGGGTGAAGTTCGCGCTGCGGGTGAACCCGGATGTCGATCCGGAGACGCACCCGTACATCTCGACGGGCCTCAAGCAGAACAAGTTCGGCGTCGGGATGGGCGAGGCGCGCGCGCTGCTGCGCGAGGCGGCGACGCGCACGGGCCTCCAGATCAGCGGTGTGGACTTCCACATCGGCTCGCAGCTGATCAAGACGTCGCCGTTCAGCGACGCGATCGCGCGCCTCGTCGAGCTCGTGCAGGAGCTGCGCACCGACGGCATCACGCTCGACCACGTGGACATCGGCGGTGGGCTCGGGATCGACTACGGCAAGGGTGACGTGGTGCCGACCCCCGCCGACTACGGCGTCGCCGTGCGCGCGGCGCTGGCACCGCTGATGGAGCTCGGCCTCGAGCTCTACACCGAGCCGGGCCGCGTGATCGTCGGGGCCGCCGGCGCGCTCGTGACGCGCGTCGTGTATCGCAAGCGCAACGAGGCGAAGCACTTCACGATCGTCGATGCGGCCATGAACGACCTGATGCGCCCGGCGCTCTATGGCTCGTACCACCCGATCAAGGCCGTCTCCGCACCGGGGCGACCGACCATCACGACGGACATCGTGGGTCCGATCTGCGAGACCGGCGACTTCTTCGCCCGCGATCGCGAGCTGCCGGAGCTCGCGCAGGGCGAGCTGGTATGGATCGGTGCGGCGGGCGCGTACGGCGCGGCGATGGCGTCGAACTACAACAGCCGGCCGCGGGCCCCCGAGGTCCTCGTGTGCGGCGGCGAGTTCGTGGTCATCCGCCCCCGGGAGACCTACGAGCAGCTCGTCGCGGGCGAGACGCTGCCCACGTTTCCCGGTCGATGACGTTTCCCGGTTGATCGGAGGTGCACGGGCGCTATCGTTGCGGCGTGCGACGCTCGCTCGTGATCTGCTGGTTTCTCGCGGCCTGTGGCGATGACGGCACGAGCGAGCGCGAGCTGCAGCAGGGCGGCACGAACACGGTCGCCGATCGGAGCACCACGGCCTACACGCATCCTCTGCCGGGCCTCGATCGCGCGCAGGCCGAGCGGCACCGCGGGGGCAGCGGTCCGTTCGCGTTCGAGTGGCAGCCGCCCCAGCTGGGACCGCTGTTCAACCACAGCGCGTGCATCCACTGCCACACCGGCAACGGGCGCGGGATGTCGCAGATCGGCCCGAGCGTGTTCGGGTCGGAGGCGCTCGTGCGGATCAGCATGCCGGTGGGCACCCCCGATGTCCCGGGCGGTCCCGTGCCCGTGCCGGGTCTCGGCCTGCAGCTGCAGGATCACGGCGACTCCGTGTTGCCCGAGGGCAACGTGGCGCTGTCGTGGATCGAGACCGAGGTCACCTTCGGCGACGGCACCGTACAGCCGATGCGCGAGCCCCGGATCCTCGTCACGCGCCCGGATGGCTCGAGCCTGCCCGCGGGCACGCAGCTGTCGTATCGCCAGGCGCAGGTCGTGTTCGGCCTCGGCCTGCTCGAGGCCGTGCCGGAGGCGACGATCCGCGCGCTGGCCGATCCGGACGACGCCGACGGCGATGGGATCTCGGGGCGGCCGAACGAGGTGTGGGATGCGCGCGCGGGTGCGATGACGCTGGGGCGCTTCGGTCACAAGGCGAGCGTCGCGTCGCTCGTCGAGCAGACGGGCGGCGCCTTCGCCAACGACATCGGGCTCACGAATCGCGTGGTGCCGGAGCGCGACGGGATGACCGAGCTCTCGGATCAGCAGCTCGACGACACGGCGTTCTTCGTCGCGACGATCGCGGTGCCGGCGGCGGCGCCGCGATCGTCGGTCGCGCAGCGCGGGCGGGCCCTGTTCGATGATCTCGGGTGCGCGAGCTGCCACACGCCGACGCTCGTGACGGGGCCCCACACGATCGCGCAGCTCGCCGACCAGACGATCCATCCGTACACCGATCTGCTGCTGCACGATGTCGGCGACCGGCTGACGGATACGCGTGCCGACTTCGCGGCGACCGGACTCGAGTGGCGGACACCGCCGCTGTGGGGGCTCGGGCTCGCCCAGACCGTGGCGCCCGACGCGACGTTCCTCCACGACGGCCGCGCGCGCTCGCTCGCGGAGGCGATCCTGTGGCACGGCGGCGAGGCGCAGGCCGCGAGCGATGCGTTCCGGACCGCGGACGCGCAGGATCGCGCGGCGTTGCTCGCATTCCTCGCGACGCTGTAGAGGTACACTTCACGTTGGTGGTGGAGGACGAGGACGAGGAGGACGGGGAGGATGACCGCCTGACGCGGGACCGGGCCGCCGTCGCGCCGCCTCCCGACGCGGCCCACGAGCACGCCAGCGCTCGGGACGCGGGTCTCCCGAAGGGCTACGAGGTCAGCGGATACATCATCGATCGCGAGGTCGGCCGAGGCGGGATGGGGCACGTGTACAGCGCGCTGCATCCCGTGATCGGCAAGCACGCCGCGGTGAAGGTGCTGCGACCGGAGGTCTCGCAATCGCCGCTGACGCTGGAGCGCTTCATCCAGGAGGCGCGTGCCGTGAACCAGATCGGGCACCCGAACATCATCGACATCTTCGCGTTCGGAACCCTGCCCGATGGCCGCGCGTACCACATCATGGATCTGCTGATCGGCGAGTCCCTCCGCCAGCGCCTGAAGCGCGGCGCGCTCCATCCGAGCGAGGGGGCGTCCGTGCTCGACCAGGTGGCGAGCGCGCTGACGGCCGCGCACGACAAGGGATTCGTGCACCGCGACCTCAAGCCCGACAACGTGCTGCTCGCCGACGACGGCCAGCCGATGCTCCTTGACTTCAACCTGGCCGACGAGACCGGGGCCGGCGCGGCGTCGCCGGCCGTCGGCGGCACCGTGCTGTACATGTCGCCCGAGCACCTCGACTCGTTCCTCGGCGACGTGCGCCGGCCGATCGACGCCCGCAGCGACCTGTACGCCCTGGGGCTGGTCCTGTACGAGCTGCTGACCGGCCGGCACCCCTACCCGATCCCGAAGGCCGGGCGCGGACTGCTCGCCGCCATGCGGGCCGAC
>JAYSYE010000268.1:0-16452 GCA_043716635.1 Deltaproteobacteria bacterium | reverse complement strand
CATCGCACCCATCGCACCCATCGCACCGAGGGCGCTCGTGCAGGTGATCGCGACGAGCCAGGCAACGCGCGGGCGGTTCGCGAGGTCAGTAGGCATTCGCTTCACCATAGCGAGAAGACCCTGGAACCACGTGTCTGGGTTGCGCGTGAAACGATGTCCCGCCCGTTTGACCCACGGAAGTCACCCTGCTTATAGTCCGCCGCCTTCGGCGACCAAATCGCTCGTGGTTCCTATGACTTATTTGATTGCACGCCCCCGCACCATCACCCGGTCCAGTAGGTTCTTCGTGCTGTCCGGGTTGCTCCTGGTGGCAGGCACGGCCGAGGCTCAGATCTCGCCCGGTGGCGGGGGTGGCGGCCTCGGCGGTCCTGGCGGCGCGGGCGGGCCCGGCAGTCCCGGCGAGGACGCGAAGAAGGAAGGCGTCGCCGAGGCAGCGCCCAAGCTCCCCGGACTCCAGCCCACCACGCCGACGCTGCCGCCGCCGAAGAGCCGCCGCAAGCGCAAGCCGCTGTTCGAGATCGATGGCTACTACCGGCTCCGCACGGACTGGTTCAAGAACTTCAACGAGGGCTTCGTCGACGATGTCGCGCTCGGCGGCGCGCCGTTCCCGCGCGCGCTCGGCTGCGGAGCCACCACCCAGGGCCACCCGTGCGACGGGTCGCTCTCGAGCGCGAACATGCGGCTTCGCCTCGAGCCGACGATCAACCTGAACGAGGGCACCTCGGTGCACGTGCAGGCAGACCTGCTCGACAACCTCGTGCTCGGCTCGACGCCTGCGTTCGAGTCGTACACCGGCGCCTACGACAACACCGATGGCGATCGCTCGAACGACGCCCCGCTCGGTGCGTTCACGCAGAGCCAGGACGCGCCGCAGGCAGGCGTGAACAGCAACATCGACTCCGTCCGCGTGAAGCGGGCGTGGGCCGAGGTCGCGCTCCCGCTCGGCATCCTCAAGGTCGGCCGCCAGCCGAACCACTGGGGCATGGGCATCCAGCACAACAGCGGTGATGTCGATCCCGCGACGGGGCTCATCGACCTCGACGCCGACTACGGCGACACCGTCGATCGCGCGAGCTTCTCGGCGCCGATTCCCGGCACGAAGCTGCGCGGCATGCTGGCGACGGACTGGAGCTCCACGCGCCTCACGTCGAACCAGACGGATGCCAACAAGGGCCGCGAGGGCCACCCGTGGGACCTCGACGACAGCGACGACGTCACCTCGTACGTCGGCGTGATCTCGCGCCTCGACGCGCCGCAGGACTTCCGCGACAAGGTCGATCGCGGCGCACGCGCGTTCAACTACGGCGTGTACTTCGAGTACCGCCAGCAGAAGTGGGACACGAACCTCTCGGGCTACAAGCTCGGCGATGCGCCGAACGTCGTGACCCCGGCGACGGGCACGCCGTCGCGCTACACGCAGCGCGGCCTCAAGATGTACTCGCCCGACCTGTGGCTGAAGTTCGCGTACAAGCACATCCAGCTCGAGGGCGAGTTCAGCGCGCAGCTCGGCCACATCGCGAGCCTCGAGGACTACGCCGTCGGCCTCACGGATGTCGACGTGCGCAAGTACGGCGGCAGCGGCCGCTTCACGTGGAAGGGCGTCGAGGGCAAGCTCCGCATCGGCGTCGAGTCGGGCGCCGCGTCTGGTGACCAGTGGGACAACACCGTGCCGGGCCGCACGAACATCGCGTACCGCAACGAGCTCGGCAACAACGCCAACGACGACCACAAGCTGACCCAGTTCCTGTACGACCGCGACTACCGCATCGACATGATCCTGTTCCGCCACCTGATCGGTGCGGTCACGAACGCGGGCTACGTGAAGCCGTTCCTCGGCTACGACTTCACGAAGTCGATCGGCTTCAAGTTCGCGAACATCACCTCGTACGCGCTCAACAAGGTCGCGACCCCGGGGAACGCGCGCATGCTCGGCACCGAGTTCAACGCGGACCTGTCGTATGCGACGGGCGGGCTCTCTGCGGGGATCGCCTACGGCGTGCTGTTCCCGTTCGCGGCGCTGTCCCACCCGGGTGACCCGGTGGAGGGCGGCAAGTACGGGTTCGGGACGGATGCGGAGACCGGCGTGTCGAACGTCCGCGACGCCACCACGTCGCACACGATCCAGCTCCACCTCGGCCTGCGCTTCTAGGCAGGCAGGCCGGCCGGGGCGTAACCGGGCGCGGCGGCAGGCGTATCATGGGTCGTGTCGCTCGAATCCGAAGTCACGCCGCCCGAGCTCTACTTCAATCGGCGCAACCTGCTGCGCGGGGGCATCGTGGCGGCGGGGGCCGCGGCGACAGGCCTCCTGTATCGCAAGCTCAACGGGGTCGATCTCGTCGACACGAAGACCGCCGCGCTCGATGGGCTGGTCCATCCCGCCGACGCCGTGGCGAGCGGCTTCGCGGTCGCTGACCCCAGGGTCGACGCGCTCACCCCGCGCGAGAAGATCACGAACTACAATAACTTCTACGAGTTCACGACGAACAAGGATGGCGTCGCGGCGATGGCGGCGTCCTTCGATACGAGCGGGTGGAAGGTCGAGGTCGGCGGGCTGGTCGGGGCGCCGCGGACGTTCGATCTCGATGACCTGAAGAAGCTCGCGCCGGCGGAGGAGCGCATCTATCGCATGCGCTGTGTCGAGGCGTGGTCGATGGTCATCCCGTGGGCGGGCATCCCGCTGCGCGCGCTGATCGCGGCGGTGCAGCCCACGAGCGCCGCGAAGTACGTGGCATTCGAGACCCTGTACGACCCGAAGCGCCTCCCCGGCCAGGCGTCGACGATTCTGAAGTGGCCGTACGTCGAGGGGCTACGCCTCGACGAGGCGATGAACCCGCTCGCGCTGCTCGCGACTGGACTCTACGGCCACGCGATGCCGCCGCAGGATGGGGCGCCGGTGCGGCTCGTGACGCCGTGGAAGTACGGGTTCAAGGGCATCAAGTCGATCGTGAAGATCACGCTCGTCGCGGACATGCCACCGACCTCGTGGAACCGGTTCGCGGCGAGCGAGTACGGGTTCTACGGCAACGTGAACCCGAACCACGCCCACCCGCGGTGGAGCCAGGCCACCGAGCAGCGCATCGGCGACTCCGGCCGCCGCCAGACGCTGATGTTCAACGGCTACGGCGACCAGGTCGCGAGCCTCTACACGGGCATGGACCTCAATGTCTACTACTAGGAGGGTGACGGGCGTAGCCCGTCGGGACCCCCTTGTGCCGGGACGGCCTAGGAGGGTGACGGGCGAAGCCCGTCGGGACCCTCTTGTGCCGGGACGGCGTAGCCCGAGCCCGACCCTGCCCCGGAGCCCGATCGCGATCGGGCTCGCTCTGCCCGCGCGGCCGGTGTTCGACGCACGCTTCGCGAAGCTGCTCGTGAATGTCTGCGGCACCGTGCCGCTCGCGATCCTGCTGTGGGATGCGTACCGCGGCTCGCTGGGCGTGAACGGCGTGAACTACGCGATCCGCTCGACCGGCATGGTCGGCCTCGTCTGCCTCACGCTCTCGCTCGTGATCACCCCGCTGCGGCGGCTCGCGAAGTGGAACACGCTCATCGCGGTGCGCCGCAACATCGGCGTGTTCGGGGCGCTCTACATCGCGACGCACTTCCTGATCTTCTTCTGGTTCGACCGCGAGCGCAGCCTCGGCAGCACGCTCGAGGAGATCGTGACCCGCGTGTACCTGTGGTTCGGGACGGGCTCGCTGCTGATCCTGATCGCGCTCGCCGTCACGTCGACGGACGGCATGGTGACGCGGCTCGGAGCGAAGCGCTGGAAGCTGCTCCACCGGCTCACGTACGTCGCGATCGCGGCGGGTGTCGTGCACTTCTACTTGCTCGTGAAGGCCGACCACGGTTGGCCGATCGCGTTCGGGATCGCGGTCGGCGCGCTGTTCGCGTATCGCATCGCCGCGCACTACTTCGACCTCCACGCCGAGGTCGCCTCGCTCCACGGCAAGCTGCGGGTCGCGCGCAAGGGCGCCAAGGCCGGCACGAACCGGCCGTTCTGGTCGGGCGAGCTCCGGGTCGCGCGCATCTTCCGGGAGACGCCCGACGTGAAGACGTTCCGGTTCGTCGCGACCGACGGCGGTCCCCTGCCGTTCCAGCACGTGGCCGGCCAGTACCTGAACATCGCGCTGCCGATCGGCGGCGTCCGGGTCCATCGGTCGTACACGATCGCGTCCTCGCCTACGCGGGCGAGCTACTGCGAGATCTCCGTCAAGCGCGCGGCCGATGGCTACGCGTCGCACTACCTCCACGACGTCGTGGCCGAGGGCGACCTCGTGACGATCAGCGCGCCCGCCGGCAAGTTCGTGTTCGCGGGGCACGAGGCGGAGCGCATCGTGCTCGTCGCCGGCGGGGTCGGCATCACGCCGATGATGAGCGTGGTCCGCAGCCTCACGGATCGCGGGTGGCCCGGCCGGATCGATCTCGTGTTTGGCGTGCGCACGCGAACCGACGTGATCTTCGAGTCCGAGCTGGCCTACCTCCAGCAGCGATTCCCGAACCTGCACGTCACGATCACCCTCTCGGAGGGCGCCGATGCCGATCCGACCTGGACCGGCGCTCGCGGACGCATCACGCGCGAGCTCTTCGACCGCGTGACGCCGGGGCTCTCGCACGGGCCCATCCTGCTCTGCGGTCCTGGACCGATGATGGTCGCGACCCGCGCGCTGCTCGTCGAGATGGGGGTGCCGACCGCCGAGATCCACGAGGAGGCGTTCGTATCGCCGCCCGGGACACCCACGGCGGCATCGACCGAGGTGTCCGCTGCTGCCGCTGCCACCGCGCCCGCCGCGGACGGCGAACCGGCCGCGATCGTCGACGAGGCGACCGTCACGTTCGCGAGGTCGGCCACCACGACCGACCTGCCCGCATCCCTGACCGTGCTCGAGGCGGCCGAGGACGCGGGCGTCGAGATCCCCTTCGAGTGCCGGTCTGGCATCTGCGGGCAGTGCAAGTGCAAGCTCGTATCGGGCTCCGTCGCGATGGCGGTGCAGGACGCGCTGTCGGCAGCGGACCGCGCGGGCGGCCTCATCCTCGCGTGCCAGGCCCGGGCCACCACGGCGACGGTCGTGATCGACGCCTGAGCGCGCCGGACCCATCCGCGTTCGCGTTGCGGTAGGATCGGGCCAGTGGCGGTCGCGGAGGGCGTGGACGGAGCTCGGTATGCGGACGACGTGGCGCTCGCGGCGGCGTGCCTGGCGCGCGACGACGTCGCCATCGCCCGATTCGAGCGCGAGGTGCTGCCCGCGGCCCGCGCCGCCATCCGGTCGATCGACAGTGCGCCCGCGTTCGTCGACGAGGCCCTCCAGCGGCTGCGCGCGACCTTGCTCGTCGGCGGTGATGACGGTCGCCCCCGGATCTCCGACTACGCCGGGCGCGGTCCGCTGCGCGCGTGGGTCGGCATCGCGGGCGCTCGGGTCGCGTTGATGCTCGTGCGATCGCAGCAGCGCGCGCGCGAGGTCCCCGCCGACGATCGCTGGACCGATGCGCTCGCCGACATCTCGACCGGCAATCCCGAGCTCGAGCTGATCAAGCACCAGTATCGCGAGGCGTTCGGTCACGCCCTGCGCGACGTCGTGGCTGGTCTCGAGCCGCGAGCGCGCGCCGTGCTGCGGCTGAGCTTCGTCGATGCACTCTCGATCGACGAGATCGGCGCCGTCTACGGCGTGCACCGCGCGACGTCCGCGCGCTGGATCCAGCGCGCCTGCGACGCCGTGCTGGGTGGGACGCGCGATCTGCTCGCGGCGCGACTCGCGCTGTCAGCCACCGAGCTCGATCGCGTCACCGCGCTCGTCCAGAGCCAGCTCGACGTCAGCCTGTCTCAGCTCCTGCCCGCCAGCCTCGACCCCGCCTGAACCGCTGGCCGCCGGAGCCGGGCGCGGACCCGGCCCGCTCATGGCCCGGGATGTGCCCCGACCCATGCCGAGGCGAGCTTCGAGCGTCGCTTCCAGCTCCGGTTCGCGCGTGCGAACCCATCGACAGCGGCCACGATCAGCGTCCGGGCGCGCCGCGGGTCCGTCGCGAGCACCGCCGCACCCAGCTCCCACCGAGCGGCTGCGAGGTAACCAGGCTCCAGCTGCGCCCGCTCGAAGACCGCGATCGCGCGCTCGAGATCCGCGATCCCCTCGGCACGGGTCGCGGCCGTCCGCGCCCGCAGGCTGCCCCGGTCGAGCAGCAGCGCGCCCACCTCGCCGTGCTGAGGTCCATAGCCGCGCTCGAGGATCGGGAGCGCGGTGTCGAGGTGCTGGAGCAGCACCGCCGTCTTGCCGACGGCCTCGAACGAATCGACCGCATTGAGCCAGCACTCGGCCGCGCCGATGCTGGCGGCGCCCGCCGTCAGCGCGGCGAGGTCGCAGGCACGATCCACCATCACGGCCGCCTCCGGCATCCGGTCGAGCTCGCCGAGTGCCACCGCCTCGAGCGCGAGCACCTCGGCGTACCGGCTGCTGCGCTCGCCAAGGATCCGACCGAGCGCGAGGCGGGCGGCGTGGACCAGCTCGAGTGCGTCCTGGGCCCGACCTGCGTCGAGCAGGATGCTCGCGAGATTCACGGAGGCGACGTAGCGATCCTCGTTGTCCTCGCCGGAGTGCTGGTACGCGAGGGTGACCGCGACCCGCGCCATGCGCTCCGCATCCTCGAGGTGGACCTGCGCGGCCAGGCATGACGACAGCCGCTCGTAGACATTGATGAGGATGCTCGGGGAGTCGTCGGGGTGCGCGCTCGCGAGCGCAAGTGCGCGTCGGTAGTAGCCGATCGCCTCGTCGTAGCGCAGCTGGTCCTCGTAGTAGTAGCCGAGCCCTTGCACGATCTCCGGCAGGAAATCGGAGTCGCCCGTCCGCGCCACCCGCTCGGCCGCCAGCAGCACCGTCTCGCCTTCGCGACCGCGATCCGCATCGATCAGCGCGATTCCGCGCGTGTACTCGATCATCGACACGAGATCGGGTGGGTTTCCGAGGCGCGCGGCCGCGGCCGCCGCATAGCCGATGTACTCGAGCCCGCGCTCGGGATCCCCCGAGCTGGATGTGCTGGCCTGCGCGAGGGAGGTCCAGACGTTGGCAGCGATGAAGTCCTCGTGCACGCGCTCGGCAAGCGCCGCCGCGTCGCGCAGAGCCGTCGCGCCCTTGGTGCTATCGCCGCCGTACAGCTCGGCCGTCGCCGCCACGTACGCGGCCTCGGCCTGGAGCGGGGGCCACAGCGCGCTCGCCTCGGTGCCAACGGCGGTGGCCGAGGCGATGGCCGCCGCGGACTGCCCGTGGTCTCGCATCGTCTCGGCGACGAAGAGCTGACGGCGCAGCGTCGTGACGCGATGACGGATCGCGGGATCCGCCGGGACGCGGGCGAGCAGCAACCCCGGCGCGGGCCGAGCGCAGCGCCGGGCGTCGCCGATCAACCGCACCATCGTGGTCGCCTGGCCGGGATCGAGCGCGAGCTCCGCGACGACGCCCACCAGCTCCTGCCGGCGCGCCTCCAGACACGACCCGACCTCGCCCGAGAGCGCACGCTCCGAGGAGGTGCACACCGCGCGCTCCGTGGCGAGCCACTCGCGGGCATGCCGATCGATGGCGGCGATCACGGGAACGCGTTCGGGCGAAGCGGCGAGCGTCAGGTGGAGCTGCCAGTGGCGCACCCCGAGCTCGCGGGTGAACGCCGCTGCCGTCGCGTCGCACGGTGATGCGGCGGCTGCCGGACGCGCGCCCAGCATGCGCACAGTCCCGAGTGCGCCGAGGGCAGCGACCGCGGCCACGGTGACGGCGAGGGCAGCCACGCGCCCACGCCGGCTCGGCGCCACCGCCCGCGCGAGCTCTGCACGCAGCTCCGCCAGCGTGCCACGGTCGTCCGGCCGGGACGCGAGGGCCCGCGCGAGCGCGCGGTGGATCCGCCGCGGTGGCGCAGCCCCTCGCGGTGGCGAGCCCCGTGGGAGCGGCGGCGGACCCGCCGCGATCGCGCGGACGAGCGCGCCCGCATCCGTGCCCGCGAACGGCCGGTTCCCGTACAGCAGCTCCCACGCGGTGACCGCGAACGCGAACAGGTCCGCGCGCACGTCCACGGCCCGGCCCTCGAGCTGCTCGGGAGGCATGTACGCGGGCGTGCCGATGGCGGCGCCGGTGTCCGTCAGATCCAGCCGCCCGGACCCGCGGAGCTCGCTCGCCGAGTCGCGGCCCGCGTCGCCCGTCGAGACGGGACGCGCGATTCCGAAGTCGGTGACCACCACGCGGTCCACCCGGTCCCCGGTCACCGCGACGAGCACGTTGTCGGGCTTGAGGTCGCGATGCACGATCCCCGCGGCGTGCGCGGCCGCGAGCCCGTCGGCCGCACGCACCAGCCACCCGACCACGTCGCGCCACGACGGCTGCAGGCGACGCACGTACGTGCCGAGCGTCTCGCCGCGCACCAGCTCCATCGCGATGAACACGGTCGTGCCGTCGCGCCCGACATCGTGCACGGCGATCACCGCCGGGTGCGCGAGCTTCGCCATCATCCGGGATTCGCGCACGAGGCGGTCGGCGAGGTCCGTGCGCCCCGCGAGCTCCGCGCGGATGATCTTCAGGGCGACCGCGCGGTGGAGCTCGGGATCGAATGCCTCGTACACGCGCCCCATTCCGCCCACGCCCAGGAGCCGGCGCAGCACGTACCGACCGACGCGCGTTCCGATCGCATCGCGCGCGCCCGGCATCACCCGGTCGCTCCCCCCATCGGTCGCCGGATCGTCCGCGTCTCGCGTGCCGTGCGCGAGCGGACCATGCCCGTCGACCGTCAGCACCTCGGCGGCCATCCCGCCGCGCACGGCCGCGATCAACAGTTGTCGGCAGCCGACGCACTCGTCCACGTGGTCCGTGACCTGCGCGTGCACGGTCCCCTCGAGGTGCCGCTGCACGAGGGCCGCCAGCAGATCATCCGGCGGACACGGAGTCATCGGGCGTGCCGCGATATCACGGTGCTCCGATGATCCGGAACTCGATGCGCCGATTCGTGCGCCGCCCGATCTCGGTCAGGTTGTCGGCGAGCGGCTCGTCCGTGCCGTGACCCACGGCGAACAGGCGGGTCGCATCGACGCCGTGCGCGACGAGCCAGGCCTTGACCGCGCTCGCCCGATCGAGGGACAGGGCGCGATTGTGCTCGGGCGTGCCCTCGGCGGACGTGTGGCCCGCGATCTCGACGTACAGGTGCGGGTGCGACGTCAGGATCGCGACCGCGCGCACCAGCACCGCGTCCGAGTCGTCGTCGATGCGCGCCGAGTCGGCCGCGAACCCGATGCCGGTGAGCTCGGTGATGGGCTCGTCGGGACAACCGTCCGCGTCCTGCCAGCCATTCACGTTCTCGGCACGATCGGGGCAGGTGTCGCGCGTGTTCACGATGCCGTCGCGGTCGCGGTCCGGATCGGGTGTGGGCTCCGCCGTGCGGGCCACCGCCGCGAGCACGACGCGGGGCCGCTTCGCGCCGCCGATGGTGTAGGTCGCGCCGGCCATCACCTCGAAGTCGCTCACGGCGCCGTTGTGCGTGCGCCCGGGAACGACGAGCTGGCGCAGATCGAGCCGCAGCGCGAGCTTCGGGGTCACGCCGAGTGCCACGCCGCCGCCCCAGTGCAGCGCGATGTCCGAGTCGTTCGTCATCTGCATCGAGCTGGTGCGCAGGGCCTGCATCCCGACGCCCGCGACGAGGAACGGCCGCACCTTGCCGGTCAGCACGTCGAAGCGCACGTGCGCGCGCAGGCCATAAACGGTCACGGCCTTGCCGAGCACGTCGTCCTTGGCCGGCATCGTGACGGCCTCGCCCTCGACAGCGATCCGCCGGGCCACGGGGATGCCGAGGCGCACCCCGACGAGCCCCGCCGGATCGATCCCCGGGTTCTCCGGCCGATCGGCCGTGCCGAGCTCGCTCGTGCTCGAGAAGTCATGCCCGCCGAGCGTCACGCCCAGCTCGATCGGACGCGCCGTCGCGAGCGCGGGCGTCGCGACCACCATCACCATCACCAGTCGGTCGAAGATCTTCATGGTCATATCCTTCAGATGCAGACGCCGACGTCGGTGCCGGTGACGTGGAGCGCCGGGTTCAACCCGACGCAGGAGAGGCCGCTCGCGCACGCCGAGCTGGCGAGGTTGCAGTACGGGTGACACGTCTGCGTGCCCCCCTCGACGATGCAGGCCGAGCCGTTGCGGCAGTCGAGCGAGCTCGCGCACGAGCCGCCGTCGCTGACGACGCCCTGCACCGCGCAGTCGGTGTAGTCCCCCGCGCTGCTGTCCACCGCGAGGCAGCCAAGGCCCGCGGGGCAGCCGCCCTGCGTGAACAGGTTGCAGCCGTTCGAGCACACGTTCGCGCCATTCGGCGCGCCCTGGCTGTCGGTCAGCGCGTGGACGCAGCGCTCGTTGGTCCCGCAGGTGCTCGTCGCCGAGCACAGCCGCATGCACCAGCGGACGGCGGGTGCGTTCGCGCCGCCCGCGCACGTCCAGCCCGCCGCGCAGTCCGTGCTCGCGGTGCAGCGGTCGTTCGAGGTCCCGCTACCCAGTACGTCGCGGCACGTGGTGGCGCCCGACGCGCCGGCCAGATCGCACGCGTCGCCGACCGGGCAATCTGCCTGGGGCGCGAGCTCGCAGGTCACCGCCGGTGGATCGGGCGGCGCGTCCGGGGCGAGCGAGGCGTCGACGCCCGGAGCGCCGTCGGGCGCGTGCGCATCGGTGCCGACGGTGACGGCCGCGTCGGGTGGGCCGAGTTGCGAGCCGTCGCCGGCGAGGCCCGCGCCCCCGCCCTGATTGTCACCAAATCCACAGCCCGCGCTCGCCGCGAGCATCACCAGCATCCAGGGGAGTCGTCTCATTTCCCCCTAGATGCCGGCGCGCCCCACATGTCGCACACCGCCGCGATCTTTTCTCAGGGCAGGCGGGGCGCGTCGAGCGTCTGCCCGCCCTGTGACAGTCGCAGGCTCGTGATGGCACCCCCGCGTGCCGGAAGACGAGCGTCGCTCCGACCTCCGCACCCGATGCGGGGAACCACCGGCCGAGTCTACGTCGCCACCGCGCAGACCGTAGCTCCAGCGCACGGCCGAGACACCGACACGGCGTCCTACGCGAATCTGCCGGGCCCGAGCGCGCGAGCACCGCTGGCGTCCTGATTGCAGAACGCGGTGGCTGCATGTCATCTCGAACCTTTCGCCCGTGGCGCGGCACCGCGCTCCTCCTCGCGAGCACGCTCGCCCTGTCACCACTCGCCGCGTGCAACGCGCAGCAGAGCCAGCCGCCTCCGCCAGTCGACGACACGCGCGGTGGACGCATGGCTCCCGGCGGTGCGGCTGCCCCGGTCGAGCAGACCGGCATGTCGACCAAGAAGAAGGTCGTCATCCTCGCGGGCGCGGCCGCGCTCTACTACCTCTACAAGCGGCACAAGAACGCGGCCGCCGACCAGACGGGCACGAACAGTCAGTACTACCTCTCCAAGAATGGTCGCGTTTACTACCGCGACGCGGATCACCGGGCCCACTGGGTGACCGCTCCCGCCGAAGGGATTCAGGTCCCCGCCGAGGAGGCGACCGATTACCAGCAGTTCCAGGGCTACGACAACGGGACGGGTGGCCGAGACCTCACAGGGCTCGGCACCGACCCCGAGTAGCGGCCGCCGCTCGTCACCGCACTTCGTTCGTTCGCATCGCGCTCTACCGTCCGTACCACTTCACAGGAGCCCGCCATGTCCAGTGTCCTCGATGCTCTCCTCGAATCCGTCAAGGCCTCCGTTCTCGACCACACGCAACAGCAGCCACACACCGGCTTCGACGCCGGCGGTCTGCTGACGAAGATCACCGACCTGTTCAGCGCGCACAAGCAGCAGCACGGCGACCGCGACATCGCCTCCGCGAGCCAGGATCCGTACGGCGATCCGGGCGCGGGCGGCGGCGGCGGGCGTGCGAGCGTGCCTGGCAACGTGAAGAGCGCGAGCCAGGATCCGTACGGCGATCCGGCGGACCAGGGATCCGGCCGTCGCCAGAGCTGATCGCGAGAGCCGATCGGACGCGGTCGTCAGCGGCCGGCCACCGTGCCGTGCCGGCGATCGTGGAACACTAGAGCTCGCCGAGCGCGGTCGCGAGCCGGTCCACGCTCACGAGCTCGAGCCCCGAGCGTGCGCCGTTCAGGCGCGCCATGTTCTGCGCGGGGATCAGTGCGCGCGTGAAGCCGAGGCGCGCCGCCTCTGCCAGGCGCTGGTCGCAGAGCGGCACGGCGCGGATCTCCCCGGCCAGTCCGATCTCGCCGAACATCACCGTGCGGGCGTCGATCGCGCGACCGCGCGCACTCGACGCGATCGCGCACGCGATTCCCAGATCGATCGCCGGCTCGCTCAGTCGGATCCCGCCTGCGACGTTCACGAACACGTCGCGGTCCAGCACGTCACATGCCGCGCGCTGCGCGAGCACGGCGAGCAGCAGGGACACGCGGTTGCCATCGACACCGGCCGCCGTGCGCCGCCCGAACCCCGAGGTGGCCGGCGCGACCAGCGCCTGGATCTCGACGAGCAAGGGTCGCGCCCCGTCCGCTGACGCCACCACCACGGAACCCGGAGCTCCCAGTGGACGCTCGGCCAGCAGGTGCGCCGACGGGTTGGTGACCTCGGCCATCCCGGCGCCGCGCATCTCGAACACGCCGATCTCCTGCGTCGAGCCGAATCGATTCTTGTGCGCCCGCAAGATCCGGTAGGGCCCGCCATCCCCCTCGAGCTGCAGCACCACATCGACGAGGTGCTCGAGCGTCTTGGGCCCCGCGAGCGCGCCATCCTTCGTCACGTGGCCGACGAGGATCGTGGGCGTGCCGGTCGTCTTCGCGAACTGCATCAGGCGACTCGCGCACTCGCGCACCTGCGCGAGCGAACCGGGAATCGAGTCGAGCATCGGCGTGTACACCGTCTGGATCGAGTCGATCGCGAGGATCGCGGGCCGCATCGTCGCCGCGTGCGCGAGGATCTTCTCGACATCCGTCTCCGCCACGAGCGCGAGCTCGCCGTGGGCTGCGCCGACGCGCCGCGCGCGCATCGCCGTCTGCGCCACCGACTCCTCGCCGGTCGCGTAGAGCACCCGCCCCGTGTTCGCCCCCGTCATCCGCCTCGCATCGGTCGCGAGTCCTGCCAGCGCCTGCACCAGCAGCGTCGACTTCCCGATGCCGGGATCGCCGCCGAGAAGCACGAGGCAGCCGGCGACCAGCCCACCACCGAGCACGCGATCGAGCTCGCCGATCAGGGTCTGCCGCCGGTCTGCCGCGCCGATCTCCACGACGTCCGCGATGGCCACCGGCGCCGCGCCATCCGCCACACCTGCCGCGCTCGGCCGGGGCGGCGCGGCGCCCTCGGTCTCCTCGATCAGCGAGTTCCACGTCTGGCACGCGGGACACCGCCCCAGCCACTTCATCTCGACGTGGCCGCAGCTGTCGCAGCGATGGACCGTGCGCGACTTCATCGACTTCAGCTTCGCCATCGCCCCCCTTCACTACTACGGCGGTCTGACGGGGCCGGACCGCGGCGCGCGTCACCCCACCGGCGGCCTCCGAGGGCTCTCCGAGGCCTCTCCTGGCTAGCTGAGGCGGACGCGGATGCGGTCTTGCTTCTCGCGCAGCTTGCCCGCCATCTCGGTGCGCCCGAGGATGTCCGCTCGCGTCGCCGCGACGCCGAGCCACCGCACCGCGTGGCTCACCGAGCCGGCGGCGAGGAACGCACGGCTCGCCGTCAGCGCGACCGCGACGTCCTGCTGGTCCTCGTCGTGACGGCGCTCGAACAGCGCCTCGGCCTCGTCGAAGCAGCCCGCGCTGACGTAGAAATCCGCGAGCCCGTCCTGCACCGCGCCCACGCGATCCGCGCCATGCAGCTCGTGCTTCAGCGTGACCGTGTACGCCGCGGCGAAGGCCTCGTACGCGCGGACGGTGCGCCCGAGCTGCTCGGGCCGACCGAGCTCGACCAGCAGCTCGAGGAACGGCGCGTAGAACACGAAGCTGTCGATCGGGCACTCCAGCACGCGGATCACCTCGTCGAGCCCGAGCGTCCCGCCCTCGTGCTCGGCGGCCGCGAGCGTGGCCGCCTCGATCGCGAACGCGCTGCCCTCGAAGCGTACCTGTGCGGCGACGAGCCCGTCGTCGCGCACGACCTGGCTCACGCGCTCGGCGCGGGAGACGTGCTCGGTGAGGTGCTCCCACTCGAGCTGCCGGTCGCCCACGGGCTCCGCCGGCGGTCGAAACTCCGGCCCGAAGTGGTCGTTCCAGCCCACGCCGCCGGAGGTCAGCGCGGTCCGGGCCCGTGCGATCTCGTCGGCGGTGAGCCAGCTGATCCGCATGGCCCTAGCGTAGCGCAGAGTCGTTCAGTGCGCGCTACCCCTACCTGCCCGGCTTCTTGCCGCCCTTGCCGCCCTTACCCGCCGGCTTCGTCGGCTTCGTCGGCTCCGGCTTGAGCGAGTCGAGCTGCTCCTGGGCGGCCTTGGCCGAGGTGGGATCCTTGCCCGCGTTCAGCGCGATGTACTTGTCGAACGCGGCGATCGCCTTGTCCGACTCGTGCTGCTCCTTGTACATGAACCCGAGGTCGAACCACGCGTCCGCCTGCGTCGGGTCGAGCCCCACGGCCTTCTCGTACTCGGCGACCGCCTCGTCCGTCATCTCCTTGCGGCGATACGTGACGCCGAGGTTGAAGTGGAAGCCCGGATCGTTGGGCGACAGCTCCGTCGCCTTCTTGTACGCCGCCATCGCCTCGTCATCGCGCTTCGCCGTGCGATACGCGACGCCGAGGTTGTTCCAGTAGTTCGCGTCGTCGGGCTTCAGCTTCGTCGCAATCTCGAGGTCGACGATCGCGCCCGCCGTGTCGCCCTTCTGCCTCCGCACCGTCCCGAGGTTGCCGCGGATCTCCGCGTCCTTCGGGTCGAGGCGGCACGCCTTCTCGAGCGCGACGAGCGCCTGATCGACCTGCTTGTTCTTGTAGTACGCCATCCCGAGGTTGGCCCACAGCGTCTTGTCCTTCGTGAGGACGGCAGTCGCGTTCTCGTAGGCGGTGATGGCCTTCGGCACGTCGCCCTTCTGCTTGTACAGATGGCCGAGCGATGCCCACGCCATGCCGTGCTTCGGGTTCGCGGCCACCGCGCTCTCGAGCGCCTTGATCGCGTCATCCGTCTTGCCCTGCTGCTTGTAGGCGAGCCCCTGCTTGTACTTCGCGTCCGCGTCGCCATCGGCCATGGCCGGAATCGAGAACACGGTCGCCACTGCAAAGACCAGCTTGCCCAGGGTGCGCATGAAACCCAGCCTACACGCCCTCGTTACCCGGGTGCTAATCTGAGATCATGGTCGCGCGCCCATCCGTCGGCTCGAAGTAACAGGATCGACTCGACCTGCCTTGGAACGTCGTCGGCGAGCTGATCGCAGGCGATCGAGCTCGACCTATCGTTCTACTGGGTTCCCAGGCCCACTGGAGGGAAGCCGACGCGGGATCGCTACCTCTGGGCTCGCCAGTCAGCCCCGCTTGCTAGCCCGCGGTCGGGGCGCCGGCGAGGCCGAGCTCGATCTCGGCGAGGGCCTCGCCGCTCGCGGCCACGTCCTGTGACAGCTCGGCGAGCTGCTTGACCGTCGTCGATTGCGACGCCATCCGCGATGCCTCGACACCGGTCGCGGCGAGCTGGAACTTCTCGAGCGCGGCGACGTGGTTGTGCATCCGCGCGACGAGTCGCTCGCGCCCCTTGGCGATCTGCTCGCGATAGCGCTTCTGATCCTCGAGTGCGGCGCGCGCGGCCGTGTACTGCGTGCGCACCTCGTCGTCGGTCGCTGCGGCGATGCGCGCATCCATCTCGGTCATGCGCTGGACGAGCGCAGCCTCGGCGCCCGGGAGCTTCGTGCTGCGGCTGGCCGTCGCCACCTCGAGCGTCTTCATCACGCCGTCGCGCACGAGCGCCTTGCCGGCGTCCCCGTCCGCGAGCCGCTCCTCGGTCGTCTCCCAGATCACGACCGCGCGGTCGCACAGCCCGCGCATCTCGGAGTCGAGCTGCGCCGGCAGCGCCTTCACGGCGGCCGCCACGGGATCCATCACGATCCGCACGTGGCGAGGCAAGGCCGCGAGCACGCCGACCATACCCATCGCCGCGCCGCCGA
Source organism: Deltaproteobacteria bacterium (assembly GCA_043716635.1). Taxonomy (GTDB): domain Bacteria; phylum Myxococcota_A; class Polyangia; order Haliangiales; family Haliangiaceae; genus JABFXX01. The sequence continues at coordinate 367 of JAYSYE010000268.1, read as the reverse complement.
TCGCCGACTGGAGATAGCCAGACCAGTGCGAGGTCTCGCGCGCGCCAACGATCCGGGTCGCGCACCACAGCCCCACGAGCGTCGCGACCGTGCCGAACGCGATCACGCCGAGGCCCTTCGCGCCCCGCGGGCCGCCGAGCGCGAGCCCGAGGGACAGGAGCCCCGCGGCAACGGCGAACATCGGCCAGCTCGACGCGACCGCCATCAGCACCACGGCCCCCGCGATGCCCGCCGCCATCCGCAGCGGCAGCTTGCCGTACGCGAACGAGCCCCCGGCCGCGATGCCGAGGAACCCACCGACGTACGGCGCGAACGGCGTGATCGGCTGGAGCGCGAGCGCCGCGAGCGCCGCCCCCCCCACCATGCC
>JAYSYE010000267.1:0-1712 GCA_043716635.1 Deltaproteobacteria bacterium | reverse complement strand
TGTACGGGGAGGCGGACCCGGGATCGACCGAGACGTTTACCAACCACCGCGAATATCGGCGCGATCCATCGATGCCGAGCTCGCTCGGGGGCCACCGCTGGTACAACTTCGGCATTCACGTCGTGACCGAGTTGCGGGCCGGCCGGACGATCGTCGCCGACAAGGTGAGTGAGCACCCGGGGCACTCGGCCGACGAGCTCGCGGCCTACGAGGCGCTGGGAATCCGTGCCTACGTGGCCGTCCCGCTCATTCGGGAGGGACAGATCATGGCGTTCCTCGCGGTGAACCACACAACGCCGCACGCGTGGACGGCCGAGGAGGTCGCGCTTATTGAGGAAACAGCTGAGCGCACATGGGCGACCGTCGAGCACGCCCGCGCTGAGGCGGCGCTGCGCGCGAGCGAGGAGAAGTTCCGGGCGCTTTTTGAGCAGATGGACGAGGCGTACGCGGTCGTTGAGGTGTTGGCCGACGCGGCGGGGCGCTGGATGGACTGCCGCTTCCTCGAGGTAAACCCAGCGTTCATGCGGCACACGGGAATGCCTAACCCCGCGGGTCACACAGCGACGGAGCTTCTGGGCACGCCGAATCCAAGATGGGCCGAACTTTACGGCCGCGCGGTGGACACGGGCGAGTCGATTCGGGTGCAGGACACGGAGCTCGCGCTCGGGCGCGTCTTCGACGCGAATATCTTCCGGCTGGGTGCAGCGGGCAGTCGCCGCGTCGCGATGCTATTCACGGACGTCACGGCACGCAAGCAGACGGAGGCGGATCTGCGTGCGAGCGAGGAGCAGCAGCGCTACCTCGTCAAGCTCGGCGACGCACTGCGACCGCTCGCCGACCCTGCGACGATTCAGGGAGAAGCCGTGCGGGTGCTCGGCGAGTACTTGGGCAGCGACCGGGCCTACTACGTCGAGGTCGACGCGCTACGAGCAGAGTATGTCGTCGAACATGAGTGGCGCCTTGACGGCGTGGCGAACAACGCCCGGCGCAACCCCCTGACCGACTGGCCGATCATGCCGTCGATCGCCAAGGGCCAGCCGTGGGTGTTGCGCGACGTTGACACCGACCCAGCCATGCCCGACGACCAGCGGGCGTCCTACCGGGCGAACGACATCGGCGCCTGCGTTGTCGTGCCGCTCCTTAAGAACGGACGACTGGTCGCCACGCTCGTTGCCAACCAGACCACGCCTCGTGACTGGACGACCGCCGAGATCAAGCTGCTTGAAGATACTGCCGAGCGCACGTGGGAAGTGGTGGAGCGAGCACGTGCAGTGCAGGCATTAAAAGAGAACGACCGGCACAAAGACGAATTTTTAGCGATGCTCGGGCACGAGTTGCGCAATCCGCTGGCGCCCATCCGCACAGTCAGCCAGCTGCTCGACAAGCGACTCGGAACAATGCCGGAGTACAAGCCACTGATGGGAGTGCTCGCCCGGCAGACGATGCAGCTCACCCGGTTGGTCGACGATCTGCTGGATGTTGCGCGTCTCGCGCGGGGGCGCGTGGCGCTGAAATTAGAGACGGTGGAGTGCGGTGCCGTGATTGATCAGGCCATCGAGACCGTCCACACCCTGGCCGCCGAGAAGTCCCACCAGCTGCGCATTCATCGACCCGGCGAGAAGCTGTACGTGTTGGGCGATTGCGCCCGCCTCGTGCAGACCGTGACGAACCTTTTGCACAACGCGATCAAGTACACCGACCCCCACGGCACC
>JAYSYE010000266.1:0-1713 GCA_043716635.1 Deltaproteobacteria bacterium | reverse complement strand
CCGCGGAGCCCTGGTGATAGAGGCGGATCCCCGCGACCTCGATCGCGATGCCGTAGACCTGCCCGCACCGGTACGCCTGCGGCGAGAGCGCATCGACGTGCTCGCACGTCAGCTCGCCCGAGTACGGGATGCCGAGCCCGAGCTGGAGCTTGCTGTGGATGCTCGGCACGAAGTGAAACGTGAACGGCCCCACCGCGTACGTGCGCTTCGGCTCGACGGTGACGGCCTGCGGCGCGAGGCCGTGCAGCTGCATGAGGTGCGCGAGCGACGCCGACCCGTACACCGGGCAGCCGTGGGCGCGGGCGATCGCCGGCACGTCGAGCGCGTGGTCGAAGTGCGTGTGTCCGACCAGCACCGCATCCGCGCGGTCGATCCAGCGCGCGACCGCAGTGGGATCCGATGGCATCACGCGGCGCCGCACGAACGACCCGAGCGAGAGGCGCGAGACATAGGGATCGATCCAGATCACCGTGCCCTGGTACGCGAGGCGAAATCCCGCGGCACCGATCCACGTGAGCTCGAGGCCCGGCGGGAGCGGGACCGAGGCCGGGGACCACGCGAGCTGCGCGGCCGTGGTGTGGTCGCTCGCCTGCATCTTGCGGGCAGTCGCGAGGTACCCGAGACCGGAGGCGATATGACGAGCGGGGCCGAGCACGCGTCAAGTTTACTGCGCATCGACCTCCCCGCCCGTCACGACCGGGGCTACAACCGACGCATGGCATTCACCCTTCCCGAGCTCCCGTGGCCCAAGGACTCGCTCGCGCCGACGATGTCCGCCGAGACGATCGACTACCACTACGGCAAGCACCACAAGACGTACGTCGATAACCTCAACAAGTTCGCGGCCGGCACGAAGTACGAGTCGATGTCGCTCGAGGAGGTCGTGAAGGAGTCGTCCAAGGCGGGCGACAAGAAGATCTTCAACAACTCCGCCCAGGTGTGGAACCACACGTTCTTCTGGCACTCGCTGGCGCCGAACGCGGGCGGCGAGCCGAAGGGCGCGATCGCGGCCGCGATCGACAAGTCGTTCGGCAGCTTCGCGGACTTCAAGACGAAGTTCGCCGAGGCGGCGATCGGCCAGTTCGGCTCCGGCTGGGCGTGGCTCGTGAAGACGGCCGATGGTCTCGCGATCGAGACCTCGCCGAACGCCGAGACGCCGTTCGCGCAGGGCAAGCAGTGCGTCCTGACGCTCGACGTCTGGGAGCACGCCTACTACATCGACTACCGCAACGCGCGTCCGAAGTTCGTCGAGGGGTACTGGAACCTCGTGAACTGGGACTTCGCGAACGCGAACCTCGCGAAGTAAGGCTACGGTAGGGCTCGTGTCCTACCGCGAGGCTGCGTAGTCATGGGACTGCGCCTGCTCGTTCACGACGCGGTGGGCCGGGATGCGCTGCGCATGGCGTGGCGCACCGGGGCGCCCGTGTACCGCGCGCTCGGGCGGATCGACGCGTCCTACGGCGCGCGCACCTGGGCCGAGGCGCTGCTCTGGCTCGGCTCGGTGGCGAGCCGTGAGCCCATCGACGAGATCCAGTACTGGGGACACGGCAAGTGGGGGTGCGCGCTCGTCGGGGACGACGTGCTCGACGCGCGCGCGCTGCAGCCGGACCACGCGTGGGAGCCGCTACTGCGCGCGATCCGGGCGCGGCTCTCGGGACCCGACGCGCTCTGGTGGTTTCGCACGTGCGAGACGTTCGGCGCGGATGCGGGGTC
>JAYSYE010000265.1:0-5459 GCA_043716635.1 Deltaproteobacteria bacterium | reverse complement strand
CGCGCACACCGGGCAACGAATCGGTATGCCTGGGGAGTGACCAGCGCCCATCGACGACACTGCACCGCCGTCCGGCGGCGCTCCGGCCCGCGGGCAAGCCGCGAGCCCCGATGGGCCGCGCTCCTGGCGGCGGCCCTCGCGATCGGCGGCTGTCACTCACCGAAGGCGACCACCATGCCCCCCTCCTGGCCCGCGCTCGACGACCGGCTCCTCACGGACGCCGCCGCCACGTTCAACTTCCGGCTCGGCGTCCCGACCGCGCTCGCGATCACGGCCGACGGGAGCGTGCTGTTCCGCCGCACGCCGGCCCGCGACTTCGCCGCCGACCTGTTCGAGCTCGCCCCGGATGGCACGGTGACGACGCTGCTCTCGGCGACCGAGCAGCTCGCCGGTGGCGCCGAGGCCCTCTCCGATGCCGAGAAGGCTCGCCGCGAGCGCACCCGGACCGCGACGCGAGGGGTGGTCGACATCGACGTCTCCGACGACGGCAAGACGGTGCTCGTCCCGCTCGGCGGCGACCTCACGCTCTTGCACCGTGGCGGCGCGGCGAGCACCGTGCTCCACCCGAGCGGCGAGGCCTACGACCCGCACCTGGCCCCGGATGGCTCGCTCGTCGCGTTCGTGCGCGATGGCGACCTGTACGTGATCGGCCCCCAGGTGCCCGAGACGCGGCTGACCACCCATCCCGACGGGTTCGAGTACGGCGTCGCCGACTTCGCGGCACAGGAGGAGCTCGCGCGCCGCCGCGGCTTCTGGTGGTCGCCCGACAGTAAATCCATCGTGTTCCAGCGCAGCGACACGCGGCTGGTGGACACGCTGTACGTCGCCGACGCGCGTCACCCCGAGAAGCCGCCGGTCCCCTTCAAGTATCCGCGCGCGGGCACGGCGAACGCGATCGTCGATCTCGGCGTGCTCGAGGTCGCGGCTGCCCTCGCCACCCCCAGCGCGCCGACGGCGCCCCGCTGGCTCACGTGGGACCACGCGAAGTACGAGTACCTCGCGCAGGTCTCGTGGTCCGAGCACGGGCCCCTCGCGGTGGTGCTCCTCGATCGCGACCAGACCGATGCGACGTTGCTCGCGCTGGATCCGGCGACGGGGGCGGCGGCGACCCTCGTCACCGAGCACGACGACGCGTGGGTGAACGTCGATGCGGGAGGGCCGACCTGGCTCGACGACGGGTCGGGGTTCCTGTGGATGACGGAGCGGCCGGGGGCGTGGACGCTCGAGCTGCACGGGCCCGACGGCTCGCTCGTGCGCGCGCTCACCGCACCGGAGCTCGGCCTCCGCGCGCTCGCGGGCGTCGATGCCCGCGGCGCGATCGTCGAGGCGTCACCGGATCCGACGCGCACGGACATCTATCGCATCCCGTTCGCGGGCGGCGCGCCGGAGCGGCTCGGGACGGCCGACGGGGTGGCGAGCGTCGTGGTCGCGAAGCACGGTGCGGTCGTGATCGACTCGCAGCTCGCCGCGGGCGGGCGGCAGATCGAGGTCGTCAGCGCCGCGAGCCGCCACACCCTCCCGAGCGTGGCGGAGCGGCCCTCGCTCGTGCCGACGACCGTGCTCGAGACCGTGGAGCTCGGCGGGCGCACGCACCACGTGGCGATCACCCGGCCGCGCACGTTCGCCGCGGGCCGCAAGTACCCCGTGCTGCTCAAGGTCTACGGCGGCCCGCACGCGCAGATGGTCGAGGCCGCGCGCGACGGGTACGTGATGGACCAGTGGTACGCGGACGCGGGCTTCATCGTGGTCCGCAGCGATGGCCGCGGCACGCCGGCGCGCGGGCGCGCGTGGGAGCGCGCGATCCTCCGCGATCTCATCACGATCCCGCTGGCCGACCAGATCGATGCGCTGCAGGCGGTGGGCGCGCGCTATCCCGAGCTCGACCTGGCGCGCGTGGGCGTGACCGGGTGGTCGTTCGGCGGCTACTTCTCGGCGATGGCGGTGCTGCTGCGCCCCGACGTGTTCGCGGCGGGCGTCGCGGGAGCCCCGGTGACCGACTGGTCGCTCTACGACACGGCCTACACCGAGCGCTACATGAAGACGCCGACGGAGAACCCGGCCGGGTACGCGTCGACGAGCGCGCTCACCCACGCGGCCAAGCTGACGCGGCCGCTGCTCGTGATCCACGGGATCACCGACGACAACGTGCACTTCGCGCACACGCTCGCGTTCATCGAGGCGCTCTACGTCGCGGGCAAGCGCGCCGAGGTGATCACGCTATCGGCGACGCACATGGTGCCGGACCCCAAGCTGAACCTCGCGCGCGAGCAAACGCAGATCGACTTCTTCCGCACGCACCTGTGAGGATCCTCTGGCGCGACGAGCGCTGCGTCGTCGTCGACAAACCCTCCGGCGTCGCGACGCACCGCGGCTGGGCCGATGACGATGACGCCCTCCTCCAGCAGGTCCGCGATGCCGTGAACCGGTACGTGTATCCGGTGCATCGGCTCGATCGCGGCGCGTCCGGCTGCGTGCTGTTCGCGCTCGACAAGCTGGCGGCCGCCGCGTTCGCCGCCGCGTGGGGCACGGCGGAGAAGCGCTACCTCGCGATCACGCGAGGGCACCCGGCGTCCCACGTGATCCTGGATCACCCGGTCCCGCGCGCGCCCGGAGAGGAGCGCGTCGACGCCGTGACCGAGATCCGCTGCCTCGACTCGTTCGGACGGTACTCGCTCGTCGAGGCGCGGCCGCGGACGGGTCGGCTGCACCAGATCCGGCGGCACCTCAAGCACCTGTCCTGCCCGCTCGTCGGCGATGTTCGCTACGGGAAGGGCGAGCACAACCGCATCTTCCGCGATCAGCACGGGCTGCATCGGCTCGCGCTCCACGCCGCGGGCCTCGCCGTCGATCACCCCGCCGGCGGTCGCCTGCATGTCACCTGCGAGCTCGCGCCCGATCTCGTCCACGCGCTCGCGTCGGCGCGCGCGGCCGCGGTCCGCGCAGCCTGAGTGGTCGCGTCAGGCGAGCAGCGTGTCGTCGAGGTCGCGGACGCTGGCATCGAGCACCGCCCAGATCACCGACGCGATCACCGTCGCGACCGCATCCTGCTCGGCGAGGGTCAGCACGATCGGCAGCTCGTCGAGCTGGTCGCGCAGCGAGCGCACCATGGCCCGATCGCACCGGCCGGAGCGAACCGCCGCCATCCCGGTGGCGAGCGCCGTCGCGTCGAGCCGGAGGTCGCCGAGCGGCGAGTGCCCGCCGAGCACCCGGCACGCGAGCTCGAGGCCCGCCGCGAACGCGTCGCCGTCGGCGGTCGTCAGCTCGCGCTCGAGCAGCCGGATCACGGCCGGCTGCCGGATCGCGAGGGTCGCCGCATCGCGCTCCGCGGTGGTCTGGTGAACGCTCGTACCGGCGGTCTGGAACATCCCCGACGCTCGCAGCGCCCTGCCCACCGGGCCAGTTTTCGGCAGGCCGCAGCCGGGGTATGGTCCTGCCCATGACCCGCGCGGCCTACATCGTCGACGGTATTCGCTCGCCCTTCGGCCGCTACGGTGGGGGCCTCGCCCACGTGCGGCCCGATGACCTGCTCGCTCAGGTGATCGCTGCCCTGATCGCGCGGACGAAGATCCCCGGCGAGCGCATCGACGACGTGATCATGGGCTGCGCGAACCAGGCGGGCGAGGACAACCGCAACGTCGCCCGGATGTCGGCGCTGCTGTCCGGGTTGCCCACGACCGTGCCCGGTGTGACCGTGAACCGGCTGTGCGGCTCGGGCCTGCAGGCGGTCGCCGATGCGGCGCGGCTGATCGCGACGGGCGAGGCCGACCTCGTGATCGCGGGCGGCGTGGAGTCGATGACGCGCGCCCCGCTCGTGATGGGCAAGGCCACCGAGGCCTTCGGTCGCGGCAACCAGACCGTGTTCGACACCACGCTCGGCTGGCGCTTCGTGAATCCGAAGCTCGAGGCGGCGCACGGCACGCTTCCCATGGGGGAGACCGCGGAGGCAGTCGCGCAGCGGTGCAGCGTGACGCGCGAGGCCCAGGATCTCTTCGCGCTCGCCTCGCAGCAGCGCGCGGGGCGTGCGATCGCCTCCGGCCGCATTGCCTCGGAGCTGACGCCGATCGTCACCGGCACCGATCGCAAGACCGGCGCGGAGCTGCGCGTCACCGCCGACGAGCACCCGCGCCCGGAGACCACGCTCGAGCAGCTCGCGAAGCTGAAGCCCGCGTTCGTGAAGAAAGGCGACCCGCAAGGCTCCGTGACGGCCGGCAACGCGTCGGGGCTGAACGATGGCGCCGCCGCCATCCTGCTCGCGAGCGAGCACGCCATGAAGGAGCTCGGTCTCGTGCCGCGGGCGCGCTACGTGACAGGTGCCGTCGCGGGTGTCGACCCCACGTACATGGGGCTCGGGCCGATCCCGGCCTCGCGCAAGGCGCTCCTGCGCGCCGACGTCACCCCACACGACATCGATCTCGCAGAGCTGAACGAGGCGTTCGCCGCGCAGGCACTGCCCTGTATCGAGCAGATCGGCCTCGATCCGGCCCGTGTGAACGTCAACGGCGGGGCCATCGCGTGGGGGCACCCGCTCGGCGCCTCCGGAGCGCGGCTTGTACTGACCCTCGTCCGCGAGCTCGAGGCGACGGGATCCCGCCGCGGGCTGGCCTCGATGTGCATCGGAGTGGGCCAGGGCATCGCAGTCATTCTCGAACGAGCGTGAGATTCGTGCTCGCGGCTCGGTTAGTTGTGGGATAAGCGCCCCAGGGGAGGGTCGGATCCCCCGAGGGTGGGGGACAGGGTTTTGCCATGACGGATCCAGTTCAGGAACAGGTCGCAAAGTCTCTGAAGCTTGTCGGCCGCGTGCTCGGCGACAAGTATCGCCTCACGGCCTGCATCGGCATCGGCGGCAGTGGCGCGGTGTATCGCGCCGACCAGATGGCGCTCGGCCGGACCGTCGCCGTGAAGCTCCTGAACGAGGAGCTGTCCGTGGACGGGCGGATGATCAAGCGGTTTCGCGACGAGGCGATGTCCGCGTCGCGGCTGAACCACCCGAACTGCGTCTCGATCATCGACTACGGGCAAGCACCTGACGGGCTGCTGTATCTCGCGATGGAGTACGTCAAGGGCCCGACCCTGACGCAGCTCCTCGTCGCCGAGAACCCGCTCGCCGTCGAGCGCGTGATCGACATCATCATGCAGGCGCTCTCCGGCATCGAGGAGGCGCACCTCGCGGGCGTGGTGCACGCCGATCTGAAGGCCGACAACATCATTCTCGATCAGCGGCGCGCAGGCGTCGATGTCGTGAAGATCGTCGACTTCGGCATCGCGCGCCTGGTGACCGGCAATCGCACCGACACCGACGACCGGTCGATCTCCGGCACGCCGGAGTACATGGCACCCGAGGTGATCAGCGGCGCGCAGCCGACGTTCGCCTCGGACGTCTACGCCGTCGGGATCATCCTGTACGAGCTGCTCGCGTACAAGACGCCGTTCTTCGCGGGCTCCACGACGGAGATCCTCGC
>JAYSYE010000264.1:0-5470 GCA_043716635.1 Deltaproteobacteria bacterium | reverse complement strand
ATCGTCTCCAGCGTGAGGGCCACCCTGCGACTATCGCGACGCGCGAGCTACGCGGACTATCTCGCCGCAGAGCAGAACAGCGCGAGTCGCCACGAGCTCCTCGACGGCGTCGTGGTCGCGATGGCGAGCGGTTCCGACGAGCACATCGAGTCGCCCCTGCCCGTCGCGGAGATCTACGACAACGTGCTCGAGCTCGATGGCACCTCGGCGCTTCGCTGAGGTGCCATCGGGCCCCACGCGCTCGGCGAGCTCGTGCCCCGCGGGGCGCGTGAGCGCATGAGCGCACCGCGGCGACCGGAGGGGTGGATCGCGCCCGGACCCGCGCCCGCCGGACCGCAGGGCCGACCCGATCTCGAGCCCGCGCCCGACGAGGACCTGTCGTACCTCGCGGGGGACTGGCGCATCTTCCAGCACCGGCGCGGCCACCGGTGGAGCCTCGACGATCTGGTGACGGCGTACGTCGCGATCCGCGCGCTGCCTCCCGACGTGCCGTATCGCGCGCTCGACCTCGGGTGCGGGCTCGGCAGCGTGTTGCTGCTGGTCGCGTGGGCCTTGCCGCGTGCGGAGGTCACGGGCATCGAGGCGCAGGCGGATCGCGCCGCGATGGGACGCCGCTCGATCGCCTACAACGGCATCGCCGATCGCGCGCGCATCGTCGATGGCGATCTGCGGGCGTGGGAGGCGCCGAGCCACGCGTTCGATCTGATCACCGGCACCCCGCCCTACTTCCCGCGCGGCACGGGCACCGAGTCGGAGCTGCCGCACGCGATGCCATGCCGCTTCGAGCTGCGCGGGGGGCCGGAGGCGTACCTCGCCGTCGCGGCCACGGCGCTCGCACCGGGTGGGCGCATCGCGCTGTGCTCGTCGATCCTCCAGCGCGCGCGCATCCCGGCCGCAGCCACGGCGAGCGCGCTCGCGATCACGGAGCACTGGGACATCATCCCGCGAGCCGGCAAGACGCCGCTGCTGTGCGTGGACGTGCTGGTCGCGGACACGTCCGGCGCCGCATCACCCACCGCCGCCACGCGCCACGAGCTGGTGGTGCGCGACGTCGCCGGCCAGTGGACGCCGGCGTTTCGCGCCGTCCGCACCGCGCTCGGCATGCCGTCCGGCGCGGTCCGTTCAGTCGGCTCGCCGCCCGTTGTTCCGAACCGACGCGCGCGGTAGCGCGATCACCGCCGTCAGCATCACCAGGATCGTGTTCGGGACGCCGTGGGCGATCAGCATCGACGCGAGCGGATCGAGCCCGAAGACGGCGATCGTGATCCCGTGATCGCGGAGGGCGAACAGCGCGGCGAGGACCATCGTCGCGAGCAGCAGCGCGCCGGCCCCCCGGAGGACGGTCGTCCGTTCCCCCGCGAGCGACCGCGGCGCCGTCACGAGCACGAGCCCTGCGCCGAAGCCGGAGGCCGCCATCATGCAGGCCGCACCGACCTCGAGCCAGCGCGGCCCGTAGATGCCGGCTGCGGTGAGCGGTACCGCGATGACGCAGCCGAGCGCGACGAGCGCGGCGGCCGGCCCGCGTCCTGCCGCCGCGCGTCCGATCACGGCCAGCAGGCAGACCCCGGCCACGTGAAAGTGCGCCGCGGTGAGCAGCACCCAGAACGGCGTGTAGCCGAGCAAGGCGTAGCCCGCGCGCGCGGCGACGAGCCAGGCCGCCGCCGCCGGTACGAACGCCAGCGCCGTCGCGCTCGCCGCCTCGCTCGCAGTCCGGGGCCACGCGAGCCAGCGACGCGCCCCGACCAGCCCCACCAGCCCCGCGACCACGGCGTAGGGCACGACCGTCGCCACCGCGAGTAGCCCCGCCTCCGTCACGAGGACCAGCCCGATCCCGGCGAGCGCACCCGCGATCCAGACCGCACGGCGCAGCCGCTCGGGTACGCCCACGATGCCCGTCGCGAGCGGCGTCATGACCCCGACCATCACCGCCACCACGTACGCGGGCAGCCGCACGAGGACCCACGCGCTGGTGGTGACGACCTCGTGCGACCGCATGACTCATTAGATGCCGCCGCCGGCCCGCGCGCATCGCGCCGCGCGCGCCAACCACCGGGGGCTGACGCACGGTCAGTATGACCACGGAGTCCTACCCCCGTGCGGTGGCGCCGCGGTTGGTCACCCGACGTGGCCCCACGATGACCCGACGATTGGCTCGACGCGTGTGACAGGGCCGGGACGGCCGTGATCGCCACGTCGACTTCGGGTCGGCGTTTGCATGGGAGGCGCGCATGAAGACTCTCCTCCTCGCCACTGCGCTGCTCTCCATGACCGCGTGCGGCAGCAAGCCCCCGAAGTCGCAGACCACCTCGCACACCACCACCACCACGCAGCAAGGCGACGGCCCGCGTCAGACCACGGACGTCACCGAGAAGCGGGTGGAGGGCAATGACGGCGCGACGAACACCCAGAAGACGACGACCACGAACACGACGACCCCCGGCAAGTAGCTCGCGTCGCGGCTTCCGGTGCGGCGCAGGGCAATCAGCGCCCCCGGCATCCCGAGGAAGCTGCCCCTCGACACCTGGCCGGAATCCGCGAAGATGCGGCCATGAATCTCGTGCCGTGTCCGTGTGCGTCGGGAGCCCCGGAGCACCTGTGTTGCGGCCCGATCGTCGCCGGCCGCGCGGCCCACACCGCGCTGGAGCTCATGCGCTCGCGGTACACGGCGTACGTGCGCGGGGCGATCGACCACATCGTCGCCTCCAACGCGCCCGAGACGCGGGCCACCGTGAATCGTGACGAGGCCGTGCGCTGGTCGAAGAACACGCAGTGGCGTGGCCTCGAGATCGTCGCGCACGAAGGCGGCGGTGCGTCCGACGCGACCGGCACCGTGGAGTTCATCGCGCGCGGCACCAGCCAGAACATCCCGTTCGCGCAGCACGAGCGCTCGCGCTTCCGCAAGGATGCGGGCGACGGGCGCTGGTACTACGTCGACGGCGACATCCTGCCGAACGTCCCGGTCCCTTCGGCAAAGGCGCTCGCGACTGCAGGTCGCAACGATGCGTGTCCATGCGGCTCGGGCAAGAAGTTCAAGAAGTGTCACGGCGCCTGACTCGGCCGGGCCGATCTACGCGTTGCGGCTACGCAGCTAGGGTCTCCCCCGACGCGCGACCGGGAACGGCCGAAACTATGGGGCGCGGCGACGCGGCAGTCTGGAGTACGACGCTGCCCATGCGACGACTCGCGAGCGCGGCGATGGTCACGGTGGCCGTGGTGACGGGGGCGTGTGGCGGTGGCGGCGGCCGCGATGGTGGCGACGGCCCGGACGTCGCGACCGTCGCGTTCGACCTGGCGAGCCCGCTCGCCGGCGCGACGTTCTGGGACCTGCCGTTTCCGTCGGACCTGCGGCTCGATGCGGAGGGCCGCCCCGACGTCAGCGGGTTCCCGAACCCACGCGGCGTGCAGATCGTCACGGATCTTGGCAGCCTCGCCGCGCAGCGGACCGGGTTCTCGCTGATGCCGATCGCGTACTTCCGGTTCACGGCGGGCGCGCCCGCGAAGCGGGTGGCGGATCTGGTGCCGGCGAGCGAGGCGATCCTCGTCGATATCGACCCGACGTCGCCGGAACGCGGGACCACGTTCCCGATCGTCGCGCAGACCCTGCCCGTCGACGCGTTCGCGCCGGATACCCTTGTCGCAATCGCCCCGCGTCCCGGCATCGTGCTGCGGGCGTCGACCCGGTATGCGGTCGTGCTCGAGCACGCGTTTGCACCCGCGGTGGAGACGCCCGTCGCGTTCGCGAGCCTCGCCGCTGGCGAGATCCCGCCCGGTGCGCGGGGCGCCGCCGCGGCCGCGCTCTATGCACCGCTGTTCGCCGCGATCACCCCCGACGACGCGCTCGTCGCGACCGTGTTCACCACCGGTGATCAGACGGCGGTCCTGCACGCCCGCAGCGAGGGGATCCGCACGCAGGCTCGTGCCGTGATCGCGGACCTCCACGTCGAGCCCGGGACGCCAGCCACGCGCGATGGCTTCTGCGCCCTCGCCGGCACCGTCACGTTCCCGCAGTACCAGACCGGCATCCCGCCGTTCGATGCCGGCGGTGGCACGTTCGTCCTCGACGGTGCCGGCATCCCCGTCGCGCAGTCGACGCTCGCCGTCCCGCTTCGCATCACGCTCCCCACCCGCACGATGCCGGCCGCCGGCTGGCCGCTGTGGCAGTACTTCCACGGCTCGGGCGGCGCGTCGTTCGACATCGTCGACGAGGGCCCGACGCCACCGCCGGGCGAGCCCGTCCTCCTCGGCCAGGGCCCGGGGGCCGTGGTCGCGCGCCATGGCATCGCCGCCGCCGCGTCCGCGCTGCCCGTGAACCCCGAGCGTATTCCGGGCGCGAGCAGCACCGCGTACCTGAACCTGTCGAACCTCGCCGCGTTCCCGCACACGTTCCAGCAGGGCGTCTTCGAGCAGCGCCTCCTGCTCGACGCGCTGCTCGGGCTCGCGATCGAACCCGCGCTCCTCGCCTCCGCCTGCCCGGGCGTGCAGCTCCCGGCGGGCGCCACGTCCCATCACTTCGACCCGACGACGCTCACCGCCGGAGGGCACTCGATGGGCGGCATGTACACGAACATGATCGGCGCCGTGGAGCCGCGATTCGGCGCGCTCACGCCGTTCGGCGCGGGCGGGTTCTGGAACCTCATGATCCTCGAGACGCAGATCGTGCCCTCCGCGCCGACGATCCTCGGCGGCATCCTCGACGTCGACGCCGAGCAGCTGACGTTCGTCCACCCCGTGCTCGGCCTCCTCGGGCTCGCGTGGGAGATCGCGGAGCCGGGGGCCGCGATGTCGCGGATCATTCGCCGTCCGCTCGCCGGACTGCCCGCCCGCCACGTCTACGAGCCGATCGGGCTCGACGACGTGTTCTTTCCGAATGACATCTTCGATGCCGCCGCGCTCGCCTACGGCAACCAGCAGGCCGGTGAGGTCGTGTGGCCCGAGACGCAGGCCGCGCTCGCGACCGACCACCTCGACGGCGTGCTGCCCTACCCCGTCACCGCGAATCACGCCGCTCAGGCCGGCGCCGGCATCACGGCGGTCACCGTCCAGTACGCGGACGACGGCATCGTCGACGCGCACCAGATCTTCCGCCAGCTCGCCGCCGTCAAGGCTCAGTACGGCTGCTTCCTCGCGACCTACATCGCGACCGGGACCCCGACGGTGATCGCGCCCGACGCTGCGTGCCCCGCGGTCGCCGCGCGCCGCTGAGGTCTTGCGGCACCCGGCGGCATCCGGCAGCAGCGCGTCATCGCGAGCCGTAGCGACGCGAGCTACGCTACGATGGTCGGATGCGGCGCGCCCTCCTCGTCAGTGCACTCGTCGCGTCGGCCCCGTCCGGGTGTTCGTTCTCCGCCCCCGGAGCGGCGACGCCCGGCGACGATGCAGGCGATGCGGGTGACGTGACCGATGCCGGGGATCCCGATGCGCAGGTGATCTTCGATGCGCCGCCCGGCACGCCGTGCACGCTGTGGTGCAA
>JAYSYE010000263.1:0-5473 GCA_043716635.1 Deltaproteobacteria bacterium | reverse complement strand
GCCTGCCGGCCGAGGCGCAGTTGCCGGGCGACGGCGTCGCGCACCTCGCGTGGAGCAGCGACCACGCGAAGGTCGCGGTCCTCGCGGGTGATGACGTGCATCTCTTCGACGTGGGCACGAAGGCACACGAGAGCAGCTTCTCCATCAAGGGCGACAAGGGCCTCACGACGAACTCGACGGCGATCCACTGGGTCGGCGATCACGTGTTCGTCCAGGGCGCGAGCGGCGAGCAGGGCGCCAACGTCTGGGTCTTCAAGCAGGACGGTACGCCCGTCGGGACCGTCGACGAGATGGGCAAGCCCCCGCGGCCGCTCTCGACGTCGGGCGGCGCGTTCCTCGCGCTCGACAAGGATCGCATCGCGATCGCCGAGAAGGGGTTCACGACGCTGACGACGTACTCGGTGAAGGACGGGGCGCGCGCGAAGGTGGTCCGCAAGCTCCCGAAGGGCTCGTGCAAGCCGGCCGAGATCGACAACTTCTGGAAGGGCTCGACGGACGGCGTCGCGCCGAAGTGCGTCGAGTACCTCACCAAGACGTTCGCGCACCTGAACGGCGCGGATGCGCTCGCCGGCTCGCGCAACTTTCTCGTGCTCCTCCAGGGCACGCGCATGGGCGAGCTCGCGGTGATGGACGCCAAGACGCTGACCGAGGGCCGCGTGATCAAGCTGTCGTGGTGTGGCGAAGGCGCGGCTGCCGGCGACGACGCGACGCCGAAGCCCGAGTAGCGCTCAGCGCCGCAAGCCGGCGACGCGGTCGCGGGCCGCCGCGATGTCCTGCTCCTGGACATTGCCGGCGACGTCGAGCGAGGCGCGCTGCTCCTTGCCGGTCAGGGCGTCGAGCGCGCGAACCTGCAGGATGCCCGAAGCGTCGAGGGAGAACGTGACCTCGATCGAGGTCTCGCCGCGCGGGCGCGCCGGCAGGCCCTGCAGGACGAGGTCGCCGATGATCACGTTGCCGTCGAGCCGCCGCGACTCGCCCTGGCACACCACGATGCGGACCAGCGCCTGCGAATCGCGCGAGGTCGTGAACGTTCGCTTCATCTCCGTCGGTACGCGCGCGTTGCGACGGATGAGCTCCTCGCAGAACCCGGCGACCGTCGCGATGCCGAGGCTGCGCGGTGTCACGTCGAGGATGGCGGGCGCGGGCCGCGGCGGCACGAACCCCTTCGCGGTGCTCGCCGCACTCGGCAGCGCGGTGCCGCTGTCGTCGGTAAATTCGTCGTCGAACTGCGAGCGCGCGGCGGGGACGCGCGGTGGCAGCAGCGTCGGCGCCGACGGCGGAAGCAGTGCCGGCGGCGTCGGCATCATCGGCAGCGTCGTCGCGGCGGTCACGGGAGCCGCGGCAGGATTCGTCTTGACCAGATCGTCGTCGACCCAGGGTGTGCTCTGCGGGGGCGGCGAGGTTGGCGTGCGAGGGCGGGTCTCCTCCTCGAGCGTGAACGTCTGAGCCGGGCTGGGCAATGGGGTCGGTGGCGCCGGCGGCGGAGTCACGACCGCGGGCCGCGGTGGGGTTGGTGGCGGCATCACCACGGCCTGCGGCTGGGTCGTGCGTGGGCCTGGAGTCGGCGGGCGCGGCACCGGCTGGGTGCCCGCCACCGGCGCGAACGCCCTCGTCATGCGACCGAGCGCGGGTGCGGCGGGCGGGACGAGCGCGATCGGCTGGGTCTCGATGCGCTCCTTGACGCCGGTGCGCTGTACCGAGTACGGCACGCTCACCCGCTCGCTCGCCGCCGGATAGCTTGCGGTCAGTCGCTTGACCCGCCCCGTTGGCCCGGTGGGCCCTACCGGCAGCGGAGTCGAGGTCACCTCGGTGTCCGTCAGCGTCACCTCCTCGACGACGGGGATCTCGATCCTCGAGGACGTGCGTGGCCGCGCGAGGATCCGCTCGAGCGACGTTGCCTGCAGCGCGGCGCCGATGGCCACCGCGTCCTCCGGATTCACGTCCGTGCGGGGCGCGCGCTGGAAGAACTTGCTGACCTGATCGCGAACGTGGGGAATCTTGGTCGTGCCCCCGACGAGGATCACGTCGGCGATCTGATCGATCCCGATCCCCGCGAGCGCGAGCGCCTCCTGGCACACCGGGAACGTGCGTTCGATGATGTCGGCAACGCTCGAGACCAGCTCGTCGCGCGTCAGCTCGATCTGCAAGTTCAGCGGCACGCCGTGCGTCCCGTACGCGATCTCGTCGATGCGAACGACCGCGCGCGACCGCCTGGACAGCTCGATCTTGGTCTGCTCGGCGACCGCCCGCAGCCGCATCATCGAGATCTCGTTCGTCCGCAGATCGATCCGGTTCTCGGCGAGGAACTTCGTGACCATCTTGTCGACGAGCCGCTCGTCGATGTCGTCGCCGCCGAGGAAGGTGTCGCCCGCGGTGCCCAGCACCTCGTACACCTGATCCTCGAGGCGCAGCAGCGTGACGTCGAACGTGCCCCCGCCGAAGTCGTACACCGCGATGATCTCGCGCAGGTTGCGCGAGTGGCCATACGCCAGCGCGGCCGCCGTGGGCTCGTTGAGGACGCGGACCACCGTGAGCCCGGCGATCGCGCCTGCCGTCGCGGTGGCCGAGCGCTGCGCCTCGGTGAACGCGGCAGGCACCGTCACCACGGCGCGCGAGACCGGGCGACCGAGTCGCGCCTGCGCCACGTTGCGCGCGTGATCGAGGACGATCGCGCTGATCTCGGGAATGGCGAACTCGCCGCCACGCGTCACGATCAACGGCAGCTGGTTTCCGCCCTCCTTGATCACGTACGGAACGCGCGTCCTGGCGGTCTGCACCTCGGGCGAGTCGTACGTGCGCCCGATCAGGCGCTTGACCGAGTAGATCGTGTTCTGCGGATCGATGACCTTGCGCTGCTTCGCGGCCGCGCCGACGACCACGCCCCCGCTCGGGTGGAACGACACCACCGACGGGTGGATCTTGTAGCCGCTGTCATCTGCCAGCACCTTCGCCACACCGGTGCTGTCCGCGTACGCGACGACGGTGTTCGAGGTGCCGAGGTCGATGCCGATGATCGGGTCAGACACGAATCAGGTCTCTCAGGTACGGCTCTCGGGTCAGGGCTCTGGAGACGCTACAGGCTCGCCAGCACCTGGTCGTACCACCGCTCGAGGCCCGCGCGGAACGGCCACATCCAGCCGTACGACGCGCCGGTGAATTGTTCGAGGATCGATGCGCGAAACGCGGGAGTCGCGGGGTAGGCGGGGCCGTACACCTCCGCCGCCGCCCGCACGCTCTCCGCATACGCCTCCTTCTCGAAGTGCGCGCGGAACCACGACAGGCCCATCGGCACCGGGAGCAGCACGTAAAGAATCGCCATCCCGGGGAGCGTGAGCGCGCGGAACTGCCGCAGGTGCACGGCCTCGTGGCGCAGCGTGATGTAGCGGCGATCGGCGTGGAGGTCGTCCCAGTCCCGGGTGACGTACACCGTGCTGCCGATCGTGGTCTGGAACGAATCGAGGTAGGTGGTCATCCGGCCGGCGGTCGCCACGCGGAGCACCTGGTGGATCGCGCGGTGCATCGCCGAGTCGTGCTTGCGGACGATGCGAAACCGCGGGAACTCGGCGCGCAGGTCCCTCACGAGCGCGTCGTACCGGTTCACGGTCGAAGGCTAGCTTGATTTCGCGGCGGCGGATCCGTAGCGTGCCCGTTCCGTGGTCGACCTCGCGAAGCTCAACGTTCCTCAGCGCGAGGCGGCAGGCCATGTCGACGGGCCGCTGCTCGTGCTCGCGGGTGCCGGCTCGGGCAAGACGCGGGTGATCACGTTCCGGATCGCTCACCTGCTCGATCTCGGCGTGTCCCCGAGCGCGATCTGCGCGGTGACCTTCACGAACAAGGCGGCCGAGGAGATGCGCGAGCGCGTCGCGAATCTGTTGCAGGACAAGAAGACGGCGCGCGAGCTGACGATCGGCACGTTCCACGCGCTCGGGCTCTCGATCCTGCGAACGGAGCGCAAGGCCCTCGGGATGCCGCGCGGGTTCTCGATCTACGACCAGTCCGATCAGATGGGCGCGCTGCGCGAGTCGCTCCGCAGCGTGAAGGACATGAGCCGCGACGGCGAGCGGCGCTTCGACGTGAAGGCGATCCTGTCGCGGATCTCGCTCGCGAAGAACGCGTTCGTCGCCCCCGACGAGTACGAGGGTAACGCCGCGGACGAGTACGACGGCATCACGGCGCAGGTCTATCCGAAGTATCAGGAGATGCTCCGCTCCTGCGGCGCGTTCGACTTCGACGACCTGATCGTGGAGCCCGTGCGCCTGTTCGAGCGGGATGCCGGGGTCGGGGCGCGCTGGGCGAGCAAGTACCGGTTCGTCATGGTCGACGAGTTCCAGGACACGAACGCGGCGCAGCTGCGGATGGTGAAGCACCTCGTCCGCGACACGCAGAACCTGGTGGTCGTCGGCGACGATGACCAGTCGATCTACAGCTGGCGCGGCGCGGATCCGACGAACATCCTGCGGTTCGCGGAGCTGTTCCCGGGCGCGAAGATCGTCAAGCTCGAGCAGAACTATCGCTCGACGAAGACCATCCTGGAGGCGGCGAACACCGTGATCGCGAACAACCCGAAGCGGCACGGCAAGGTGCTGTGGTCGCAGCTCGGAGCCGGCGAGCCGATCGTCCATGCCGTCGCGCAGACGCCCGAGGACGAGGCCAAGTGGATCGCGCGCGAGATTCATGCGCTCCACAAGGAGGGCCGGCCCTGGAACGCGATCGCGATCATGTATCGCTCGAACATCCAGGCGAAGGCGATCGAGGAGGAGCTGCGGACGGCCTCGATCCCGTACGTGATGTACGGCGGGCAGCAGTTCTTCGAGCGCAAGGAGGTGAAGGACCTGCTCGCGTACCTCCGCGTGGCCGTGAATCCCAAGGACGAGCTCGCGCTGCGGCGGATCATCAACTACCCGGCGCGCGGGATCGGCGCGACGACCGTCGAGAAGCTCGTGGCCGGCGCACACGCCAAGCACGCGACGCTGTGGGACGCCCTCCGGGGCACCGTCCAGGGCACGGCCACGCTGCCGGGCATGGGCGGCCCCGCGAAGCACTGGACCGAGGACGACGATCCTGACGAGGCGAGCGAGCCCGTCGACGTGGGCGAGCTGCGCGGCGCGACGAAGAACGGGGTGATCGAGCTCGTGCACGTCCTGAGCGAGCTGCGCGCGGCGATCGCGGGGGGCGAGGACATCGTGGCCGCGACGCGCGCGCTGATGGAGGACATCAAGCTGTACGACGACCTCCGCGATGCGTCGACCAGCCAGGCCGCCGCGCAGCGTCGGATCGACAACGTCGAAGGCCTGCTGGGGGCGCTGACCAAGTTCTCGGAGAAGCTCGCGGCGAACCCGACGTCGGGGCGCGGCAAGGGCAAGCAGGAGGCGATCGCGGAGTACCTGCGCCTGCTCTCGCTCGAGTCGACGAAGGACGAGGAAGAGCACGCCGGCGAGCGCGTGGTGCTGACCACGCTGCACGGCGCGAAGGG
>JAYSYE010000262.1:0-1720 GCA_043716635.1 Deltaproteobacteria bacterium | reverse complement strand
CGTCGTCTAGCATGCTGCCGAAGCGGGAGCCCCAGGGCGCGGTGCCACTCGAGTACGGCTCGAGGGTGGCGGTGCCGAAGGTGCTTGCGAGCCATGCGAGCGGCGCCGGCAGGTTCTCGGGTCGTGTACCCTCATGAAAGCCGAGGCAAGGCCAGGCGGGTGGGCCCAACTCCTCGTCGTGGCGAAGACGCACCTCCCAGCGGAACACGTCCTCCGTCATTTCCACGCGTTCGAGCATCGGATGCCGGAGCCCGATCTTTTCGTTTGCCCAAGAGAAGCACGATGGCACCGAGACTCCGCCACGGCGCCGCACGTTCCACCACTCGATGAACCGCGAGAGGAGAGACGGCGGGATCTCGCTTAGCTCGCCAGGAGTGAGAGCCGCAGGATCTGCGACCAGGCGGTAGTTGTCCTTTTGAAAGCGCTTACGCCGCGGGGCCATGGCCGGAAAGCATATGATCCTGCCCCGATGCGTGGACAGTCTCTTTACGCTGCCTTCTGCGCATATCCGGCGTGACAACGTCATCGACGCGATCCGTGCCGCTCGTACAGGGCGCGCCAGGGTTCGCGGCGATCGCGGCGGGGCCCACGCAGATCCCGCCAGCCTGGATGCAGCGTGGTCGTGAGTCGACGACGGCGCCAGGCGAGGCGCGAGGCTCTCCGACACCTGGCGCGGCCACGTTGCTCGGCTCGGGCGACCGTGTGGAGGAGGCTCCGCGCATGCTCGGCTCGGGCGACCGTGTGGAGGAGGCTCCGCGCATAACCCGCACCACCGTCGACGGGCTCGAGAGCCGCTTTGATCGCCTCGCGGCGCGGGAATCAGCGAGCGATGGTCTACCTCGTCGAGCTGCTCCACGACATCGCGTTCAGCTCGGCGTGGCGCTAAACTTGGGCGGTGCATCGCGCCTGGTTGATTTTGCTCGCGGCGTGTTGGACGGGACAGGGAGCACAGGCGCCGGCGGCGGCGGCGGCGGCGGACGATGCGGCGCCCGAGAAGCGCGCTGACAAGCCCGTCGATCTCGCGTTCGAGTACCAGCGCACGCCATGCTTGGGCCAGTGCCCGATCTATCAAGTCACGATCAAGCCGGACGGCACCCTGGTCTACTTCGGTCGCGAGAACGTCGCGGTGCCGGGTGAGCAGCACAAGCACCTGACGAAGCACCAGATGCACGATCTCGAGAAGGTGGTCGAGCGCACGCACTTCTTCGCGCTCGACGATCAAGGCAACGCACCCGCGGCTGACAGTTGTCCCAAGCCCGGTGGTGGCGCGTGTTCGACCTCGTTCTCGGTGTGCGCCGATACGCCGCACACGGTGATCACGGTGAGCCGACCCAAGCGCGGTGGCTCGCACACGATCGACGACGCCCACTGCACCGATAGCAGCGCCGCCGAGCCGCTCGAGCGGGCGATCGACCTGCACGTCAAATCGTGGGTCGGCCAGTAAGCGTCTTGCTCGCGCTCGCGGCCGGTAAGTGCTGCACGATGGCAGCCGCGCCTCCCGACTACTTCATGTCGGCGTTGAGCTTCGCGGTCAGATCCGCGGCCGGGTCTGCCCACACCACCGACTGGCGATCGACGATGACCGTGACGCCTTCCGCCTTCGCGAGCTTGTCGGCGCATAGCGCCCGCCGACGCTCGACGGTAGCGGTGACGCGAGCGGGTCCGAGGTAGCGCAGCTGCGCGACGGCGCGACCCTCATCTCGTACATCCAGCCCGCGCA
>JAYSYE010000261.1:0-1721 GCA_043716635.1 Deltaproteobacteria bacterium | reverse complement strand
AGCACGCTCGATCCGATCGCGCTCACCCGCGGTAGCTGTCGTCCTGCTCGATCTTCGAGAGCACCCAGTCGAACTCGCCGAGCGTGACGTGGGCATTGCAGTGAGAGCACTCGCCGGACTGCGTGACGGCGAGTGGGGCGCCGCAGTTGCTGCACACGGGCTCGGCGGTGGGGGTGCCCTTGCGCGCGACCGAGCGGATCAGCGTCCAGTACTCGCTGTAGGCGCGCTCGGTGCGCTTGCTGCCGCGGACGAGCGAGCCCTCGGGGACGCGGATCACGTAGTCCTTGCCGGTCGCCCAGATGCGCACGGTGACGGCATCGAACCAGCGATCCTTGTCGACCTTGGCGAGCTCCGTCTTCTCGATCCGCATGTCGGCGAGCACGTTGCGAAGGCGCTGCTGCTGGTAGGCCGTCGTCCAGTAGGAGAGGTAGTCGAACAGTCCATCTGTCACGAGGCCGCGCGCGGGCGCCAGATCGTTCGCGGACCAGGCCTTGTTCATCTCGTTGTAGATGAGGGTCAGGCGCGCGTGAAACGTGTCGCCATCGACGGCGGGATCGGCCTGCTCGAGCTCCGCCCAGCGCTCGTCGCTGGCCGCGTCGGAGTACGTGGGCAGGTCGGTGCCGCGCTCCTCGACCTCCTCGGTGAGCGTCGGCGGGCGCTGGTCGATCGAGCGCACGCTGACCTGCGTGACCACCCAGTCGAACCGCCCGTTGTCGACGACCTGACCGCACGAGGCGCACACCTGCGTGCCGGTGTCCCTGGCGGACCACGGGGCACCGCAGTTCGGGCAGGGAAAGCCACGCGCGGGGTTCGGCGGCTTCGTGCGCGCCGCCTTGCTGCGCGCGAACGTCCAGCGCTCGACGGAGAAGTATGTGGCCGCGGCGACCGTCACGTTCGCCTCGTACTCGATGCCGACGAGCACGTTTGCGTCGTCGCCGTCGGGAATCGAGACCGCGTGCGTGCGCATCGCCCCGACGACCACCGCCTGCACGGGCTGGCCGGTCGGAGCGCGAGCGAGGAGCGCGGCGCGGGCGCCGGCGCTGACATAGGGCGCGATCTGATCGAGGGTCGCCTCGGAGTGACGCAGCCGCTGCGCCGTCGCGAACAGCCGGAACGCGAAGTCCTCGAAGAGGGATTTCGAGAAGTCCGGATCCACGTCCTTCAGCCGATTGGCATCGACGGTGCGCGCGAGCTCGACGGGAGGACCGCTGTCCCAGTCGCGGTTCTTGTGCTGCTTCCACGCCGCGTAGACGAAGTACGCGATGACGATCGCGATGATCGGGAGCCCGATCTGAGGGTAGTTGAAGATGAACTGGAACAGCCAGTAGATGAGCTGGAACAGCGCCGCACCGCCACTGCCGCTGCTGTTGCCGCCGCCTCCGCTGTAGCCGCCGCCGCCGCTGCTGTGACCCCCGCCGCCCGAGTACGACTGGCCACCGCCGGGTCGCGCGGCCGCGAGGCCGGCAACCGCGAGCACGAGGCCGAGTGCGACGAGCACGACGCGAATGCCCCGCCGTGCGCGGGCGCTCACGCGGAGCCTCGCGGGGCCGCACCGCGCGCTGCGCGCTTCGCTTGCCGCTCGTGGCGGGCCAGATCGCTATCGATCGCGTCGGGCAGCTCGTTGACGTCGTCTTCGGCGCGCGGCATCGACGCAGCGAACGTCGACGCGGTCCCCGCGAGCGCGGTCGCGACGGCACCCCCGCCCGCGCGGATGGCTCGGG
>JAYSYE010000027.1:0-7755 GCA_043716635.1 Deltaproteobacteria bacterium | reverse complement strand
CGTGATCTGCGCCGTCTTCGCGGCCAAGGCGACGGGCAGCATCCTGACCGCGAAGCTCCTCCCCGAATCCGCGAAGGGGCCGAGGATCACCGTCGTGCCGGCCGCGGTCGACCCGATGGCGGAGTCGCCCGTGCACAGCAAGAGCGGCGCCCAGCTCGAGGCGCGCAACATGTTCTGCTCGTCGTGCGAGCCGCCGGCGCCGGTCGTGGCGACGGGCGCTTCGGTCAATCCGGGTGACCCGAACGCGGTCGTGATCACCGGCCTGCCGCTCGTGCTCCTCGCGACCAACGTCGGCGCGACCGACAAGACGTCGTACGCCAGCATCCTCAACACGGCCTCGTCGGCGGCCGGCTCCTACTCGGTGGGCGACAAGGTCCCGGGGGCCTCGGGCAACGTCACCGCCGTCAAGTTCAAGTTCGTCGACTTCGAGAACAACGGCCACACCGAGCGCGTGATGCTCGACGGCGCCGCGCCGGCGCCGCCGGTCGCCGTCGCCGTGGCCGAGCCCAGCAGCGACGAGCCGAAGGACGAGCTCCAGGCCTCCATCGACTCGGGCATCAAGAAGATCGACGACACCACGTACGAGATCGACAAGGATCTCGTCGCGAAGGCGCTCGTGAACCCGATGGCCCTTGCCAAGGGCGCGCGCATCGTCCCCGCGATGAAGAACGGCAAGCCCGAGGGCTTCAAGCTCTACGCGATACGCCCGTCGTCCGTGTTCGCGAAGCTCGGGCTCAACAACGGCGACACCCTCACCGCCGTCAACGGCTTCGAGCTGAACTCCGCCGACAAGGCGCTCGAGGTCTACACGAAGCTCCGCGAGTCCACCTCGCTCGAGCTCGAGGTCACTCGCCGCGGCAAGCCCGTCACATTGAAGTACAGCATCAAGTGAGCGGCATGCCGCGGCAATCCACTCAACACGGCTTGAAGTACAGCATCAAGTGACCGGCATGCCGCGGCAATCCGCTCAACACGGTCTGAAGTACAGCATCAAGTGAAGCCCTCCATGAAGAGCCAACGTTCCACGTCCACGGCCCGCCCGACGGCGCGATCCACCCGCGCGCTCGCGGCGACGCTCGCGCTGTCCCTGTTCGCCCCGCTCCTGACGGTGGCACCTGCGTTCGCGCAGCCCGCGCCGACGACGGCCACCCCCGCGGCGGACCCCGCGAACGATCCGCTCTACAGCTGCAAGAAGCGCTCGGGCAAGATCACCGTCACGTTCAAGCCCGAGACGGAGCTGAAGGACCTGATCACGTGGGTGATGGGGTTCACGTGCAAGAACTTCCTGCTCGATCCGCGCATCGTGTCCACGGGCAAGAAGGTCACGGTCATCGCGCCGCTGCCGATGAGCCAGACCGAGGCCTACAACCTGTTCCTCGCCTCGCTGTCGACGATGGGGCTGACCGTCGTCCCGAACGGCGCCGTCATGAAGATCGTCGACGCGCCGGGCGCGAAGAGCGAGCACGTCCCGATCGTGCGCGGCATGCCCGCGAACAACGATCAGATCGTGCGCTACATCCTGCGCCCCGCGCACACGCCCGTCGAGGCGATGCGGCAGGCGCTCGACTCGATCCGGTCGACGGCCGGTAACATCACGACGACCGGCAACCTCATCATCATCACGGACTTCTCGAGCCAGGTCCGGGACATGATGACGCTCGCGCGCGCCATCGACGTGCCGGGCACGAACGACGGCATCTACACGATCCCCGTGCACTTCGCCGACGCGACGCAGCTTGCCGGGAAGCTGAACGAGGTGCTCGGCGTCAGCGCGGGCGCGGGGGGCGGCGGCAGCGGTGGGGGTGGCGGTAATCAGAGTCCGCGCCGCGGAAACGGTGGCGGCGACAAGAGCGTGGCTCCCGACGAGGTCGCGGACGCGATCCCGTCGAAGATCCTCGTCGATGACCGCACGAACACCCTCATCGTCGCGGCCAGCGAGGCCGGCTACCTGCGGGTGAAGGCGCTCGTCGAGCGCCTCGACATCTCGCTCGAGACCGAGGGCGGCGCGGCGCTGAACATCTACCCGCTGCAGAACGCGCTCGCCGAAGATCTGGCGACCACGCTCACGAGCGCGCTCGGCCAGGCCGGTGCGTCGCGCCCGGGTCAGGCACCGGGACAGGCGCCGCGCCAGGCCCAGCCCGCGATCAGCGGCTTCGACAGCACCTCGCTCGAGGGCCAGGTGAAGGTCATTGGTGACAAGGCGACGAACACGCTGCTCGTGTCGTCCTCCGGGCGTGACTACATCGCGCTGAAGGACGTGATCCGCAAGCTCGACCTGCCGCGCCGCCAGGTGTTCATCGAGGCGCTGATCCTCGAGGTCCAGCTGTCGAAGACCCGGCAGCTCGGGACCAGCTCGCACGGTGGCCTCCCCGTGAACAACGGCAGCCTCGTCCTCGGCGGAGTCCAGACCCCGCAGCTCAAGTCGCTCGACCTCACGACGCTCGTGGCGGCGACCGGGCTCATCGGTGGCCTCATCGGCAAGCCCCTCTCGAACTCGCAGACGGTGCTCGGCAAGACGATCCCGTCGTACGGGGTGCTGTTCCAGGCGCTCGCGTCGCAGGACAACTCGAACATCCTGTCGGCCCCGCACGTCATCGCGATCGACAACGAGAAGACCGAGTTCTCGGTCGGCAACAACATCCCGTACCAGGCCGGGCTGTCGTTCGGCGGGCTCGGTCTCGGCGGCGCCGGCGGCCCCACGGGCTCCATCGGTCAGAATATCCAGCGCGAGAAGCTGAACCTCTCGCTCGAGGTCACCCCGCACATCTCGAACAACGACTCCGTGCGGCTCGAGATCCTGAACGAGATCAAGGATCAGGGCGGTAGCGATCCGCAGCTCGGGCCCACGTGGACGGAGCGCCGCCTGAAGACCCAGGTCGTCGTGGCGGACCAGCAGAGCGTGGTGATCGGCGGCCTGATCCAGGAGCGCGACATCTACAGCACGACGAAGGTCCCCATCCTGGGCGACGTGCCGATCCTCGGCTATCTTTTCAAGTACACGACCAAGACGAAGAAGAAGACGAACCTCCTCATCTTGCTGACGCCCTACATCATCAAGGACCAGCTCGATCTGCAGGCGATCCGAGAGCGCAAGGTCCGCGAGCGCGACGAGTTCGTCCGCTCCTTCACGACCCTGGACGAGATGAAGTACCAGCCGCGCATCGACTACCGCCGCAAGCGGGGCATGATCGAGGAGATCAACCGCTCGGTGCTGTCGGTCGAGGCCGATGTCGAGCTGCTGCGCGCGATGGGACAGCGCACCCAGGTCCTGCAGGGCCCGATCGACTACGCGCCGTCGACGATCGAAAACCCGGACGAGCCGCCTCCCGCGCTGCCGGCGCCCGGTGCGCCCACGACCACGGCGCCGGTCCGGTCGCCGCCGAAGGGCAAGTAGTGGCCAGCACCGACGCATTCGGGAGCGACGCGCCCGCGGGCGGGTACCGTGGCGGCCTCGCGGCGGCTCCTGCCGCGCATGGCCCCATCGCGCCGCTCATCGGCGAGATCCTCGTCTCGCGGTGTGGCGTCGTGCCCGAGTCGATCGAGCGCGCGCTCGTGAAGCAGCGCGAGGAGGGCGGCCTGCTGGGCGAGATCCTCGTCCGCCTGAAGCTCGCGGATGAAGACCAGCTCGCGCTCGCGCTGTCGCTGCAGTCCGAGATGCCGCACCTGCGCGAGCTCCCTCGCGCCGAGGACATCCCGATCGAGCTGATCGAGAGGCTGCCGATCAACTTCGCGCGCCAGCGCCTGGTGCTGCCGCTCGGCCGTGACAGCGCGGGCCGCGTGATGGTCGCGATCGCCGATCCCGATGCGGTCGAGGTGATCGATGCCGTCGGCGTGCTCCTCGGCGAGCCCGTCGAGCCCGTGATCGCCTCCGCGTCCAAGATCACGGACCACATCAACAAGACGTACACCCGCCTCCGCGGCACCCACGAGCTCGAGGAGAAGGGCGCGAAGAAGGGCGAAGAGGAGGAGAGCGAGGAGTTCGGGTCCGAGGAGCTCGTCGACATGCTCGACGCCAACGACGAGGCGCCGATCATCCGCTGGGTCAACTCCCTCATGTTCCAGGCCGCGCGCGATCGCGCCTCCGACATTCACATCGAGCCGGGCGAGCGGGAGGTCACGGTGCGCTACCGCATCGATGGCGTGCTGCGCGAGGCCAAGCGGGCGCCCAAGAAGTTCATGGCGTCGATCGCGGCGCGCGTGAAGATCATGTCCGGGCTCAACATCGCCGAGAAGCGCCTCCCGCAGGATGGTCGCATTCGCCGCAAGATGGCCGGCAAGGACGTCGACATGCGCGTCGCGACGGTGCCAACCGCCGGTGGCGAGCGCATCACGATCCGGCTCCTCGATCGCAGCAGCGTGCTCCTCGGCCTCGCGGACATCGGGTTCGCGAACGATCAGCTCGATGCGATCCGCACCATCATCAAGCGACCGCACGGCATCTTGCTCGTGACGGGCCCCACCGGGTCGGGCAAGACCACCACGCTCTACGCGTGCATCTCCGAGATCAACGCGCCCGACATCAACATCCTGACCGTCGAGGATCCCGTCGAGTACCAGCTCGAGGGGATCTCGCAGACGCAGGTGAACTCGAAGATCGACCTGACCTTCGCGTCGGGGCTGCGGTCGTTCTTGCGCCACGATCCCGACGTGATCATGGTCGGCGAGATCCGCGATCGCGAGACGGCGGAGGTCGCGATCACGGCGTCGCTCACGGGTCACCTCGTGCTGTCGACGGTGCATACCAACGACGCGGCCGGCGGCATCACGCGCCTCGTCGACATGGGCATCGAGCCCTTTCTCGTGGCGTCGTCGCTGGTCGGGCTGCTCGCCCAGCGGCTCGTGCGTCGGCCCTGCTACGAGTGCGCGCACCCGATCACGCCGTCCGCGGAGACGCTTCGAGAGCTCGGGCTCGATGCGAAGACGTTCGCCGCGGGTGCGTACAACTTCCCGGCCGTGAAGGGGATGCGCCCGCCGCCGGCCGGCACCGTGTTCTCGCCCGTCGGGTGCAACGCCTGCAATGATCTCGGCTATCGCGGCCGCACGGGCATCTACGAGCTGCTGATGGTGAACGATCAGGTGCGCCGCCTCGCGCTCGAGAAGGCGGATGCCGGTCAGATCCGCAACGCGGCGATGGACCAGGGGATGGTGACGCTCCGCTTCGACGGCGCCCGCAAGGTCGTGCAAGGCCTCACCACCCCCGAAGAGGTCCTCCTCGTGACCGCCGAGTCGGGGAGCTGATCGACGACCATGCCGATGTACGCCTACAAGGGAGTGTCGCCGAGCGGCAAGACCGTGAATGGCACGCGCGACGCCGAGTCGCCGAAGTCGCTGCGCCAGGCGCTCCGCAAGGATGGGGTCCTCGTCACGGCGTTCAACCTGGCGAAGGGCGGCACCGCGGCGAAGTCGGCGGCCGCGAAGAAGGGCGGCCTCAACAAGGAGGTCGACTTCGGCGGGTTCTTCGGCGGCGTGAAGAAGGCGGAGATCGCGTCGTTCACCCGCCAGATGGCCACGCTCCTGAAGGCCGGCATCCCGCTGTCCGAGGCACTCGGTGCGCTCGTCGAGCAGGTGCAGAACCCGCGGCTGAAGGCGCCCCTCACCGATGTCCGCACCGCGGTCAACGAGGGCAGCGCGCTCGCCGATGCGCTCTCGAAGCACCCGAAGCTGTTCGAGGAGCTGTTCATCTCGATGGTGCGGGCGGGCGAGGTCGCGGGTAATCTCGACGAGGTGCTCTCGCGGCTCGCGGACTTCCTCGAGAGCTCGCAGAAGCTGAAGAGCAAGGTCCAGAGCGCGATGATCTACCCGGTGATCATGGTGATCGTCGGCGGGCTCATCATGACCGTCCTCATGATCAAGGTGGTGCCGCAGATCACCTCGATGTTCACGAGCTCGGGCAAGGTGCTGCCGCTCAACACGCGCATCCTGATCGGATCGTCGAAGTTCATCGGCAAATACTGGCTGCTCTCGATCATCGGCATGATCGTGTTCGGGGTCCTGTTCTCGAAGTGGAAGGCCTCGAAGGACGGCAAGCAGGTCTGGCACCGCTTCGTGCTGAAGCTGCCGGTGCTCGGCGAGCTCGTTCGCACCATCAACGTGAGCCGCTTCGCGCGCACGCTCGGCACCATGCTGCAGAGCGGCGTGCCCATGCTCCGCGCGCTCGATACCGCCAAGCAGATCATGGGCAACGTCCTGCTCCAGCAGGCCGTGGAGGAGGCCAAGCGCGCGGTCTCGGAGGGTGACTCGCTCGCGGGGACGCTGCGCAAGTCCGGGCAGTTCCCGCCAACGATGATCCACATGGTCGCCGTCGGCGAGCGGGCCGGTCAGCTCGAGCAGATGCTCGAGCGCGTCGCGGCCACGTACGACGCCGAGATCGACACCAAGCTCTCGCGGTTCACGGCGATGCTCGAGCCGCTCATGCTCGTGTTCATGGGCGGCGCCGTGGCGTTCATCGTGTTCTCGATTCTGCAACCCATCATGGACCTCGGCTCGATCTCGGGCGTCGGCAAGTAAGCAAGGAGACTCAGATGAACATCGGAACTCGCCTCTCGCGTCTGTTGGAGAAACTTTCTGCTCGACCCGTCCGCCGTCGCGGCGGCCGCGGCCTGGCCCAGCGCGGCATGACGCTGCTCGAGATCATGATCGTGCTCGCGATCCTCGCGCTCGTCATGGGGCTCATCGTCGGTCCGCGCGTCATGGCCATGTTCAGCAAGTCGAAGGTCGATCTGACCCGGCTCAAGGTGAAGAAGTTCTCGGACGATGCGTTCACCCAGTGGTCGATGACCCCCGGCAACAAGGGCTGCCCGTCGAAGCTCGGCGACCTGACGCCGTTCATGAACGACCAGTCGCCCGAGGCCATCAACGACGCGTGGAACCAGCCGCTCAAGATGCTGTGTGGCTCGAGCCTGCCGCCGGGCGCGATGGGCCTCGCGGTCATGTCGATCGGCCCCGATGGCAAAGAGGGCACCGAAGACGACATCAAGTCCTGGCAGTAGCGCGACGCCCCCCGCTCCCGAGCCCCGCCTCATGACCCAGTCCCTCCATCCACTGCCGACCCGGCCCCGCCGGACTCGCATGCCGGCGGCTCGCCGCGAGGCGGGGATGACCATCCTCGAGGTGATGATCACGCTCGCTGTGGTGGGCGGGCTGATGTTCCTGGTGAAGAACGGGTTCAATCGCTTCACGAAGACGGATCTCGCGGGCGACACGACCGAGCTCGCCACGGTGATGCGGCGTGCGAGCCAGCTCGCGCTCGAGCGCGGTGAGCTGCACCGGATCGTGTTCGACGTGGAGAAGGGCCTGTATGCGGTCGAGGTCTGTCAGGGTGCGACGGCGCTCGTGCGCAACGAGCTGGCCACGGCGGATCCGACGAAGCAGAAGGAGGCGCTCGAGCGCGCGAAGCAGCGCCTCGGGCAGATTCCCCCCGAGGCGTTCTCGTCCGGCGAGCCGGGCGCGGCGAGCATGCAGGCCGCGGCGCTCGCGGGGCATCACGTGCAGGACCGTGCGTGCTCGCCCGTGACCGGCGGCGTATCCGGTGACTCCGACGGCAAGGGCTGGACGCGGAAGCTCAACATCGATCGCGGCGT
Source organism: Deltaproteobacteria bacterium (assembly GCA_043716635.1). GTDB lineage: Bacteria > Myxococcota_A > Polyangia > Haliangiales > Haliangiaceae > JABFXX01. The sequence continues at coordinate 175 of JAYSYE010000027.1, read as the reverse complement.
GAAGTTCAAGGAGCTCTGGGTGCAGCACCAGGACGAGGGCTCGACGAAGGGGCAGGTCGCGATCTACTTCTTCCCGTCGGGCGCCGCGGAGAAGGCAGTCGTGGAGCTCGCCTCGGGCGACGACACGTTCTCGGTGCTGCTCTTCGGGCTCAGCGGTCGCGTCGAGATCCGCGAC
>JAYSYE010000260.1:0-5496 GCA_043716635.1 Deltaproteobacteria bacterium | reverse complement strand
GCGACATCGGCGGCTCGGGCTACGGGCCGAGCGATCACATGTCGTTCTACACGGAGGGCGTGCCGGTGCTGTTCCTGTTCACGGGCAGCCACCGCGAGTACCACACGGCCGCCGACGACGCGGCGCTGATCAATGCCGCGGGCGGCGCCAAGGTCGCGGCGATCGCGGCGGATGCAGCGCTCGCGGTCGCGAACCGCCCGGGCACGCTCACGTACGTGAAGCTGCCGCCGGAGCGGATGCAGGTCGGCGACGTCCGCCGCAAGGGTGCGTCGCTCGGCACGGTGCCGTCGTACTCGGAGGATCCGCACCAGGAGAAGGGCGTCGTGCTCTCCGACGTGGTGCCCGACGGGCCGGCGCAGAAGGCGGGGCTCAAGGGCGGCGATCGGATCGTGATGATCGGCCAGGCGGAGGTCGCCAACGTGAGCGATCTGATGTTCGTGCTGCAGGCCGCGAAGCCGGGCGCGCAGGTCCAGGTGATCTACGTGCGCAAGGGCAAGCGCGAGACGGTGACCGCGACGTACGGCCAGCCGCGCGGCAAGCGATAGCGGCGGCGGATCCGCACGCGGCGTGGCGCAGATCGTCGCGCGTCGCGCGCCTCAGGGCTCCAGCGTGGCGTTGATCATCGTCAGCGCGAGCCAGTTCTCGGTGGCCTCGCGCGCGGACTGGGCGCGATGCGACGGCACGGTGATGCGGTGCTGCCACCCGCCGTCGGCGGGAAGATCGAAGCGGCCCCACGAGCGGATCGCCCCGAGCCCCTCGAGCTCGCGGAGCAGGCCGCGCGCGATGCCATCGTAGCGGCCGCGGACGTGCTCCTCGTCGCCCGCGATGATCAGGGTCGCGCCGGGAGGCGGCTCGGTCGCGAGGTCGGCGATCCGCGCGATCGCGTCGGCATCGGTCGCCGCATCGCCGATCGCGCGGGCGGCGGAGCGGGCCTCGGCGAAGAGGACGGCGGCCGCGCGCTTCGACAGCCGGGCGACATCGCGCGCGGGCGGCGCCGGGGCCGACAGGTAGAACGGCTCGGCCTCGCCGGCGCGGATCCCGTCGAAACCTATCCGCGCTCCGGTCGACAGGCGCGCGAGCCAGCGCAGCCAGGCGGGGAGCGCGGCGCCGACGGGCACGGCGCGCAGCTCGGGATCGGTGACGAGCGGGATCGCGAGCAGCAGCGCCCAGCCGAAGCTCCCGAACCAGCCGAGGCCGTTGTGGCCGAGCGCGCGCGTCCGCACGAACTGGCGCACGTGGGGCCAGGCGGCCTGGAACGCAGCGTCGCGACCGTGATCGCGCAGGTGGCCCGCGAGCGCGGCCGCGTCGCGCGGACCGGAGCGCATGCGGCGCGCCAGGTCGTCATCGCCGGAGACCACGGAGATGTCGACGGGGACGCCCTCGAGCGTGCCGTGCAGGCGCGGCGGCACCGTCGGGATCGCGGTCATGCCGAGCGCCGCGGCGAGGCGCGCGGGATCGTCGTTCGAGACGAGGATGTCGACATCGCTCGCGTGATCCGGCGCGTAGACGCTCGATCCGTACGCCTCGACGACGGCGCGCGGATCGGCCGCGGCTCGCACGCGCGCGAGCACGCGCCCGGCAGCCGTGCCGACCGGATCAGGCGGACCGGGCGTTACGTGCGCACCCGGCGGACCGGGCGGCGGATCGATGGCGGTCACGCAGTGATCCTCTCGCGAAACCGACCGCGGTGCGAAGGCGGATGGCGTCAACCGGTACGCGCCGATGGCCGGGCACCCGGTCGCGCGGCGCAGCGCGCCGTTCGCTTACAACCTCCTTACGTCGACCGCGCTCGCGGCGAGGCATCGTGCCGAGCATGCACACCACAGCTCGCATCCTGCTCGTGTCTCTCGTTGCCCTCGCCGGCTGCTCGCGCTCGGCGGCCGTCGCCCCGACCATGACGCCGATGGTCGCGCACGTCGCCCCACCGACGACCACGCACGCCCAGCTCGCCGCTCATCGCGATCAGCTGCGCGCGCAGCTGCGCGCGCAGCTGATCGAGTGGCTCGGCGAGTACGCGGAGGCCGCGACCTATCCCACCGACGCGAATGGCTGGCCGCTCAGCGTGTTTCGCGACGCCAACGGCGTGCGCTGTCCGATGGCGGAGCTGATCTACCGGTCGGGCCACGCCGAGCTCGTCGAAGCCGTCGTGGCGTCGAACAATGCACTGCGCCTCGCGGACGTGCAGGACGGTCCGCTCGCCGCCTGGATGGCCGAGTCGGGCCTCACCCGCGACGAGATCATCATGGTGCAGGGCGCGGCGAACATTCCGATGATGGTCGACAGCCGCTCCCTCGACCAGGTCCAGATCGCGACCGCGACCGGGCGCGTGCACGGGCGCCTGGACACTGCAGCAGTCGCGCTCCGCGATCACACGCCGGACTCGCTCGCCGCGCTCGCCGCGCCCGCCACTCTCGATCGCGATCACACGACCGCTCGTCGCTAGCTCGAGGATCAGTTCCGCGGCGGGCGGGGGAGCGGCGGCATTCCCTGCGGCGGCGAGGCTCCGCGCGGTGGTGTGAACTCGGCGGCGGTGGCAGCGGCGGAGTGGGTCGGTACCGCGATCGGACGGCTCGCTTCGATCGAGCCGGAGGACTCCGTGTCGGCGCGGAACGGCGCGGCCCCCGTCGAGGGCCAGCCGCGCATCGTGGGCGACTGCTGCGACGGGAGCTCCGACGCGATCCACCGCGCGATGTCCTTGTCGGATGCGTGGTAGCCATGCGTGCGCGCGATCGCGGAGATCGCCTCCTCGAGCTCGTCGCAGCTGTTGGGCCGATACTTCGGGTCGAACGCGAGCGCGCGCAGGAGGATGGCATCGAGCTCGGCCGGCACCGCGGGGCGCATCGAGACCATCGGCTCGAGGTGCGGCCAGCCCGTCCGCCCGAGCTCGAGCAGACGCTCGAAGTCGAGATCGATCTCCGATCCCGTCAGCAGCTCGTAGCCGATCGCGGCGACGCTGTAGACATCCGCGCGCGAATCCACGAGCTCGCCGCGGCGCTGCTCGGGCGCCATGAACGCGGGCGTGCCCTTGGTCATGCCGAGCTCGCTGTGGTGCAGCGACCGCGCGACCTTCGCGATCCCGAAGTCGGCGACCTTCACCTCGCCGTTGCGCGAGATCATGATGTTCGCGGGCTTGATGTCGCGGTGGACGATCTCGAGCAGACCACCGGTCTCGTCCACCGCGAGGTGCGCGGCATCCAGCCCGTCGCAGATCCGCTGGAGGATCGCGAGCGCGATGGCGATCGGGACCTGGCGCTTCTCGTCGCGGATGTGCTGCAGCAAGGTCTCGAGGTCGGCGCCGTCGATGTACTCCATCGCGATGAAGTAGTCGGAGCCGGACCGGCCGAGGTCGAGAATCTGGACGATGTTCGGGTGCGTGAGATGCGAGGCCGTGCGCGCCTCGTCGAGGAACGAGTCCACGAGGCCCGGGTTGCTCGCGATCTGCGGGTGCAGCAGCTTGAGCGCGACGCGCTTCTCGAACCCCGCCTCGCCGATCGCGCGCGCCAGATACACCGTCGCCGTGCTGCCGGTACCGAGGACGATGGTGGGCTCGTAGCGCCCGAAGCGGCTGCTCGAGACCGTCGTCATCGGGTGCGCGACGACGTGCGCGGAGCCGGCCGCGAACGTGTGGCGGCGCATCGCGGGGGACGCGGTCCCAGAGCCTGCGGCGGCGGGCGCGAGCCCGAGCGTCGTGAGGGCGTGCATCGGCGCGACCACGGCCGTGGCGGAAGGCGCGACCAGCCCGGAGGCGGCGCGCGGTAGCAAGCGCGAGCTGACGCCGAGCGTGATGGCGGTGTCCTGCGTGATCCCCATGTCAGCGATGGCAGGCGAGGGCGTCGCGTCGGTCGCAGCGCTGCCCCCGGCGAGGGTCGCGCCGTCCGCGCGGGTGTCACGGCGGCGGCGGCCGAGCCCGAGCGCCGCACCGAGCCCCGCCGCGGCGAGGAGTCCGGCGAGTGCGCGCAGCGGGGTGCGGGCAGGAACGGCGGGTCGTCCAGTCGCCGCGACCAGCTGAACGGGTGCGCCGAAGCCGGCGAGGTCGATCGCGGTGGTGGACGCCGAGGCGCCGGCCGCCGTCGGCGCCCCGTCGAGCGCGAGCACGTGGCCCGACACGACGAGCGTGGCGCCCGCGAGTGGCGTGGCCACATGCGATGCGACGGCGGCGCGATCGATCGTCCACGCGACGCCGAGCGACCCGGTGAGCGAGCCGGCCTCCTGCGTCGGCACGATCGAGATCGTGTCGCTGAGGACGAGCCCGCTGGTGGTGGCGGCGATGCCCACGCCGGTGCGATCCAGCGGCACCACGACGGTCGAAGCCGCGGGGAGTCGCAGCAGCGGCGTGATCCCCGTGGCCGCGCGCTGCGCCAGCACGATCGTCTCGCCCGGCTGCGGCCGGAACGAGAGCTCGTCGCCGGTGAGGTCGTGCACGGTCTGCTCGTCGGTGGACACCGCGGCGGCCAGGCGTGGCAGATCGGCGAGCGTCTGCGCGCGCGACTGGAGCGCCGCGCCACGCTCGCGGAGGAAGTTCCCGATCGCGTCGGCGGTCCGCTGGACGTCCTCGCTCGTGGTTCCTTGCGCGGGACGTGCGCGACCCGCCCACACCAGGGCCGCCGCGACGCCACAGCAGCTCACCGCGAGGGCGGCGCGCACGATCGGGGCTGCAACTACTCCACGTCGGGCCATGGGACGAACCTCGAGTCGACCATTACGAGCGGTCGCGGCGTCCGGACCAGCATTCGATCGGGTACGGGTGAGATAGCGTACGGGCCTCGGTGCGCGTGCGGGAGCGACTCGGATACCGTCGAAACATGGGTGGGGCTCCGTATCGAGAGGCCGGTGCAGAGCAGCGAGGGGACGAGGGGGCCGCGGGCGCCGCACCGCCGCTCGCCGTACTCGATGTATCTGGGGCCGCCGGCGCAGCCGCCGTCGACGGGCGGGATGGCGATCACGCTGCGGGCTACAGCCAGGGCGGGATGCGCGGCCGGGACGCGGCCCAGCCGGCCGCGGGCGGTCATGCGGGGACGATCCGCGTGACGCTGGCGCACGCCGATGGCGTGGTGACGGTGCGCGGCGAGGCGGTGTCACAGGCGGGCGAGCGGCGCGACGTGCGCGAGACGCTGGTCGCGCTGTCGATGGGGTACGTCGAGCTGCCGGCGCAAGGCGGCCCGGGTGGGCCCGGCGGCAAGGGCGGCCGCGGCGGCAACGGCGCGCCGGGGGCGGCGGGCGACGACGCGACGCGCTGGAGCAGCGGCACCGACGGCGGACCCGGCGGTCACGGTGGCGATGGCGGCGATGGCTCCAGTGGCGGACGCGGCGGTGATGGTGGCGCGGTCGTGATCGAGGTTGCCGAGGCGGACACGCCGCTGCTGATGCTGTTGCATCCCGACGTGGACGGCGGTGCCGGTGGCGCGCCGGGAGCCCCCGGATCCGGAGGCACGGGCGGCGCGGGTGGCCCCGGTGGCCGCTCGTACCGCTGGACGACGGAGTCATCGACGACCGACT
>JAYSYE010000259.1:0-1730 GCA_043716635.1 Deltaproteobacteria bacterium | reverse complement strand
CCTTCTTCTTGGCGGCGAACGTCGGCATGCCGGGGCGACCGAGCGCCTCGGGGCCGAAGAACACGCCCTTCACGTCGACGACGGGCAGCGCGAAGCTGTCATCGCCGGCGACGCTCGGCTTGGTGCCGGTCCCGCCGGCCCCGCCCGCGCCCGCGCCCGCGCCCGGGGTGGTGGTCGTGGACGGGGTGCCACCGCACGCGGCGAGCACGAGTGGCAGCCAGAGGCGCAGCGCGGGACGACTCGTCATATGGCCTGGGTGTACAACGATCGCACCCGCCCGTGCCACGCACACCGCGTGATATGGTCGCGCGCCTCGTGCGGGTCACTCTCCGTATCGCGCTGCCGTTCGCAGCCCTGCTCTGCGCCTCCGTTCCCGCCTCCGGCTGCGTGGTCGTGCGCGCCCACCAGCGCGGGAACCTCGCGAAGCGCGCGATGACGAACGACCGCGACGCCGGCGAGGAGCGCTTCGACGCGCACAGCCGGGGCGCCCGGGAGGGTGCCGATGGCGGGACCGGACACCCGGGTGGCGGATGCGGCTGCAACTAGGCGCGGGCGGGCCGAGCGCGGTCACGGCTGCGATCGGCCTCGCAGTCTTCGCGTGGGCTCCCGTGGCCGCCCGCGCGGATGGCACCGTCACCGCGCGCGGGGCCTACTACAAGGAGCGCTCGACGCGCGTGATGCAGCCGATGCTCGACGGCATCTTCGAGGTCGGCGAGGCGGGCCTCGTGGACGCGCACTTCCTCGTCGATGCGATCACGTCGGCATCGGCATCCGCGGGCTCGACCGGCGTCGCGTTCACGGAGCGGCGCTACGAAGGTGGGGTGGGCTACGCCTACAACCTCGGGCGCGCGCGCGTCGGCGGGCTCGCGAAGTACTCCACGGAGTCCGATTACCGGTCCATCTACGCCGGGCTCCGCGGCGAGCTCGATCTCGCGCAGAAGAACACCACGCTCGGCATCGGCGGCGGCATCGGCTTCGACTCGGTGAGCACGTCGACGGGCGGCGGGCTCGGCGCCCTCACGCTGCGCTGCTCGCCAACGGCCACCGTCGACAGCACGGCGTGCCCGCTCCGCACGTACGCGGCGTACGCGTCGCTGAGCCAGATCCTGTCGCGCAATGCCGTGCTCGGCGTGACCGCGGACCTCGCGAGCCTCCATGGTTATCAATCGAATCCGTACCGGAGCGCGGTGGTCGCGAACGCGCTCGTCGCGGAGACGCACCCCACCGAGCGCCTGCGCCAGTCGTACGCGATCTCGCTGCGATACTTTCTCGCCGCGTCCCGGACCACGATCATCGGCACGTACCGCTACTACCGCGACAACTGGCTCGAGCACGATGCAGTCGGCGCGGGCGCGCACACGCCGGAGCTGCGCATCGTGCAGCAGGTCGGCGACTACGCGGATGCGTCGCTCCGGTACCGCTACTACACGCAGGATCGCGCGTTCTTCTACCAGGACCGCTACGCGATGCCGCAGACCTACGTTTCCGACGACGTGAAGCTCGACTCCTTCCAGACCCACACCGTCGAGGCCAAGCTCGGCATCTTCGGCGAAGCGTTCGGGTTCACGGATGAGAGCTGGGCAGGCGCCCGGATCGAGGGCATCCTCAGCTACGTCACCCAGCAGAATCGGTTCGGTAATGCCATCATCGGTCAGCTCGCGCTCACTCTGCCTCTTGCGTACTAGCCTGACACTCGCCGCGCTGGCGAGCCTCGGCGCGTGCAGCGATCC
>JAYSYE010000258.1:0-5506 GCA_043716635.1 Deltaproteobacteria bacterium | reverse complement strand
CGACGCGGGCCCGTGTTCGCGGACCGCTACCACGCGAAGGCGATCGCGAAGCCCACCCAGATGCGCAACGCGCTCCAGTACGTGCTGACGAACTGGCTGCACCATCGCCCGGCGCACCACGAGATCATGGAGGAGGTGGCCCCGTACTCGAGCGGCGCGGAGTTCCTCGGCTGGAAGGAGCTCGCCGGTACGCGGCAGTTCGCACGCGACGAAGGCTTCGAGCGCGTGCAGCTCGCCACGCCGAGGCTGTGGCTGACTCGCGAGGGCTGGCGTCGCGGCGGCGAGATCAGCGTGTTCACCGTTCCCGGCTGATCGCCGCGGCCGCCAGGCGCCCCCCTATCGCGTGCGGGCACTCCTCGGCGGTCCGGCGACGATCCGGTGGCGGTCTGGCGTCGGGGTACGGGGCAGGCTAGCTAGGGCTTCCGCGCGAGCGCCCAGACGACCTGCGGAAAGTGCTTTTGGTTCTTCAGCGAGTGCAGCCACGGCACGTAGCTTCGCCAGCTGCGGAAGCTCGCCCGGACCGAGCCGCGGTTGCCCCACGAGCCGGTCTTGATCTGTTCCAGCTCGAAGCCGCACTCCGCGAGCAGGTGCCGGAGCCCGAGCTCCGTCCACCGCGAGCAGTCGATCGGGTAGCCATGGACGCGGACGAGGAACGGCACCGAGACCATGAAGTAGCCGCCCGGCGCGAGCATCTCGAGCACGTGCTTCGTCGCGCGGTACGGCCACAGCAGGTGCTCCCAGACCTGATCCGCGATGATCAGCTCGTAGCGGTCGGGCAGCGTGGACGCGCAGATGTCGAACTCCGGATACTTCACCGTGCGGTACGACGCGAAGCCGTAGTCCGCCCAGTTCTGCCCGCTGACCTCGAGGGTGCTCCGCGCGCTCGCCTCGATCTCGGCGAGCAGCGCCCGCTGCGCTCGCTCCATCACCACGCGCGACCAGTTCGTGTTGCCCCAGCCGGTGAGCCACGCGAGCACGCGGCGCACGACGGACGGGTTCGCGATCTTCAGCACACCCGTGTGCGCGGCCCCGCTCGACGCGGTGCCCGAGATCGCGAGCCCCTCCGGCGAGTCCGGCGGCGGGTGGTGGTGATGCTGCTTCGCATCCCAGTCGGGCTTCCTCACCCGAGCAGCGCCTTCAGCACGCTCGCATCGCCCTCGAGCGCGACGCGCTGCATGTACCCGTGGAGGCCGCGCTCGCCGCCGAGCTCCTCGCCACCGCCCGCGCGCCCCGGCCCACCGTGGACCAGCGACGGCAGCACCGTGCCCGGGCCCGGCGACTGCGCCGCCATCTTCCCCGAGCCGAGATAGAGCCGTCCCGCCCACGCGCCCGCCCCGCCGACGAACCTGGACGTCCACTCGCGATCGTCGGAGTACGCCGAGCTGACGAGGCAGCCCTCGCCGCGCGCGATGAACGCGACCGCGGTGTCGGCGGTGCCGTCGTAGCTACCGATGGTCGTCACCGGGCCGAAGACCTCGAAGTCGTTCAGCGCGGCGCATCCGAGCGGGTCGTCCGTCGCGCGGACCACCGGCCCCACGAAGTAGCCCTTGCCCGCGGGCACCCCGATGGGCGTCACCTCGCCATCGCCGCCGTGCACCGAGGTCGTCTCGCGCGCGAGCCGTGCGATGCCCTCGCGCACGTCGCGCAGCTGCTGCGCGGTGGCGAGCGGCCCCATGCGCACGCCGTCGGTCGTCGGATCGCCGACCACGAGCGAGGCCAGCCGATCACGCATCGCCTCGTGCACCTCCGCCGCGCGCGCCGCGGGCACGATCACGCGCCGGATCGCCGTACACTTCTGCCCCGTCTTCTGCGTCATGTCGCGCACGACATCGGCGAGGAACAGCCCGCCGGTCTCCGACGACAGCTCCACGTCGGGCCCGAGCACCGCCGCGTTCAGGCTGTCGGCCTCCACGTTCAGCCGCACCGCGTGCTGCGCGAGCACCGCGTGCGACCGCAGCGTCCGCGCCGTCGCGCTGCCGCCCGTGAACGCCACCACATCCCCGGGCCGGCAGTGGTCGAGCAGCACGCCCGCGGGCCCGACGAGGAGCTGCAGCGCACCCGGCGGCAGCAGAGGCGCGAACAGCTCGACCATCCGGTGCGCGACCAGCGCGGTCGCCGTCGCCGGCTTCGAGATCACCGGCATGCCCGCGAGCAGGGCAGGCGCCAGCTTCTCGCACAGCCCCCAGCCGGGAAAGTTGAACGCGTTGATGTGCACCGCGACGCCGCGCCGGCGCGTCCACACGTGCTGGCCCGCCATCCGCGCCGTTCGCCCGATCTGGAGGCTCTCCCCGTCGGCGAGCAGCGTCTTGCCTCCGAGCTTGGCTCCGAGGTCGGCGTAGTGCGACAGCGTCACGCCGCCGCCATCGACATCGAACTTCGCGTCGCCGCGCGTATTGCCGCCGTTCGCGATCGCGAGCGCGAGCAGCTCCTCGCGCGCGCCGTGGATCGCGGCCGCGAGCTGGCCGAGCAGCGCCGCTCGCTCGGCGAACGTCAGCTCGCCCAGTCCGCGCGCGCCGGTCTCGCGCGCGTAGTGAAATGCGGCCTCGAGGTCGTGTCCACCATTCGCGACCTCGGCGAGCGGGGCCTCCGTCGCCGGGTTCACGAGCGTCGCGCGCGATCCCGCGCCGTGGCTCCACGTTCCCGATAGGTAGCTGCCTAGGAGCTGCATGTCGCGTGGTTTACCTCAGTCTGCGGTAGTGTAGGGGCCGCGATGCCAGCGCTCGGCAAGCGCCTCCTGACCGGGTTCCTGGTCCTCGTCGCCGTCGTGATCGGCGGGACGTTCGGCTACTACCTGATCGGACACGGCCGCTGGGAGCTGCGCGAGTGCCTGTACATGACGGTCATCACCGTCACCACGGTGGGCTACGGCGAGATGCTCCCGGGGATGGACGTCACGCCGTACGCGCGTGGCTTCACGATGCTGCTGCTGATCTTCGGCACCGGTAGCATCGTGTTCTTCGCCTCCACCGTGACGGCCCTGTTCGTCGAGGGCGATCTCCGCAACGTCCTGTTCCAGTCGCGATTGAAGAAACGGATGAAGCGCATGAAGGATCACATCATCGTGTGTGGCGCGGGCTCGACCGGGCGCAACGTCATCGCCGAGCTCATCGCGACCGGCATCCCCGTCGTCGCGATCGATACCAACGAGGCCGCGCTCAAGGAGCTCGCCGACCGCTACCCGAAGGCGGACTACGCGTTCCTGTCCGGCGATGCGACGGACGACGACGTGTTCATCGCCGCGAACCCGTCGGGGGCACGCGGCCTGGTCGCGGCGCTGTCGTCCGACAAGGACAACCTCTACCTGGTGGTCTCCGCCCGCCAAGCGTATCCCCAGCTCCGCATCGTCGCGCGCTGCGCCGAGCTCTCGCACGTCGAAAAGATCCGGCGGTCGGGCGCAGATGCCGTCGTGTCACCGAACGCGATCGGGGGGATGCGCCTCGTCTCCGAGATGTTGCGTCCGGCGGTCGTGTCGTTCCTCGACACCATGCTGCGCGACCAGCGCGCGGCGTATCGCTTCGAGGAGGTCACGGTCGGAGCTGCCGCAACCGACCTCGGGCGCAGCCTCGGCGACGTGCGCGTGCCCGAGCGGTTCGGGATGGCCGTGATCGCGCTGCGGGCGAGCGACTCCGCGGCGTGGACGTACAACCCGACGTCTGCCGTTCGCCTCACCGCCGAGATGACGCTCGTCGTGCTCGGCTCCGCCGAGCAGGTCACCGCGCTGCGCCGCGCTCTCGCGTGAGCCCGACCTTCTCTACGTCGCCGGGCAGGCCTTGAAGAGCGTGCAGGCCTTCGCAAATTTGAAGAAGATCTGCGAGGAGCACCTCGCCGGCCGCTACCAGATCGAGGTCGTGGACCTGCTCCAGAACCCCGCGCTGCCGCCGCCCGTGAAGAAGATCATCGGCGACTTCAGCAACGTGGACCGGGTCCTGGTCGGGCTGGATCTGCGCCCCGTGAAGCGCGGGCGGCCGTGAGCCCGAAGGCGACCTACTCGACCGGCGAGTTCCAGGTGCTCGCGGACGCGGAGGCCGAGGAGGTCTACCGGCTCACGCTCTATGTCGCGGGGAGCTCGGCCCGCTCGATCCGGGCGATCCACCCACCCGGACGGTGTCAGATTCCCACCGCACAGGCGCGAGCGGCGCGGGCGGCGCGGGCGGCGGCGTGGCGACGTTTTCGGTCCTGCGACGACGACTCGTGTTAAACGACCGTCGATGCACATCGCGGTCATCGGCACCGGGTACGTCGGCCTCGTGACGGGCGCAGGCTTCGCCGAGTTCGGACATCACGTCACCTGTGTGGACGTGGATGCGGCTCGGGTCGAGCGCCTCAAGCAGGGCGAGGTGCCATTCTACGAGCCGGGTCTGCCCGAGCTCGTCAAGCGGAACACGGCCACGAACCGGCTCGTGTTCACGACCGACACCGCATCCGCGGTGAAGACGGCGGCGCTCGTGTTCCTCGCGGTCGGGACGCCGTCGGCGGCGGATGGCTCCGCCGACCTGTCGTACCTGCGCACGGCGGCCCAGCAGGTCGCGCGCGGCCTCGGCTCCGACTTCACGGTGATCGTCACGAAGAGCACCGTGCCGGTCGGTACGGGCGATGTCGTGAGATCGATCATCGCGGAGACCACGACGCAGCCGTTCGCGGTCGCGTCGAACCCGGAGTTCTTGAAGGAGGGCGACGCGGTCAACGACTTCCTGAAGCCTGCGCGCGTCGTGCTGGGTAGCGACGACCCGCGCGCCATCGAGCGGCTGCGCGAGGCGTATCGCGGCGTGATGCGCACCGGCGACCGCATCCAGGAGATGGACCTGCGCTCCGCGGAGCTCACCAAGTACGCGGCGAACGCGATGCTCGCCACGCGCATCTCGTTCATGAACGAGCTCGCGCAGCTCGCCGACGTGATGGGCGCGGACATCGAGAAGGTCCGCAAGGGGATCGGCGCGGACCCGCGGATCGGCGCGAAGTTCCTGTTCCCGGGCGTGGGGTTCGGGGGCTCGTGCTTTCCGAAGGACCTCCGCGCGCTGCGCGACATGGGCCGCGCCGCCGGAGTCCGACTCGGCGTGGTCGAGGCCGTCGTGGATGCCAACGAGACGCAGAAGGCGGTCTCGGCAAAGCGCATCCTCGACGCGCTCACCGCGCAGGGCGGCGTGCTGAGCGGCAAGCGCGTCGCGATCTGGGGCCTCGCCTTCAAGCCCGAGACCGACGACATCCGCGAGGCGCCGGCGCTCGACATCATCGAGGACCTCCGCGCGGCGGGCGTGCAGTGCGCGGGCTACGACCCGATCGCGACGCCGAACGTCCGCGCCCAGATCGGCGACGTGATCACCTACGCGACGACCCCGTACGCCGCGGCCGAGGGCGCCGACGCCGTGGTGCTCGTGACCGAGTGGCACGAGCTGCGGCACCCCGACTTCGCGAAGCTGCGCGGCCTCGTCCGGACGCCGCTGCTGTTCGACGGCCGCAACGTGTGGGATCCCGCAGAGGCGCGCGCGGCGGGGTTCACGTACCTGGG
>JAYSYE010000257.1:0-1733 GCA_043716635.1 Deltaproteobacteria bacterium | reverse complement strand
CGCGCAGGAACGCGAAGTACGCATCGTGCGTGCGGTCGGTCCAGTCGCAGTCGAGCTGCACCTCGTGGATGGCGGCGCCAAATGGCGTCATCCGCTCGACCACCGCCTGGGCGACGCGCGCGGCGAGATCGTTCGGCGCGTGCCGGAACAGCGCCTGGCGCAGGAACACGACCGGCACGATCTCGAGGCTCGGCGGCAATGTGGCCGCGGCACCGGTGGGGACGGTGAGCGGCCCGACGAGCGCGCCGGCGTCGTCGATGTCGAACGCGCGCACGTAGAGGCGCGTCACCCGGTGCTCGACGAGCGCGTGCTGCTCCGCCGGCGTCAAGGCGAACGTGGTGCGCCAGAAGTAGAACGCGCGGCTCGGGGCGGGCCCGGCCTCGCGCGCGCGGCGGTGGCAGCCGCTCGCGGCGAGCGCGATCGCCAGGCACACGAGCAGCTCGACCCGGCGCATGGCCGGGCACAGTAGCTCAGTTCGCCGAGAACGACTTCAGCAGCGCGATCACGTCTTCGCCGATCCTGGCCGTCCAGATCCGGCCAGGCGGTATCGTCCGCGGCCATGGCCCGTGTGCTCGTTCCGCTGCCCGACCGCGACTTCGATGTGACCGAGGTCGCGATCCCCTGGCTGGTGCTGCGCGAGGCGGGGCACGCGGTCGTGTTCGCGACCGAGGCGGGCGCGGCGGGCGCGACCCCGGCGGCCGATCCGCTGCTGATCACGGGCGTCGTGTTCGGCCTGCTCGGCGCGCGTCCGGACGCGCTCGCCGCATACGCGCAGCTCGAGCGTGACCCCGCGTTCGTCACGCCGATGCGCTGGGCCGACGTCCACGCGGCGGACTTCGACGCGCTCCTGCTGCCAGGCGGGCACGCGAAGGGCATGCGCCAGTACCTGGGCAGCGCAGAGGTCCACCGGCTGATCGCAGACTTCGCGGCGACGCCGAAGCCCCTCGCTGCCATCTGCCATGGCGTGCTCGCGGCGGCGCGCGCGCGACGTGCAGATGGCGCGTCCGTGCTGCACGGCGTGCGCACGACCTGCCTGCCCAAGTACATGGAGCGCAGCGCGTTCCTCGCCACGTGCTGGCGCCGAGGGCGCTACTACCGCACGTATCCCACGTATGTCGAGGACGAGGTCACCGCCGCGCTCGCCAGGCCGGGTGACTTCGTGCGGGGCCCGCGCGAGCTCTCCGCGCGCGGGACGCGCGACGATGACTCCCACGCGTTCGTCGTGGAGGACGGGCGATACGTGTCGGCGCGCTGGCCCGGCGATGCCTGGCGGTTCGCGCGCGCGCTCCTCGAGCGACTGTCGTGAGCGCTGTCAGGCCCACGGCGCGATTGCAACGACACTCCGACGATTCGCCGCATCTCCGCATCGCGGGCGCATCGTCCATGGCGGCTGGCCCCGGTTCGAAGGCACTGGCCCGGGTGGGCGGGCATCGGCGCGGCGGCCCACGGCGCAGCGTCCGTGTCGTGGGCCAACGCATCCGACCGCAACACCAGCGACCCCGGCATCACCCCGGAACCGTGAACACGCTGATGTCGCCGCCGCGTCGCCAGCCCTCGCTCGTGAGCCACAGCCGCGGGCTGGCGAGCGCCACGCGTTCGAAGCCGTCGTCGCGCACGAACTGCCGCGTCCCGCGGAGCTCCTTCCAGCCGAGGAACTCCGCGCCGCTCGAGTACGGGTCGACCTCCTCCATGATCTCGTGATGCGCCGGGCGATGGTGGAGCCAGTTCGTCAG
>JAYSYE010000256.1:0-16638 GCA_043716635.1 Deltaproteobacteria bacterium | reverse complement strand
TGGCGACCTCGGCGGATGCTCCCGGCACGCCCGGAGGTAGGACCAACGGTAGAGCTGGCAGCTCGCGCGACGCGAGTTGCCCGATGGACGCTCAGTCGTCGATCACGGCGTCACGACCACGCAGGTGGCGGAATGCGAAGCCAGGCGGTGCCTCGTCGGTCGGCGTGGAGGATGCCGAGGACTCGTGACGTTTGGCCCCGTAACACGAGTGGTCGGACTCGGCGTCTGCTGCCAGGACAAGCTGCTGCGTGCCATCGGCGAGTTTTGGCTTCCGGCTCGGCTTAAAACGCTGTTTTCTGGGCATTCGTCCTCTGCAATCTTCGTGCTAGATATTGCGGTCTACATGCTGCAATCGATCCAAAGATACGCACGGGCCGCTCGCTGAGGAAGCCCAAAACGAATCGGTGAGTTCATTCTCATAGAATAACTCCGTAGAACTGCTGCAAATTTTGCGTGTGCGTCCGTTCCACCCGGTTTGGATGGCTGGGGTAGCGATGGGTGACCACGCACATATCTTGCTCACGGAAACCTCGTGGATATACGCAGCATCGAATTCTCGGGGGGGCGACGCGGCCGCCGCGAGCGAGCTTCGCTCTGGCCTGGGGCCGAAGCTCGCGCGCCGCGTGCGCCACGTGATCACGGAGAACGCGCGCGTGCTGGCCGCCGTCGACGCGCTCGAGCGCGCGGACCTCGAGACCCTCGGCGAGCTGTTTGCCGAGTCGCACGCGTCGCAGCGACGCGCGCCGGGACGATGCTCGGCTGGACCCCGACGCGGTCGACGCTGGAGGTGATCGTCGAGGACACGCTCCGGTCGCGGCGCGGCGCGTGCTAACGTGCCGGCTCGATGCCGGTCGATGACCTGCGCTCGGGAACCTGGGTCACGTACATCGGCGGCCGGGCTTCGTCCGCACGCCTGCGGCGGTGCCGCGTCGAGGTGACGGCCGGGCCCGATGCCGGGCTCGTCCGCGACATCGAGGCGGCGGTGATCCGTATCGGGGCGCGGCGCGGCAACGATGTCCAGCTCACCGACAGCAAGGTCTCGGGCATTCACTGCGAGATCCGGCTCGACGACCGCGGCTACCGGCTGCGCGACCTCGACTCGACGAACGGCACGTACGTCTCGCAGCTGCGGATCAACGACGTGTACGTCCAGCCCGGCGCGCAGATCGCGATCGGCCAGACGCGGCTGCGGTTCGATCCGCTCGGAGACAGCGTCGAGATCGAGCTGTCCGATCAGGACCGCTTCGGGTCCATGATCGGGCGGTCCGTCAAGATGCGCGAGCTGTTCGCGCGGCTCGAGAAGCTCGCGAAGTCGGACACCACGGTGCTGGTGACCGGCGAGACCGGGGCCGGCAAGGAGCTCGTCGCCGAGGGCCTGCACGATCACTCGCCGCGGTCCGGTGGACCCTTCGTCGTGATCGATTGCGGCTCGATCCCGCCGAACCTCATGGAGAGCGAGCTGTTCGGCCACGAGCGCGGCGCGTTCACGGGCGCGAGCGTCTCGTACGCCGGGGCGTTCGAGCGCGCGAACGGCGGCACGGTGTTCCTCGACGAGATCGGCGAGCTCCCGCTCGCGATGCAGCCCAAGCTCCTGCGCGTGCTCGAGCGCAAGGAGGTCCGGCGCGTCGGCGGCAGCACCACGATGGAGGTCGACATCCGGGTGGTGGCGGCGACGAACCGCGACCTCGGCGTCGAGGTCAACCGCGGTCGCTTCCGCGAGGACCTGTACTATCGGCTCGCGGTCGCGCGCGTCCACGTGCCGCCGCTCCGGGAGCGCAAGGACGACTTGCCCCTGCTGATCGAGCACATCATGGCCACCACGCCCGGTGGCGAGCTGGCGTCGATCGCGCCCGAGACGATCGACCTGATGAGCCGTCACGACTGGCCCGGCAACGTGCGCGAGCTGCGCAACGTGATCGAGCGAGCGGTGCTGCTCGCGGAGACGCCCGAGACGGCGGACGCGCTCCGCCGCACACCCGCGTCAGCGCCGGCCGGCGAGCCGTCACTGACGCCCACGCCGTCTCACACGGCCACGGCCGCGGATGCGTCGATGACGGTCCCGGTCGACGTCGGCATTCCGTTCAAGGACGCGAAACAGAACGTGGTGAGCGAGTTCGAGCGCCGCTACATCTCGCGGCTGCTCGCGCAGCACGACGGCAACATTTCCGCCGCAGCGCGCGCTGCCGGCATCGACCGGATGTCGATTCACAAGATGCTGCACCGGCTCGGGCTGTCGAACCCGGGTCGCGACGGCACGTGACGCGGCACGTCGAGTGCACTTCAGGCGCATGACCGAGCGGCTTCGCGTCATCGTGCGGCCTGCGCTGTCACGCGCACCCGGACACCGGCGCACAGAGCGCCGCGGATCGATGCGAAGATCACGTATCCACCGTCGCTAGCACGCGGGACCGCCGCGCGCCGCCGGGCACGCGGATCGCAGAGGTGGCTGCGCAATGGCTGACGACGCCCTCGCTCCGTTCCGCACATCCCGCTCCGCCCCTGTCGAGACGAGCGCCCCTGAGAAGTGGACGCTCGCGCTCGCCGGCGGCGAGGCGGTGCGGCTGGCCGAGTACGTCCAGCGCCGCTTCGGGAAGCGCATCCCCAAGCAATACTGCGCGCTGCTCGGCTCGCGGACCATGCTGGAGCACACGCTTGATCGCACCGGACAGATCACACCGGCGGAGCGCACGCTGACCGTGATCGGGACGCTGCACGGCGACCTCGCCATGCCGCAGCTCGCGGGGCGGAGCGCTCACGTGTTCCGTCAGCCATCGACCCGCGACACCGGGCTCGCCCTCTATGTCGCGCTCGCGATGATCAAGCGCTGGGCGCCCAACGCGCTCGTGACGGTCACGCCGACCGATCACTACGTCGCCCCCGCAGCGGCGTATGTCGAACAACTGAAGCTCGCGCAGAACGTCGCGGCGCGCCTCACGTCCAAGGTCGTCATCCTGGGCGCGCGCCCCACGGAGGCCGACCCGACCCTCGGCTATCTCTCGCTCGGCGACACGCTCGCCGATATCCCGGGGGTGCGGCAGCTCGTCGGCTTTTCCGAGAAGCCCGACGCGACGGCCGCGGCCACGCTCGTCAGTAGCGGCGCGCTCTGGAACACGATGGTGTGCTGCGGCACGGTAGACGCGATCTGGGAAATGGGGCGGGCGGCCGATCCGCGGCTCCTCGACATCCTCGACTCGCTCGTGCCGCTCGTCGGCACGCCCGACGAGGAAGATGCGATTTACCACATCTTTCGCGCGTACCTCCCCGTCAACTTCTCGCGCGACATCCTCGAGGAGGCGCCCCACCGCCTGTGCGCGCTAGAGCTCTCCGGTGTCGACTGGAGCGACTGGGGCAAGCCCGAGCGAATCGAGCGCGTCCTTGCCGCGCGTGACGCGCGTACCCTGCCGCCGGTCACGACGCGGATGCGAGCGTTGTGAGCGACCCCGCGGGCGGCATCTAGGCGGCATCGGCGTCCTCTGGGCGGGTCCAAGACTCGCGAGCGCGCTTGACCCGTGGCCCACGGGGCGCGACGTTCGCTCCGATGCCACCGCCGCTCGCGCTGCTGTCCCCGGCCATCAGCGGCGCGTATGACCCCGACCGCTTTCGCGCCGACGGGCACGCGCTCATCGACGCCCTCGCCGACCAGCTCGCGAGGTGGCACGATCGCGAGGGGTGGGTGGTCCCTCCGTACGAGCCGAGCGCGGCGCGCGAGAGCTGGGCTGCCCGCTATCCAGTGAGCGGCCCCGATGCGCGAGGGGTGCTCGTCGCGGACCTGATGGCCGCGGTCCGAGGCTCCACCGCGCTCGCGAATCCGAGGTGCATGGCACACCAGGTGCCCCCGCCGCTGCCCGGCGCGGTGCTCGCGGAGGCGGTGTCGGCGCTGCTGAACAACGGCATGGCCGTGATGGAGATGGGACCGGCGGCCGTGCCGATCGAGCTCGTCGTGCTGGACTGGATGTGTCGCAAGCTCGGCCTGCCCGCGGGCGCCGGCGGCGTGCTGACCTCGGGCGGCTCCCTCGGCAACCTCACCGCGCTGCTCGCGATGCGGCAGGCCCACGCGGGCTTCGACGTGTGGAGCCGTGGGGCTCATGCCGGTCCGCCCCTCGCCGTGATCGTGTCGGCCGACGCGCACTACTCGATCGCGCGCGCCGTGCGCGTGCTCGGGTGGGGCGATGGCGGCGCGATCCGGGCGGACTACGACGCCGCACACCGGATGAGCGCGGCCGCCGTCGAGCGCGCACTCGCGACCGCTCCCGCGGACCGGCGCGTGATCGGGATCGTGGCCTCCGCAGGGTCGACGGCCACCGGTGCGTTCGATCCGCTACCGGAGCTGGCGGACCTCGCGGCCGCGCGCGGTCTGTGGCTCCATGTCGACGCCGCGCACGGCGGCAGCGTGGCCGTGTCCGCGAGCCAGCGCGGCAAGCTCGTCGGGATCGAGCGCGCGGACTCCGTGGTGTGGGACGCGCACAAGCTGCTGATGATGCCTGCGCTCGTCACGGGCGTGCTGTTCAAGCGCGAGTCGCACGCGTACGCCGCGTTCGCGCAGGAGGCGTCGTATCTGTTCGCGGCAGGCGGCGGCTCGGGAGCTGCGACCTGGTGGGAGCTCGGACAGCGGACGCTCGAGTGCACGAAGCGGATGATGGCGCTCGAGCTGTGGTCCACGCTGCGCGCGCAGGGCGAGGAGTGGTTCGGCGAGGTGGTGGATCGGCAGTACGCGCTGGCCCGGGCGCTCGCGGCGCGGCTCGAGGAGGCGCCCGACTTCACCCTCGCGCTCGCGCCCGAATCGAACATCGTCTGCTACCAGCATGTGCCCGCGAGCAAGGCCGGCGACCCGGCTGCGCTCGACGCCCACAACCGCGCGCTGCGCGCAGCGGTGGTCGCGGACGGCCGCTTCTACATCGTGGGGACGGCGCTGCCCGCCGGCTACCACCTCCGCTCCACGCTGATGAACCCGCTCATCGAGGAGCGCGATCTCGACGAGCTGCTCGCGCACCTGCGTCAGCTGGCGGCGACCGCATGTCCCGCGTGACGATCGTGCCACCCGCCGTGGCGGCCGGCGGGCTCGCCGACCCGATCCCGCTCGAGTGCGGTGCCGGCTCGACGCTGTTCGAGGCGGGCGCCCGCGCCGCCGCCGCGATCGATACCGCGTGCGTGGGCAAGGGCACGTGCGGCCTGTGCCGCGTGAAGATCCTCGCGGGCAAGGAGCACCTGAACGCCTTTACCGACGAGGAGCGCAAGCACCTCGGCAACGTCTATCACATCACGAAGGTCCGCCTCGCGTGCCGCGCGCAGGTGGCGGGCACCGGCGACGTGACGTTCGAGGTGGTGCGGCGCAAGCGGTGAAGGCGCCGGAGTTGCTGGTCCAGCGGCCCCTCGGGGCGCGTGCGATCTACGTGCTCGCACACGGCGCTGGCGCCGGGATGCGGCATCCGTTCATGCAGCGCATGGCGGATGCGCTCGCCGAGCAGGCCATCGCGACCGTGCGCTGGGAGTTTCCGTACATGATCGCGGGCAAGCGGCGCGTGGATGCTCCGCCGATCGCGGAGGCGGCGGTGCAGGCGGCGTGGGCCGCGGCGCGCGCGCAGCTCGGCGCCCAGCTGCCAATGTTCGCGGGCGGGAAGTCGTTCGGCGGGCGCATGACCTCGCGCGCCCACGCGGTGGCGCCCCTGCCGGGGCTCGCGGGGCTCGTGCTCCTCGGGTTTCCGCTGCATCCCGCGACCACGCCCGGGGTCGAGCGCGCCGAGCACCTCGCCGCGGCCCGGGGCCGGATGCTGTTCGTCTCCGGGTCCCGCGATGCGCTCGCGGATCTCGCGCTGCTACGGCCGGTCGTCGCTGCGCTCGGTCGCCGCGCGCAGCTCCACGTCGTCGAGGGGGCCGATCACGGGCTCGAGCGGCCGGTCGCCGCGCTGCCCACCGCCGCCGCGATCGTCGCGCGCTGGATCGGGAAATCGGTCAAGCTGTGCACGACCCGATGAGCGGCATCTTCCGCGACCAGACGTATGTCGAGCGCTGTTACTGCGAGGTGCCGGCCATCGGGCCGTGCGGGTCCTGCGGTCGCGCGCGTTGCGCGGCTCACCTCGATCGCGGTCTTTGCAACCGCTGCACGCAGGCCGTGACGCGCGAGCTCTCGCAACGTTCTGGCAGCCGCTGGTGGCTCGCGAGCGCCAGTGGGGTCGGCGTCGCGGTCACGATGCTCGTCGCGCACGTATTCACCGGGGTCATCCTCGGGCTGCCGCTCGCCGTGGCCGTGCATGCGGTCACGAAGCGCGTGCAGCGCCGCCGCATCATCGCGGAAGCGGGCCCTGCGCTGGCCGCGTCGAAGGGCGAGCTCGAGGCGCCGTCGCGGGAGGACAGCACATTCCCGAGTGCGCCGCCTCCGAACCCGTATACCAGTGGTGGCTTCTGAGCCAGGTCAGAGCTCGACGCCCACGTTGAGCGTCACGCCCCAGCGATTCATCGGCGCGTGCGTCGCGTGGTCCGAGCCCGCCGCATCGACGAGGTCCTCGCGGAACGTCAGGCGGTAGTCGCCGCGGAGGTCGAGCACGAGCCCACCCGCGCGCAGCGCGAGACCCGCGCCCATCGGGATCTCGGCGACGTTGTCGTTCGCGGAGACGTTCGACGTGTTCGTCTGCCTCACGTTCGCGAGCGTGTAGTGGCGCCAGGCGATGCCGCCGAACACGAACGGGGTCAGCGTGCGCCGTGGCAGCACGTTGATCCGGACCGCCCCCTGTGCGCCGTTGCTCACGAGCACCGCGTCGTTGTTGAGGCCGAACGTGTCGAGGTACTGCACGGAGCCGATGTACGAGGCCTCGAGTGCGATCGGCAGGCGGGTGCCAATCGTGACGCGACCGGCGTAGTCGCCGCCCGGCTCGGTCGTGTCGCGGAGGGTCCGATTGGTGAACCCGCCGACTCCCACGCCGGCCATGACCGCGATGCCGATGCGCGAGCCGTCGTGGTCCTCATCCTCGTGCTCGGCGACGGTGGCCGTGCGCACGTCGGCCCGCGCGGCCGTCGAGACCATGGTGCCGGCAGTGGTGAGAGACGCGAGGAGCACGCGAGAAACCATCGTCATACGAGAGAAAGCTCCTGGTGAGAGTGTGCGAGGTCAGGCAGCACCCTCCGTGCCAGCACGGTCGACGCGCCCCTGACCGATAAGGGCTCGCTGGCGCCCCGTTCGGGAGACGCCCGAGCGCTCGCGTCACGCCAGGCGTGGAAGCGCGCTCACTCGAACGTGATCCGCACGGTCTGGGCGCGCTCGGTGACGGTCACGTCGATCGACTTCGTGCGGCCGTTGCCGGCCGTCAGGCGGAGTGTCTGCCGGCCCACCGGCAGCCGGTAGGCGACCAGCCCCGACGCGACCTTGGTGCGGCCGAGCGACTTGCCCTTGAACGCGACCTCCGCCCACAGCGCCGTGCCCGAGACCTCCACGCTCACCGTCCCGAACTTCTGCGCTGCCTTCAGCACGCGATCGATCCGGGTCGCGAGCCCCGCCGCGAGGTCGACCTCGAGCTTCTGCGGCTCGAAGCCAACCTTGGCGAGCACGAGCTGCGCGTGCGCGCGAGCGGGCAGGGCGCGATCGAGCGGGGTGAGGCCGACCGGTTGACCATCGAGCGTCACCGTCGCGCCCGTGGGAGTGGTGTCCACCACGAGCTGCGCGGGCGCCGCCGCGAGCTTCTCGTGCACGACGACGATCGTGTTCGGCTTGACCTCGTACTCGCCCTCGTAGGTCGTGTAGCCCGCGAGCTCGAGCTTCACGCGCACCGCCCGGTTCGCCGTGACGCGCGCGCTGCGCGGCGCCGCGCCCTGGAGGCGACCCGCGATCGTCACGATGGCGCCCGCGGGCACGGAGTCCACCTCGAGGGTCCCCGTGGTCTCCACCGGACCCGGCACCTCCGGCGCTGGACGCGGCGCGACGGTCGGTGCCACCGCCACGGAGTCCACCCGCTGGGTGCGCCAGACACCGTAGCCCGCGACCGCGAGGCCGAGCCCGGCGACGCCCGCGATCGCGAGCATCGTGCGGCCGCGCCGCGAGGCTGGAGCAGCGGGCGCGGGACTCGCCGCCTGCGACGCCGTGCCCGCCGTCGGAGGCAGCGGGCCGGGTGCGCCGCTGGACCGCGTGCGCGCGACGGCTGGTGCGCCGCTGGACCGCGTGCGCGCGATACTGGGGACCGCGTCCAGCGCGGCGTCGGCATCCCCCGGGTCGAGCGGGAGGTCGTCGAGCAACGCGCCGAGCTTGGCGATCTGTCCGGTGGGCGGACCGCCGACCTCGGTTCGGCGATCGCGGTCGACGGGCGGCGGGGCGTCATCGTCCAGATCGGCCGCATCGGCCGCGATGCCCAGGCTCGCCACCGCGATCTCCTGGCCGGTCATCCGCTTCGCGCGCGGGGCGGCGACGCGCGTGGCCTCCACCTCGAGGCGCGCGAGCCCGTCGGGATCCACCATGCGAAACAGGCCCGTCGAGTGGTCTCCCTTGCGCTCTGCGTCGCTCGCGGCGGTCCGGGTGGACGGTGGCTTGCCGTCGGTCACGGCGGTCTGCCGGACCTCGGAGTGGTCGTGCATCTGCTTGCGGATCACGTCGTCGAGTGCGCCGCGACCGGACTGCCGCTGCGCGGGCATCACCGACGCGACGGCCTCGGCCACGTCGAGCGCGGTGGCCATGATCGACGACTCGTACGATAGCTCGATGAGCTGCCGCAGGATGATCGCGGGGCGGGCCGGCCGATCGATCGGCTTGCGCGCGAGCGCCGCGCCGAGCACGTCGTCGAGGCGCGACGGCAGCCCGGGCCGCACGACCGACAGCTTCGGGATCGTCATGCCGTCGATGGCCTTGATGATCTGGTCGCTCTCCTCGCCGGGGAACAGCTTCTCGCCGGTGAACAGCTCGTAGATCACGGCCGCGGCGGAGAACAGATCGCTGCGCGTGTCGAGCGTGTCGCCGCGCGTCTGCTCCGGCGACATGTAGCGCCACTTGCCCATCACGCGCCGCGGGCCGCGCGCGACCTGCGTGGCCTCGGTCAGCGCCCGGGGCTGCGCGGCGACGGCGATGCCGAAATCGGCGATCTTCACCTCGCCCGCGCGCGAGATCAGGATGTTCGAGGGCGACACGTCGCGGTGCACCACGTTGTGGCTGTGCGCGAAGTCGAGCGCGCGCATGATCTCGATCGCGATGTGGAAGGCCGCGGGCAGCGGCACGAGCCGGCCCTCGTCCTTGAACTTGCGCAGCAGCGCGGCCAGGTCGAGGCCGTCGACGAACTCCATCGCGATGAACAGCGACTCGCCGATGTGACCGAAGTCGAGCACCTGGACGACGTTCGCGTGCGACAGCCGCACCGCGACCTTGGCCTCGGCGATGAAGCGGGCCTCGAACTCGGGATCCCGGGCGAGCTCGGGGAGGATCCGCTTGATCGCGATGGTCTTCTCGAACCCGTGGGCGCCGTACGCCTTGGCAAGGAACACCTCGGCCATGCCGCCGACCGCGATGCGCTCGAGCACGTCATAGCGCTCGAGTGATTTCAGCAGGGGCTCGTCCACGGCGACCCCAGCCGGGGTGCCCTATACTACAAGCTCTCGTGCAGGCCCGGTTCCTCCTGGTGACGCTCGTGACGATCGGCGCGATCGGCACGGCCCTCCCGCGTCTGGCAGCGGCCGACCGGCGCCCCGTCGCGGTGGTGGACCTCGCGTTCGACCCCGCGGCCGAAAAGCTCGCGAAGGATCTCGAGCGCGCGCTGAATGGCCACCCGGACCTTTCCCAGCTTCCGGACTCGACGCTGTCCGCGGAGCTGATCGGCGTGCCCGCCGACGACGATCAACGCTTGCTCGCCGATGCGACCGCCTCGCTGACGCGCGCGTCGGAGCACCTTGCCAGCTTCGAGTTCCAGCTCGCGGGGGTGCACGCGACCGAGGGCGAGACCGCGCTCTTGGGGGTGACGCCGAGCCTGGCCACGGCGCGGCTCGCGGACCTCGCGTTCGTGCTCGGGCGTACCCGCCTCGGGGAGAGCAAGGCCGCCGAGGCGCTCGAGCAGTTCCAGCTCGTGCAGCGGCTGGGGCCCGGGCGCGTGCTCGACCCGGCCCAGTACCTGCCCGAGGAGATCCAGGCCTTCCAGGCCGCGGGGACCGAGCCCCCGGGCACCGCGACGCTGAGCGTGAAGGGGAGCGGGCGGATCTGGGTCGATGGCCGGGACCGCGGGCCGACGGGCGTGCCGATCGAGATCGCGCCGGGGCTGCACGTGGTGTGGGTGACGGGGCCGGATCGCGAGACCCGCGGGCGCTACGTGCGCGCGCTGCCGGGGACAGCGCAGGCGATCGAGATCGAGGATGCGCCGGCGAGCGATCGGCTCAAGGTCCGGCGCGCGCGCCTCGTGCTCCGGGCCGCGCCCGACGCGACCGCGCGGTCGTCGGCGATGACGCAGCTCGCGGCGCTGCTCGGCGTGCACGATGCGGTGCTGATCACGTCCGGCGGCGGCGACGTGCTCGTGCAGACGTGGCGCGATCGCGCGCCCGGATTTTCGGCGCGCCGCCCGGTCAAGGGTGCCTCGCCGCGGGAGCTGCTCGCCCCGCTGGCGCCCGCGGTCGTGATCCGGCCGCGGGGGCCAACGGGGCCCGTCCTGCGTCCCCTCCCGCCGCGCGCCACGCGGTGGTACCGGAAGCGATGGGTGCAGGCCTCCGTCGCGGGCGTGCTCGCCGCAATGGTGGGCTCGATCGTGATCGTCGAATCGATCGACAGCACGCGCGGCGTGAACAATCCTACCTGGACACCCGGGACGGCGGCGCGGTGACGCTCGCACGGCTCACCCTGCTGGTGCTGGGGGCGGTGATCGCGGCCTGCAGCGCGCCGCCGCTGCAGATCCTCTACGCGGTCGATCCCGTGACCTGCGGCGCGACCACCTGCTCGGACGTCCCGCTCACGTGCGGCTCGTTCCTGAACCTCCGGATCATCCGGCCCGCGGACGCGCTGCACCCGCTGGTCACGCTGTGCGAGCCCATCCTGCCGAACGGCGGCCCGAACTCGAACCTCTGCGCGATCGCGCGCATCGACTTCCCGGCCGACGTGACCTCGCTACCGACCGAGACCCTCGAGATCCAGGCCGTCGTGTGGCCGGATCGCGAGCCCTTCGTGATCCATCACGACGACGGCACGTACGAGTGCAAGGGCGCATCCGTCGACTTCGACCGCAGCGACGGGTTCCCGACGCTGCAGCAACCGTTCACGCCCTCCGCCGGGGGCCGCGTGTTCGTGGGCGCGGACGACGCGGTCGCGACCCTCGAGCTTGGCTGCCTCGACCGCACCGAGCTCGATAGCACCACCTGTCGCGGCGAGGAGCAGATGAGCGCGATCACCGCCTCGGTGATCGATTTCGACACCCGCGTGTCGGTGTCCGCGGGGCAGGCGGCGCAGCTCACCGTCACGACGGGCGAGCCCGCCGGCAACCCCGAGGACAACCTGTTCACGCTGAACGCGGCTGACACCGATCAGCTGCTGCTGAAGTCGCCGCCGATGGCGGTCCCGCAGTGGACGGGGCAGACCCGTCGCGTGTTCCGCCAGTACGCGTGCGTGCAGGTCCTCCAGGATGGCTCGCGCACGACGGCGACGGTGGCGTGTCAGCCGGCGGCGCCGAACACCGACCTGGATCTCCGTGGCGTGCGGCTCGCGAGCGCGACGCTCGAGCAGGTGCTCACCGCGCTGGCCGAGCCGTTCCCCGGCGCGGGGCTCACGATCGGGCTCGTCGTCGACCACCAGGGCACGCCGGTCGCGGGCGCCACCGTCGCCGCCGAGATCGACATGATGCCCGCCGCGGGTACATCGATACGATACCTGTCGGCGGACCGCATGGCCCTGGTCACCGCGATGACGTCGGACAGCGGCATCTTCGTCTCGGATAACGCGGTGTTCGGCACCCGGTTCCGCACCGCGAATCCCGCCATTCCTGCGGACACCGTGGAGGCGGTGGGGGGCGGGGTCTCGGGCAAGGTCACCATCGTCGTGCTGACGCTGCCACCGCCGCCCAACGGGCTACAGTAGCGGCGTGACCCGGCTCTGGTATCGCATCGCGCTCGCTCACCCGAACGGCACCCGCGCGTACGTCGCCGCGCAGGGCGAGCACCTCGGCATCGCGATCGCGGCCGCGGAGGCGCACCACAAGAAGTCGCGCGCCGTCGCGGCCGCCGTGTGCGCCGAGTCGGAGATCCCGCTCGGCGACTCGGTCGGCAAGTCCTCCGTGGTCGAGCTCCCAGCGGAGCCGGAGCTGGCGGCAGCGACCACGCCGTTCCCGTGGCCCGTCGGCACGCTGCCGCAGCTCGGCCAGGAGAGCGCGCTCGTGGAGGCCCGCACCGGCTACCTCGAGCGCCCGGAGGGGGAGCTCTACGTCGTCGAGATCCAGGTCCCCGCGGACCGCCTCGTCGACACGTTCCTGGGATTGATCGAGCGCCTGCCCGCAGCCGACAACCTCGAGGTGAAGCTGCTCGACCACTTCGAGGACACCGGTCGCACCGATGTCTGGATCACGTCGCGTGTGGACGCGAAGCAGATCATCCGCTTCCTCGACGACCACGACGACGACCTGCTCCACAACGGCCACGTCGAGGTCGCGGTGTACCTGCGCACCCAGCGCGCGACGCTGCGGTTGACGGAGCACAAGACGATCGTGTGGGTCGCCGACGACCGGGCGCTCGCAGCTGACCTCGCGAAGTGGCTCGCCGCGCTGAAGGTCCCCGCGGTCGCAACGCTGACCACGATCGCGGCGGTCCCGCATTTCCACTACCGCATCGGGACCAGCAAGGACCGCAAGAAGCTCGCGGACACGCTGTTCCGTCAGCGCTTGCGCCGCGTCGATACGACGCGCCCCACGATGCGTCCGCTCACCGCGGGGTGATCGCGCCACCAGAACCGATACGGCGTCGCGGCCCAGTCGCCCGCGAAGTCGACGCCGACCCGGGGCCCGACCGCGACGGGGACGGGCTCGGTGCGCGCGATGGCGGCGACGAACAGGGCCCCGCGGGTGAGGTCCTTGCGATCGTGGGAGCGATCGAGCATCAGCGCGCGCGTGACCTTGCCGGGGCCGCGGCCGATCGCCGGATCGTCGGGCAGCCCCACGAGCGGCGCGACGGCGCGGATCAGCACCGCCTGGCCGTCCCCCTCGGCGCCGGTCACGACGTTGAACATCTCGTGGATGCCGTAGCAGAGGTAGACGTACGCGACGCCACCCTTGCCGAACATCACCGCGGCGCGGGCCGTCGGACCGAAGCGTGCGTGGCTCGCGCGATCCTCCGGGCCGAGGTACGCCTCGGTCTCGACGATGGTCCCGGCGCGCGTGCGGTGGACGAGCGCGCAGCCGATCAGCGCGCGGGCGACCGCCACGGCATCGCGCTGGTAGAACGCGGCACCGACGCGGGCGGCCCGAAGCGCGGCGAGCTCGCGTACGGCGCTCATTTCCATCCCGGAGCGGCGGAACCGGGCGTGTAACCGCGATCGGGGTGCCTGCATCCAAGCAGCTGCACGCAGCCCGTAGTGCGCCCGCTCACGGTGTCACCGGCCGGGGATTCGACAGCAGGCAGGCAAGCCACACGAGGAACCGTAGCGCCTCTGTGGCAGACTGACGCCCATGTCCAGGCTCGCATGGCTCGTGGCGGTGACGGCTCTGGTGACGCCGGCCGCCCACGCAGCGCTCGCAGACAACACGTGCCGTGTGGTCGACGTCGACTTCACGCCGGCCGCGCTCGCCCCGAACCAGAGCCAGCCCGAGCCGCTGATCGAGCCCTCGCAGATGGTGGTGTGGATCGAGCGCGCGAACGGCGAGTACGTCGAGACGCTGTACATGACGCAGCAAACGGCCACGTATGGCCTCGGCAACCGCCCCGGGCGCTACGACTTCAACAGCGGTCCGCGGTGGCCGTACGGCCGCCGGACGACGGTGTTCCCGGTGTGGGCTCATATCAAGAAAGGCGCGGCGGGGGCAGACGACGGCCTGGATTTCACCCAGGTCGGGTTCCAGGACGGCCGCGACTCGAACCTCTCGCACAGCCAGGCGATCTCGTCGATGGAGCAGCACTACTGCGCGCCCAAGCTCCAGCAGGACCAGACGTGGGATACCGGCACGTGCGCCTCGAGCGCGTACACGGACAAGGGCAGCTTCGGCTCCGCGAAGAGCGCCTACCCGCCGCGTGCGGACCTGACGCGCAGCTCCGAGGACTCCGCGGACGTGCCGATGTACCAGGCGACGAACCAGTACGACGCCGTGTCCCGCGCGACGCCCGCCGAGAGCACGCCGTCGCAGATCACGTGGTCCATCCCCGATGGGCTCGCCGCGGGCGACTACGTGATCGTCGCGGAGGTGTCGCGCGAGTTCGATCATAACGCGACGTACAGCAAGGCCGCGTACCCATCGCCGACCGGCATCTCCTACGGCGACTACGGCGCCGCGTATCGCGGGCAACCGTCCGTCGTCTACAAGGTGCCGGTCACGATCGGCACCGCCGACAGCACGGCGACGACCCTCGACTACGCAGGCTACGGCGATCCGGATGGGCTCGATGGGAATGTCCGGGCGCCGGACCCGACGATCACCGTCGGCGTCGCGGGGTCGGGAGCCGAGCGCCTCGCCATCCGCGCCGATGGCGGGTCGCCGTATCGCCTGCGCGTGATCGCCCGCACGCAGCCCGATGCCGCGCCGCCGGGAGCGCCGGGCGCGCTGAATGTCGCTGACCTCACGAGCACGAGCGCGGTGATCGAATTCACGGCGCCCGGTGAGGACGGCCCGATCGGCCAAGCCTCGGCGTACGAGATCCGCTACCGCGTCGGTGAGCCCATCACGGAGGCCAACTTCGCCGACTCCTCGCTCCTCGGCGAGGCCGTGACCCCTGCGGTGCCGGGCACCGTGCAGTCGGTCGAGATGAAGAAGCTGCTGTTCGCGACGGACTACTCGATCGCGATCCGCGCCATCGACGACTGCCGGAAGGAGGGCCCGATCTCGACGCTGAGGTTCACGACCGCCGACCGCGCGCAGGGCGAGGTCGACGCGTGCTTCATCGCCACCGCCGCGTACGGCTCCGTGATGGCGCCCGACGTCTCGATGCTGCGCCGGTTCCGCGATCTCGAGCTGAAGAACAGCGTCCTCGGCCAGCTGGTGATCTCGAGCTACTACACGTTCGGTCCCGCCGTGTCCGGCGTGGTCGGCGAGTCCGAGCCGATGCGGCAGGCCGTCCGCGCGATCCTCGCGCCGATCGTCGCGCGTGTGCGCGCGTTCTCGTTCTAGGCGGGTCCTAGGCGGGTTCTAGGCGGGTCCTCTCGTGATTGCTCACATCTCTTGGTGGCTCACGGCATCTCGCGCCCCGGAATGCCTGGCCACCAGCGCCGAGGTGTCGAAGTGCATGCCACCCCGGCGAATCCCGGAGGAACCCGGCGGGACCCGGCACGGCGGCCGTGGTCGCGCACCGCTCCACCGGGACTGAGTCCCGGTGGACGCCGGGGTCCATGTGAGAGTGCCCAGACCCAGGTGATCACCAGCCTCGTCGCTGGGTTCGATGTGGAGTCGAGTGCGGCTCACGCGGTCCTGGCGTCGGGCGGATCCGCGGAGGCGCGTGCTCGCACGCACTCACGCAGAGGATCCGGCGCGCAGCTCGAGAGTCGGAAGTGCAGCCGAATGCATTGCGCGCGGACCTGGCGTCGGACCGATCCGTGCGGGCGCGTGCTCGCACGTACGCCGTGCGGCTGCTCCGGGCGGAGGCTGACACGCTGAGTCGGAGTGCGGCGCATGCGGACCTGGCGTCGGACAGATCCGCGGAGGCGCGTTCTCGCACGCACGCCACGCAGAGGCTTCGGAGGAAGCGTCTGCTGTTGAGATGTCCGGCGGCCGGACAGGCCAGCGTGGCGATAGGATATCGCGTCGATTTCTGTTGACAGCCCTGACTCCGCCGGCGGCGACGTGTAGGCGATGGCACCCGGATCGTCGTCGGAGGCGCGTCAGGATCGCGGCTGCCGCACGCAGCGGCCAGCGACGCTCGGGAACGAGTCGGAGGGCGATTTCTCGTCGGAGAACGCAGCCGGTGAGGTCGAAAATCGTCGTGCTATCGGTGGTTATGCGCACGAGCGAGCAGGTGGCGGAGGACATGCGGGAGCTCGACCAGCGAGTGAAGTGGTTCGCCGCGCGGATGGCCGGCATCCATGCCGAGGAGGCACGGCTGCTGCGCGAGGTGGAGGAGTCGCGCCTGTGGCACTGGCTCGGGATGGTGAGCCTCGCCGCCTACGTGGAGGCGCGGTTCGGCGTCGGCGTGCATGCCGCGCACGAACGGCTCCGCGTCGCACGCATGCTCGAAGCGCTGCCGCTCGTGGAGTCAGCGCTGGCGTGCGGCGAGCTCGCGTTCGGGCACGTGCGGGAGCTCACCCGGGTGGTCACGCCCGAGACCGAGGCCGAGTGGCTCGACCACACGAGCGGTCAGACGGCGCACCAGGTGCAGCGGGCGGTCTCCGGGCACGTGCGCGGCGACCGGCCCGGAGACCGGCGCCGGCCCGAGGTGATGATCGAGTGCGTGTGGTTCGAGGTCACGCCGGCGCAGGCGGCGCTGCTGCGCCAGGCGCGGGCTGCCCTCGACGAAGAGCGGGGCGAGCGGCTCGACGATGGCGCCGTGCTGGAAGCGCTGTGCCGGACC
>JAYSYE010000255.1:0-5519 GCA_043716635.1 Deltaproteobacteria bacterium | reverse complement strand
TGGCTCGCAACCCCGCTGAACATGTCGCTCCTGTCGCCGGTGCCGATGCTGACGAGGCCGTCGACGCCGCTGCCCAGGGCTTCGCGCCCACCTCCGATGACGCCGATCAGCTCGAGGACGCCGGCGACGGTGAGATCGACGCCATGGGCAAGGCCGCCGGCCTCACGGACCCCCGCGGCAAGCCGCTGGACCTCGAGGCCAACCTCGACCGCAAGGACAAGCACCGCTGGGAGAACGACCCCGCCTCCGCCGATGACGCCAAGGAGCGCGACGCGTAGACAGCCGACGCGTCGTCGTCTTGTGTGAAACCGGCGCTGGGCGGTGCATCGCCTTGCTGCCGCCGCTGGAGCACGGTTCCATCGCCCGCCGAGCGTGTGCGCCCGCATGGCGAACGGGAATGTCAGTTGTTCAACACGTACTTCAATGCGTTCCGCATCTCCGTCGGACTTCGCAGCGCGCGCGCGTGGTACCGGTCCGCGAACACCGCGCCGCAGCGGCCGAGCTTCGTGTTCAACCACTTCGCCATCGAGATACACAGAGCGCGCACCCCATTCGCGAGCTGCTTCTTGTGGTCCGCCTCGACGACGAGGTGCACGTGGTTCCAATGCAGGCTGAAGTGCAGCACGCGAAACGCGCCGCGCCGGCACACCGTCCGCAGCCCGACGTTCAGGGCGCGATACGCATCCATCCGTCGGAGGCTGCCCACCGCCTCGAGTGGGCGCGCGCCGATGCGGCGGCCACCCGAGCTGGCAACGGTCAGTCCGGGTCGGGACAGAATGCGGGCGGGATGACGGCACCGTCGGGATTCGAGCGCACCAGCTTGCACATCGTGGCGTAGGCGGTGGCCTGCGCCTCGCGGTCGACGTGCTCCTGGTACAGCGCGTACTCGAGCAGCCACCAGGCACGCCAGTTCTCTGCGTGGGCCTCGGCGACGGCGCGCATCAGCGCTGGGTCACCGCCCTGCCGCACCTGGCTCTCGATCATCCGGGCCGGGACGTTGGTCGGATCGATGGCGAGCGCAGCCACGAGCTCGTCCGGCATCGTGGTGCGCACCCACGCAAATCGCGCGACTCCGCGGGCGACCAGCGCGCCGGCGTCGTCCAGCGACCGCGCCGGGCCCGTCGATGTCAGCGCGTGCTCGATGCGGTACTCGCGCACGAGCAGGCGATCGCGCGCGATCCACTGCGCGAGTGCGTGGTCGAGAGCGCTTGGATCCGCGAACTGCGGAAAGCTGCTGACGAACGCGGCGTCTCGCGTCGCGGGAGTCGCGTGATACAGGGCCGTCATGTACGCGCTCAATGCCGCCTCGTGCTCGGTGGCGAGGAACAGGAAGAGCGCCCACGTCGTCGCATAGAACCGCGCGTCCATGCAGGAGTTCGAGGTGCATGCGAACACGTCTGCCATCGGTCGCGGGTGCAGCCGGCCGAGTGTGGCTACTCGATCCGCCAGCGGTTTCCCGACGACCACCCGGGTGCTGCCGGAGAGCTGCACGGTCTCGTAGTAGCCGGCGAGCGCTTCCGCAAACCACGGCGGTTGGTCTGAAATCACGCCGAACGAGATCGCATGGGCGAGCTCGTGCGCGAGGACCTGCGGATGCTCGTCGATCGCGTTCGCATCGATCACGACCACGGGCTGGAACAGCGCACCGGCCCCCGTCGCATAGGCCGCGAACTCCTTCGGCAAGTATTCGCCGACTTCCTCCGCGTTGCGGAACGCCACCACCACGATTCGTGCGGCGCTCGCGGACCCGCCAAACATCGACGTGCCGTAGATGACCTCGCGCAATCGCTCCATCGCCGCGAGCAGGCGCCGCCCCTGCGGCTCCGCGGCGTCCGACCACACCGTGAAGTGCTCGCTCTCGATGGCGATCCAGGCCGGCCCGCCCTGGCTCGGGAGCGGCGGGACCGCTGGTGGAGTGCGCACCGCCGCACAGGCGGCCACCAGTACGCTCGAGACCGCCACTGCCCACTGCATCTCTGGAGCACAGCCTAGCGCGCCGGCACGAGGACCGGGGCGATCACCGATGACCGCGGGGCCGCCGCGACGACGATGCCGACACGCTGGAGGCGGAACGCATCGATCCCTCGGGGCCTCCCGGGCGCCCCAGCCCCCGCACGCTATCGCCGCTCGCCGTCGAGCTGCCCACCACGCTCGAGGTTGGCAATGCCGAGCTCGACCAGCGCCTGCTCCTCCGATGTGATCCGACCGAGGAGGCCACGGTAGAGCCGGAGTGCCTCGTCGACTTCACCGCGCACGGCGAGGAGCGTGGCGAGCAGCAAGCTCGGCGGGACGAGATCGGAGCGACACGCGAGCGCGCTGCGGCACGCGGCGATCGCGTCGTCGGCACGGCCCAGGGCGTCGTAGCTGGTCGCGAGCACCGAATGAATGCGGGCTTGCTTCGCATCGGGGATGGACCTCACCGCACGCTCGAGCACGGCCGCGGCCCCCGCGTGGTCGCCGCGCTCTGCGAGGAGCGCGCCGAGATACACCTGCACCTCCACGTTGGCAGGCGTCTGCTCGAGGGCCGTACGCAGGATCACGATCGCGCCGCCCGGGTCTCCATCGTCGCGTCGCTGCTTTGCACGCATCATCGGGTTGGTCATCGACTCTCGATCAAACTACCACTCGACCCGTTCCGCCTCGCCACCCGCGAAACCCGACAGCCACCGAGTTCAACGCCCGGGTCGGGACCGCTCGGCTCGGTGCTGGTCCTCTCGGTCACAACGCTAGCAACCCGCGCAGCATGCGGTCGACAGGCCTCGACATGTCGATCTATCGCAACGACCAGGTGGCCGAGCTTCGCCAGATCGAGCAGCATCTCGCGGTCGCAGCCGGGCTGATCGAGAGCTACTGGCAGCTGATCTACACGATGGCGGCCGCGCGCGGTGAGCCGCCTGCGCTCTACCACGATGCTCGCCGGGTCTGGTGCGATGCCATTCTGCAGCTCGACGAAGCACGCGGCCTCGCCCGGCGCCTCGGCCACAGCGTCGCGCTCTTCGACACCGCGCGCCACGGCGTGGGCGATGTTCACCTCCTGGCGGCCGGCCTCGAGCCTCTGACGCGCGAGGTTCGCATGGCCGGCCATCTGTCGTTCGAGACGCTCCGCCGCAGCGTCCCCGGACTCTCCATCTCGCCGCTGCCGCTGCGCGAGTCAACCAGTGTCGTGCACCGGACGGGCCCGCGGCCGCTGCTCCGGGCCCGCGTCCTGCTGGCGCTGGTGGTCGGCGTGATCGAGGTCGTCCGTCGTCTTCTCGGGTGATCCGCTCGCTCGGAATCGCAGCGGGCGCTCGATCATCTCGACCTCGGGCTCGTGGCCGCTCACGTAGGAGTGCCTCACCGCCACGATGGTGCGTGACTGGCGGCACACAGTCCGAGTCCGCTCCGGCGACGGGAACGGAGTACCCTGCCCGCCATATGAAGACGCAACTGCTGACCTTGTCCGGAGTTTTGGCCCTCGCGCTGGCGGGGACCGCGCACGCACAGCTGGGTGACATCAAGCTGCCCACCAAGCTGCCGGGTGGCGCCAAGCTGCCGGGCGCCGACAAGCTGCCCGCCAATCCGACCAGCTGTACGGGCCTGAAGGGCGACGGCGGCGCGCGCATCGAGGGGTTCATCGCGGCGTCGGCGGGGCTGCAGAAGTCGGCCGCGTCGCTCGAGGCGTCGGTGGCCGACGCGTGCAAGCAGATGGCGGGGGAGCTGAAGGTGTCGACGGCGGGGAACACGAAGGCGGTCTGCGGCCGGGTCGCGACCGCTCTGAAGGCGGGCCTCAAGGTGACCGCCAAGGCCAAGAGCAAGACCGCCGTGACCTACACGCCCGCCACGTGCACCGTCGACGCGTCCGCGTCGGCCAAGGCGGCGGCGGCGTGCTCGGGCTCGGCCGGCGGCACCGCGGGCACCGGCGGCAGCGCGGGGTCGGCGGCCGGCGCGTGCAAGTCGCAGGGCGAGGCGAGCGCCAGCCTCGACGCGACGTGCACTCCGCCGAAGGTCGACGTCCAGAGCGACACCTCGGTCGCGGTCGACGCGAGCGGTTTCGAGCGCGCGAGCAAGGCCGTCGCGATCGGCCTGCCGGCGCTGCTCACGGCCAACGCCAAGGCCAAGCTGGCGCTGAAGTCGGCCACCGCGTTCGCCGGCTCGGCCGGTGGCGCGGTCAAGGGGATGGGCTCGCTCGCCAAGGACTTCGGCACGCAGATGGTCTGCGTCGCCGATCGGCTGAGCGTCGCCGCCCGCGGCGCGGTGCAGGCCAA
This sequence comes from Deltaproteobacteria bacterium, assembly GCA_043716635.1. Lineage (GTDB taxonomy): Bacteria > Myxococcota_A > Polyangia > Haliangiales > Haliangiaceae > JABFXX01. Next base: position 1,275 of record JAYSYE010000255.1, on the reverse strand, counting down.
GGCCAGCATCAGCGTGAGCGTGCAGGCGTCGGCGTCCGTCTCGGGCGCCGCCAGCGCGCACTGAGATTCTCGAACCGCGGAACTGCTGCGCCAGGACTCAGCCACGCACGCTCCACGCGCTGATCGGTCCGGCTCGCATCCAGCCCTCTCGCGCCAGCCAGCTCTGCGCGGCCGCCGTGCTGGCTCGCTCGAACCCTGGCCGTAACGGATAGAGCGTCCAGGTCTCGCCCAGCTCCTGCCAGCCGCTGAAGTTGGCGCCGCTCGAGTACGGATCCACGGCCCACGGAGCGCGCGCTTCCTGGTGGTGCCGCCAGTTGTTGAGCACGTATTTCAAGGCGTTGCGCACCTCGGTCGGCGTTCGCAGCGCGCGCGCGTGATAACGGTCCGCGAACACCGCGCCGCGGCGGCCGAGCTTCGTGTTCAGCCACTTCGCCATCGAGATACACAGCGCGCGCACCCCGTTCGCGAGCTGCTTCTTGTGGTCCGCCTCGACGACGAGGTGCACGTGGTTCCCCTGCAGGCTGAAGTGCAGGACTCGAAACGCGCCCCGCCGGCACACCGTCCGTAGCCCGACGTTCAGGGCGCGATACGCATCCATCCGTCGGAGGCTACCCACCGCCCCCACGGTCCGCAGCGTCACGTGCGCGACCGTGTCGAAGTCGATCCAGGGCCGCCGCCCGTGCGGCGCCGCTCGCTTCTCCCCCGGAGCCCCCCGCTTCCTCGGCCTCCCTGCCCCCGCGCGGTTTCCGCCCCACGTGCCGGCGACCTTCGCGGCCGGCATCACGAGCTCGAGCTGGCGCGCCTTCACCCTCATCGCCTGCGCGATGGTACCCCGCCCAGGCTGGGTGTCCACTTGATTATCGCGTATATATTTCAGAGTGCCGTGAGGGGTCCATCGCGGATACCTCGCTGGTCGGGTGCAGATCACATGCATCCCTGGCACTGCAGCATCGATGCTCTACCGGACTCTCGATGGCCGAGCCCGCGCGGACGCTCAGCATGCGCGGTCGTGCCGGAGCCGCCTCCTTCGCCCGCCGCGTGCGCCTCGGAGGGTTGGATGAGCGCCCACGCCAGGCTCAGTCGCGACCGGCACCGCGCTCGACGTCACGCACAACAACGGCGCCACGTGGGCACGGCCCGACGGCCAAGGCGCCTGCCTTCGGGAGGGCTCCGTTGTCTGTTAGCGAGCAGGCCGCTTGAGGTTCTGGACGGTGGTTTCGGGCGGGCTGGTTGAGGTGATGCCGCTCTGACGCCATCGCCGCCATTGATTGGCGA
>JAYSYE010000254.1:0-1736 GCA_043716635.1 Deltaproteobacteria bacterium | reverse complement strand
GTCGCCAGGGCTGGCAGCACGGCGCCGGCGTTCGCGTCGCGGTGGATGGAGCCACGGTCGCGCGCGCCGAGTGCGATGCGCAGTGGATCGGGCACGAGGCTGATGCGCAGCCGTCGCGGGCGTATCAGGACATCCCACCGGCGGTCGTCCGGTTGGTGTGGCACCGGGATAGCGGGCGTTGCCAGACCCCCGGCTGCCGCTCGGCCCGCGGGCTCGAGTTGCACCACATCGTTCACCGCGCCGATGGCGGCGAGCACACGCCAGCGAACCTGACGCTGCGCTGCTCGGCGTGCCACGCTTCCCATCACCACGGCGTCATCACGATCGGCGGCACCGCGCCGGATCGACTCACGCTCCGGCGGAGGAATCCGATGTCCGTCACGGCGACGCCCGGCACGGTGGCGACGACAGGGACGGCGGGTACGGCGGGTACGGCGGGTACGACGGGTACGACGGGTACAGCGGGTACGACCGTTACGACGATTACGGTGGGTACGACGGAGGATCTTGTTCCGAAGGGCACGGCCCAGAGCGACACCGCGGGCATGGACCTCGACGCGCGGGCCGCGCTGACCACGCTCGGGTGGTCCGCCGCCGTGGCGCGCACGGCGGTGGCGGCGGCCCGCACTAGACTCGGCGGTGCCGCGCTTGGCGAGCTGATCCGGGAGGCGCTCCGGTGCTGTCCTCGCCCATCCTCGAACTGAGGGCGGCGTGGGCGCGACCTCCAGGACGCGCCCACGTGGGCGCGGCCCGCGACCGCTTCGGTGCTGCCCCGCCCGTCCGCGAGCGGAGCGCGGCGCGGGCGTCCTGCTCCACGACAGCACGCGACCACGTGGACGCGGTCCGCGGCCCCTTCGCTGCTGTTCTCGCCCGTTCTCGAGCGGAGCGCGGCTCGGGCGCCCACGTGGACGCGGCGCGCGGCCGGCCGGCGACGACCCGGGTGTGCTGCGAACGCTCGGCGTCATGCCGCGGAGCGGAGCGGCCTGGACCCCGTCGTTCGCTGGGGTGACGTGCGTGGGCGAGCGAGTGGAGCGAGGGACCGCCCCTCGCGCATCGCGCACAAGCTTTTGCTCGCACGGCGGTCACGTCCGCCCGCTCGCACGGCGGTCACGACCGGCCGCCCCTCGCACGTCGCTCACGTTCGGCTCTTCGCACGTCACACCGGCGAACGCCGGGGTCCAGGGATCGCTCGCACCACGACCGCTCGAAACGAGCTGCGGTCGCTCGAGGCGCGACCAGCCGCCGCGCTACGACGACAGATCGTTCGTGTGGGCCGTGCGGAGGCCCTTGTCGCGGATGCGCTTGTCCATGAAGTAGTCGCGGCCGCGCCAGAACTCGGCGGAGCAGCCGATCACGGAGACGACGGCGGCGGCGGCCGCGAACAGGGCGGCGTGCGCGGGCACGAGCAGCGCCGCGGCGAGCAGCGCCGAGAGGCCGAGCACGCGGCCACCCCACGCGAGCGCCTTCGTGGCGGCCTTGTGATGCGACAGCAGGTTGTCGAGGCCGCCGGCGGCCAGCTCGAACGCCATGATGGTGAACACCGGCCACGCCGGCGAGTCAGTCTTCACGAGCACCGCGAACGCGAGGCACGGCACGGTGAACGAGCCGATCAGGCGCACCGCATCCGCGCGCGCGAAGTCGCCGCGGCCGCGCAGCTGGCGCCAGCCGACGAGGATGTAGTCGAGGCCCGAGAACCACGTCAGCCCGACGACGGCGTACATGATCGCGAGGATCGT
>JAYSYE010000253.1:0-5523 GCA_043716635.1 Deltaproteobacteria bacterium | reverse complement strand
CTCGTTCCATCGCGAGCTCGGGCACATCATCTGGGAGGAGTGCGGCATGGCGCGGAGCAAGGAGTCGCTCGAGCGCGCCCTCACGAAGATCCCGAAGCTGCGCGAGGAGTTCTGGAGCAACCTGAGCGTGTTCGGCGGGCGCGACACGTTCAACCAGTCGCTCGAGAAGGCCGGCCGCGTGGCCGACTTCATGGAGTTCGGCGAGCTGCTGTGCAAGGACGCGCTGACGCGTGAAGAGAGCTGCGGCGGGCACTTCCGCGTCGAGCACCAGATCGAAGGCGAGGCCAAGCGCGACGACGAGCACTTCGCGCACGCCGCCGTGTGGGAGTACACGGGCGAGAAGTCGGCCCCGATTCGCAACGAGGAGCCGCTGACGTTCGAGACGGTCAAGCTTGCCACCAGGAGTTACAAGTGAGCAGCACCAGCGATCGGTCGATGAATCTGAACCTCCACATCTGGCGCCAGGCGGACAAGCAGTCCACCGGCAAGATGGTGAAGTACAAGGTCACGAACGTCTCGGAGCACGCGTCGTTCCTCGAGATGCTCGACATCCTGAACGAGCAGCTCACGGCGAAGGGCGAGGAGCCCGTCGCGTTCGATCACGACTGTCGGGAGGGCATCTGCGGCAGCTGCTCGCTGGTCGTGAACGGGCGCCCCCACGGGGGCCAGCGCGCGACGACCGTGTGCCAGCTGCACATGCGCAAGTTCAAGGAGGGCGACGATATCTACATCGAGCCGTGGCGTGCGGCGGCGTTCCCCGTGCTCAAGGATCTGTGCGTGGACCGGAGCGCGTTCGATCGCGTGATCCAGGCGGGCGGGTTCATCACCGCGAACGTCGGCAGCGCGGCGGATGCGAACGACGTGCTGATCCCGAAGGAGAACGCGGATCGGGCGTTCGAGGCGGCCGCATGCATCGGTTGTGGCGCGTGTGTCGCCGCGTGCCCCAATGGCTCGGCGATGCTGTTCGTGGCGGCCAAGCTCGCGCACCTGCACAACATTCCGCAGGGGCAGCCCGAGCGACTGCACCGCACGGCCGCCATGGTCAACGCGATGGATGCCGCCGGGTTCGGCGCCTGCTCGAACCACTACGAGTGCGAGGCGGCGTGTCCGAAGGACATCTCGCGCGAGGTCATGGCGCTCATGAACCGCGACTACGCGAAGACCTCCTTCGTGCACCGCGAACGCGATGCCAAGGGCGACGGCGGCGGGTGAGCCCGGGCTCAGGCGGCGTTCCGCGCGGCGTTCGGATGACGACCGCGCCCGACGACCTCTGTTATCCTGAGGCGATGAGAGTTGTGTCCCGCGTGGCAGCAGCCGTAACTGGTGGGGCGTCGTGAGCAGCGCCGCGGCCGATGCGCTTCACGTGCTCGCGCAGGCGGTGCGGGCCTCGCTCGACGAGACCTTCGCGGAGTACGCGCAGATGCCCTTCTTCGTGCGGCCGCTCGTCAAGCGCGGCTTCGTGAAGCGCACGGGGCACGATGCGGACCGGTGGCGTGCGCTCCTCGACGCGGTCGCGCGCGGCGACCGCACGCCGGACGCCGCCCTCCACCTCGGTCGGCTCGCCGACCACTTCGATGGGGCTCCGGACCGCGCGCGCCGCGGTCGGGGCGCGAAGCCCGACGAGCTGCGCGAGGTCGAGCGCCGGTCGGCTCGCCGGGCCGCCGCGGCGCGCGCACTCGCCGACGCGCTCCGCGCCGGTTGAGATGACGCTGGCCTGGCTCGTCCAGCTCGCCGCGACGCTGCCGCTGACGGGGCTGATCTGGACGATCCAGCTGGTGCACTATCCGGCGTTCGTGCTGGTCGGCCCGTCGACGTTCGGTGCCTTTCACGCCGCCCACTCGCGTCGCATCACGTACCTCGTCGCTCCGCTCATGCTCGCCGAGCTCGCGGCCGCGATCGTCGCGGTCGTCTGGCGGGACCCCACGGTCGCGACGTGGATCGCATGGACGGGCCTCGGGCTGGTCGCGGCGGCCTGGATCTCGACGGGCCTCCTCTCGGTGCCGCTTCACGATCACCTGGGCCGGGCCTACGACGAGCGCACGGCGCGCCGGCTGGTCGCGACCAACTGGCCCCGAACGCTCGCCTGGACGGGCCGCAGCATCGGTCTGGTCTGGCTCGCCGCGCGCCGCTGAGCCGCGCCCCGACTGCAACGCCCGGCGCGGTCTGGCATCCAACCGATGAGCCGCCACGCCCCTCGCGCTCGAGTCGCTCCACGCCACCGCCGTCCCGCTCTCCGTCGGCGGCGACTGAGCTACGTCGTCGAGCCGGCGGTGGCGAGCAAGCGCATGCTCGAGCCCGGCGTGCCGAGCATCGTCAGAGCGCGAGCAGATACTGTTGAAGATTCGCGCGCTGCGCGGCGTTGAGCCCCAGGGCCAGCACGGTGTCGTAGTGAGCGATCACGTCGCCCAGCGTGGCGGCGCTGCCGTCGTGGAAGTACGGCGCGTGGGCCCAGGCTCCGCGCAACGGCGTCGTACGGTACTTGCCGGTCACGCTACGACCCGCCTCCTGCGCGCTCATGCCGGTCTCGCTGGGCAGGTGGAGAGTCGGGGCGTCGGTGAAGGTCGGGCCCGCATGGCATGAGGAACAGCGGCCCGGGCCTTCGAACACAAGCTTGCCGCGCGCGGCCGCATCGGGATCGAAGCCCCCAGCCGGGGGCGCGGGCGGCTGCAGTGAGAACTGGTAATCGCGCAACGCGGGTAACATCGGAGTCACGCGATCTGGCGTCTGCACGATATCGAGGCCGAGGTTCGAATCCTGGAAGTTGCCGTGCGCACCCATCTGCGTGACGGCCACGTATGCGTTCCAGTACGAGACGGGCCCCTCGCCGGTATACGTCTCGAGCGCGACATTGCCGAGGCCGTAGGCTGGCGGGATCAGGACGGGATGGCTCTGCTTGTCCTGGTTGAAGCGCGCGTCGTAGCGGCCCGGGCCCCAGCTCTTCAGCGCGGCGATGGCGGTTGCATTGTCGACGCCGAGCTGTGCGGTGAACGTGGGCAAACCCGGCGCGAGCGCGATGATCGCACCGGAATCGAGCGTGCGGTTCGGCCAGCCGTCGAGCCGCTTGCCGATGCCCGCGGCAACCGAATCGTCGACGGTGGAGTGGCAGAACGCACACGTGATGCCGATGCGAGTGATCTGTCCGTTCACGACGGTTGCGCGCACCCCGACCACGGCGTCGAGCCCGAGCAACGCCACCGTCGTCGCGGGGTCGGTCAGGTCGGCCGACGCGAGGACGCTTGCCGGCACGGCCTCCGAGTCGACCTTCAGGCCAAGGGCGAGCGCTGTGGTCGGAGGGAGTGTCTGCACGACTTCCTGAAGACGAAGGATGTCGGTCCACAGCTGTTCGTCGCCAAACGTGTCGCGGCGAAAGATGCACTGACCATCCGTCGTCGGGCACGGAGCGGTGTCGACGAAGCTGGAATCTGCGCTCGCATCAGCGCCAGAGGGAGCATCCTCGCGGGCCGGGGGGGTGTTGTCCCCGCAGCCAGAGACGAACATGAGCACTACGAGCAGGCGATGTTTCATGATCGATAGAGCGAGGTCGCCGCCCCAGCGTTACCGAGGATCGACCATGCGCCTCGATCCGTCAGTGCGCGACGATCACGCCCTGCATCGTCGGGTGGATCGTGCACACGTACGTCCATTCACCCGGCTGCACGAACGACCAGCTCCACATCTGCTTCGAGGCCACGGCCTTCGAGTCGAAGCTACCGGTGGACGACACGGTGTGGGGCATCACATCTTCGTTCGTCCACGTGACGGTGTCTCCAGCATCGACTTCGAGACGCGCGGGCACGAACTGCATTCCGCGAATCGCGATCTGGTGCGTGCGCGGCGCGTGCTTCGCGTTGCAGGCCATCGCGAGGACGAGTAGAAGCGCGAACCGCATCACATCTTGTGCGCGGAGCCGGGGGCCGCGCCCCCGCCTGCCAGCTGAGCCTGGATCGACTCGGCGTGCGCGAGGTGCGCGTCGAATGCGGGCTTGACGCCGACGAGGGTGGTCTTCAGCTCCGCGTTCGTGGCCGAGGGGATGAGCAGAGTCTCCAGCACGCCGATCACGTCCTTGTGATAGGCGACCTCGTTGTTGACGTACGCCTTGTCGAACGCAGCGCCTTCCAGCTTGGTGAGCGCGTCGCGGTTTGCGACCCCACCAGCGACGAGCGCCTTGCTCGCGTCGCTCTCTTCGGGGGTGATCTTGAGCCTGGTGACGAGCTCGACCGCCGCCTTGTTCACGGCCGAGTGGTCGGTGATCATCGTCTGCGCGAATGCCTTCACGGCGGCGCTCTTCGCCTTCTTCAGGGCGAGGTTGCCGGCGTCGATGTCGACTTGATTGGCGGCGACGACGATCGCGGCGATCTGCGGATCCGTCAACGCGCCCGCGACCGGTGGAGTCGGGGTCACGGCGGTCGCGCCGGCGGCGTCCATCGAGATCCCGGGATCGACCGCCGGCCCGGCGGGGGCGGTGACGGGCGGCGTCGCTGCGGGCTTGTCTTTACAGGCAGAGACAAGGGCGAGCGCGGAAGTAAAAACGACGAGTCCAAGTGTCGATCGCATGCGGTCCTCCAGGAGTTGGGGCGCGTAGCGCGCCGTCCATCAACAGAGGGTCTCCGGCTTCCAAACGTGACGTCTCTCGCGCACAAATCGAGCGTGCGCTGGCGCCCGATCACTGATCCGCGCCCTGATCGACGGTTACTGACCGCCCATCACCACGGTCATGACCGCGATCCTGATGCGGTCGCACCGGGCACCGTCGAACCCGTAGAGCTCGTGAGCTTCGCCCGTGAGCCGGTCGTTGATGGCCGTGGCCATCGCAGCCCGTGCCCGATGCAACCGGACGCGAACCGCCTCTTCGCTGAGCCCGAGACAGCTCGCGGTCTCGGCCGTGTCGAGCTCCAGGAGATCGCGAAGCACCATGACCTCCCGGTTGCCCTGGGAGATCGAGTTGAGGCAGTGCTCGAGCAGCTTGCCGATCTGCGCGCGCGCGACGGGATCGTCGGGCATCTGGTCCCCCAGCTCGTCACGCACCTCGACGAGGGTCGGCCGTCGTCGGACCGTCGCGATCGCCTCGTGCACGGTGATGCGGGTAGCCCACGTCGAGAACGCGGCCTCGCCCCGGAACTGGGAGAGCTGACGGAATACGTTGAGCCACGCCTGCTGGAGCACGTCTTCGGCGTCGGCATCGGAATGCGTGATGGCGCGCGCGGCCCGGTAGAGGCGCTGGTTGTGCCGACGAACCAGGCTCTCGAAGTCCCCGCGCTCCCCCGCCAGCACACGCGCGATGAGCTCTGAATCAGTATGCACCGTGACGGCTGGCGATAGCATCATCTCGAATAGAGCAGCTGGGGCCCGCTCCGCGTAACAGGTTGCCAAGCAATTCCTCGTGAGCGCACCGAGGGGAACGTCGTCACTTCGCGACGTGCGAGCGGACGTGGCCCCGAGACGCGCCCACGCCGTCGTGCGGGGCCGGTGGTGACCGTCACGACCGTGCGCTGACCGCGCACGAGCATGCTACCGTGGCATGCT
>JAYSYE010000252.1:0-1737 GCA_043716635.1 Deltaproteobacteria bacterium | reverse complement strand
GGCGCCCGTCTGGAAGTTGGGCGCGACGTACGCGCCCGTGAGCTCCTCGAACGTCGCGCCGATGCGCTGCGACACGACACTGGTGGCGACGGGCGCGGGCCCGGTGGCGATCGCCTCGCGCAACGCGAGCGCGGTCCCCGTGATGTGCTGCGTGGTGAACACCGCCGCGGACACCACGTCGGCGCGCTCGTCGCCGCCGGGCTCGTCGAGGTACTGGAGCAGCGGCTGATAGATCGTGCGCGCGCGGAGGGCGCCGATGTCCGCGCTGCCACCCGTCGCGAGCACGGCCTCGAACGAGTCAGAGGGCACGACCGGTTCCCCGGCCGCGTCGCGCAGCCGCCGCGTCAGGACGAGCGCGTACTGGCGATACTCGGCGAGCCCGAACCCCGGATACGGCCGCACGACGAGGTGGTTGGCGCCGACCGTCCCGGTCGGAGGGGCGACGAAGTGCACGTTCACGAGGACCTTGTGGCCGCGCTCGGGCGACGCCGCATCGATGTCGACGAGGTACACCGACGCGTCGTCCGTGATCGACGACGCTAGATCGGGCAGGCTGGCCGGGTCGAGCGGACCGGTGAACCGCGCGAACAGCGAGGAGTTCAGCCCGAAGCCGTCCAGCTCCTCGGCGGCGACGCGATAGCTCTCGATGAGCGAGCTGTTCGTCGGGAAGTCCGCGAGCGCGATCGTGTGGTCGGGATCGCGACGCAGATCGTTCGGGAATGGCAGCGAGTAGAAGTCAGCACCGACCGCCGGCAGCTCGCCGGGGATGGCGAACTGCGCCTGCGTCCCGCCGGAGCCATCGCCGCACGCGGTCGCCTGGAGGGCCAGCCCGAGGGCGAGCGCGAGCCTACGGGTGCGCATCAGGGAAGCTCAGGCTTCGTCGATCTTCGTGACGAGCTGCTTCATGAGCCCGTCGATCATCAGGTTGCGGTCGTTGATCTGATACTTGCCGTCGCGCCAGCCGCTCTGGATCGACGCGTAGTGCGTCGCTAGATCCGCGATCGTCGCCTTGTAGACGCCGACCTTCTTGATGATGTCCTTCTGATTCCGGATCAGGTAGGCGAGCATCGACGCGCCCGCCGCGACCGACAGCACGAGCCCGAGCGGGCCGCCGACCGCGTAGCGCAGCCCGACGCGCAGCGCGATCGCGAGGCCGGCGCCGATCGCGACCTTCTTGGTCCCGGTGCCGTCGACGACGCTGTCCTTCGCCATCGCGACCGAGGTGGTACCCGACGCGACCAGGAGCGCGATGAAGTTGCCCTTTCGCGTGGTCCAGCCGCGGTCGTAGTACTCCTTGATCGCCTGCTTCAGGAACGCGTCCCAGCTGTTGTAGAGCCCCTGCGTTCCTGCCGTCGTGTCCTTCGATGGCTCGCCCACGAGCTGATCATAGCACCCTGCGAAGGCGCCGTTTGACAGGGGCACCCGCACAGCCCAGATTCGACGGATGAGGTCTTTGCGTTGTGTGGTCGCGGCGGCGGCGGCGACGGTGGCGGCCGCCGGGGGGCTCGCCCACGCGGACCTCGTCACGGGCCAGGACAAGCTCATCGCTGGCGACTACAAGGCTGCGCTCGTCGAGCTGCGCGGGGTGACGGGCAAGGACCGGACGGCCGCGCGTCTGCTCCTGGCGCGCGCGCTGCGCGAGACCGGCGACCTCGCAGGCGCGGAGGCGACCCTCACGCCGCTCGCCGGTGGGAGCGCGAAGGACGCGCAGGTCGCGGATGCACGCATGCAGCTCGA
>JAYSYE010000251.1:0-1741 GCA_043716635.1 Deltaproteobacteria bacterium | reverse complement strand
TCACCGCGGCAGACGTCGGCTCGCTCGACTGCGCGGGTGCGACGCGCATTCCGGATTCGGTCGGCTCGCTCATAGCGACGCGCGCGGGTGCCTCGGATGGATGCTGCGATCGAGCGTGCGTCGGTTCCGGGCCGCCCGGCTCGGCGCCTTGGATGCTCGGCACATGATCGGCCTCGGGAAGCGGTGCACGTCCCGAATGGTGCTCGTCGCCGGGCTCGGGTGCCGTCGCGTGCTCGATCGCGGCGGACACCCCGAGCTGCGCCAGCATGATCGCGTTGTCCTCGACCGCCGCTCCGATCGCCGCGCACGTGTTCCTGCCCGCCGCCTCGGCTCTCGCGCGAATCTCCGCGCGCCTCGACGCGAGCTTCGGATCGCTCGCATGGGTGTGCTGCTCGAGCTCGACGAGCTCGGCATACATCTGGGCAAGGATCGCGACGTCGTTCGCATCCAGCTGCTCGATGTGCTCCTTGATCGACGCCCCGAACACGAGCACGCCGAGTGCGTGGCCCGCCACTCCGGCTGCGGCGCCGAGCTTCAACGCGAAGGTGCCCTCACCCAGCAGCCTCAACGACCGGATCCCGCCGACGAGCGACAACCCGATGGTCCCGATCCCGATCACCGCGCGCGTCGTGGTCAGCGTGCCGGTCTCGTGCTGCGCGCGAAGCTGGTCGATCGTAGACGCGGTGTTCGCGACCGTCAGCGCGATCGCGATCGGCGCCATCGGCGGAAACATCATCGCGAGGACGTCGACGAAGGCCGTGGCGATCGCGAACGCCTGGCCGCGGACAAGCTTGCGCAGGTCCTTGCTGGCGGACAGCGTCGACATCTCGAAGCCGACGACCCGGCCGGTCGGGCCCTCGGCGTCCAGGCCCTCCGCAAAGATCGCGAGCGTGCCGTCCGCGTAGTCCGTGCCGAGGACCTCGAAGCACGCGCGCAGTGCGGCCTCGAACGTCGCGCCGCGCTCGCGCACGGTCACGACGTCGCTGTTGCCGCGGCGCGAGCGATCGCGCAAGGCGACGCGACACTCCCCACCTGCCCCGCGGTGGTCCGGATCGAACTCGCAGGTCCCGAGCAGGTCCAGGGGTCCGCTCGGCACCCCTGCCTCGCGGCTGAGGAACGTGGCGCGGACGTCGAACGACGCGTACACGCGCTGGACGGACGCGAGCGCCGCCTGCTCCTGGCGGAGTGCTCTGATGCTGTCGTGGATGACCGCGATCGCATCGGCAAACTTGCCCGGGTGGCTCTCGAAGTACGCGAGCGTGGCTTCGAGTTGCTCGAGCTCCTGGTCACGAGCGGCCGAGCGCTCGCTGGCAGACCGCGCGACGAACGGCATCGGCCCGGAGAACACGCGGATCTCCGGGTGCGGGCCGGGGCGTGCGGCGAGCTCGACCGCCGTGGCGACCACGCCGTCCCTGCCCGGCCCGTCGTCGACGCGGGTCATGCCGTCGAGCGCCGCTGCGCCGCCCAGCGCGTCGCTCTCGAGCTCGCGCACCCGCTGGGCGGCGGGCTTGACCTCGACCTCGACCGGACCGACGCGCGTCGGCCAGTAGTGGCTCGTCTCGACGAACGCGGTGACGAGCCAGACCGTGGAGTGTTCGCCTGGGAGCACGGTGAGGCGTTCGCCGTGGTGTTCCGAGGTGGTGACCACGGAGCGGTGCGTCGTGCCCGACGAGAACGACCACAGGATGCGGACGCTCCACGCACGATCTGCGAACTTCGTCTGGTCGGGCGGAAGCGTCGT
>JAYSYE010000026.1:0-2522 GCA_043716635.1 Deltaproteobacteria bacterium | reverse complement strand
TCTCCGAGTGCGGGGCGTCGCTGACGGGCTGGCACCTGAACGAGAAGAAGCTCGCGGGCGATGGCACGAAGGGCGATCTCCTGCCCACCGAGGCCGATGCCGGCGCGTTCCTCGTCAGCTTTCCGGGCTCGACGGCCGACGTCGCGCACAACGAGAAGTGGACGTTCGTGTCGAAGTCCCCGGCGATGCAGCCGACGACGATCGTGTACGAGCGGAGCACGCCGTACTTCAAGCTCGTGAAGACGTTCACGGTCGTCCCCGACTCGTTCGTCGTCCGGATGAACCTCGCGATCACGGCGCTGAAGCCGCTGCCGATCGAGACGCTCGCGGTCTCGGTGTTCGCGTACCAGGATCCCAAGGCCGACCTGAAGGGCGGCTCGCGCGTGCAGGCCCGGGCGTGGTCGTCGTCGACGCTGCGCGCCGGTGGTGATGCCACGATCGAGACCACGCTGCCTGACCTGAAAGTCTCGCCGCGCCACGAGACCTCGGTCCAGTGGACGGGCTTCGAGCAGCCATACCTGCTCACGGCGTACGCCCCGAAGCGCGACGGCAAGACCGTGCAGAAGCTGTCGTGGGCCCTCGGCGCGCCGTGGCCGGACGGGCTCATGCGGACCGACCTGATCTTCCCGGCGGAGAAGATCGACGTCGGCGTCACGGTCCAGCACGAGGTCGCGGGCTACCTCGGGCTCAAGAACTACAAGACCATGCAGCTCGCCGAGGCGGCGGCCGGGTTCGCTCCCGGCTTCACGAAGACCGTCGACTTCGGGTGGTTCGGCATCATCGGTCGCCCACTCTTGTGGGTGCTCCAGGCGCTCTACAACGTCGTGAAGAACTGGGGCGTGGCGATCATGCTCCTCACGCTGCTCGTGAAGCTCGTGACGCTCTATCCGATCACGATGTCGACGCGCTCGATGAAGGCGATGGCGGCGCTCGGCCCGCAGATGAAGCTGCTGCAGGAGAAGTACAAGGACGACAAGCAGCGTCAGCAGGTCGAGACGATGGCGCTGTACAAGCAGCACGGCGTCAGCCCGATCGCCGGCTGCCTGCCGATGTTCCTGCAGATGCCGGTGTGGATCGCGCTGTACCGGATGCTCTCGAACGCCGGCGAGCTCTATCACGCACCGTTCATCCACGGCTGGATCAACGATCTGACGGCGCCGGACCCGACGCACGTGCTCCCCGTGGTCGTGCTCATCACGATGTTCGCGCAGGCGCGCCTGCAGCCGCAGACGGCCCAGGGCGGCCAGCAGAAGATGATCCAGTACGGCATGCCGCTGATGTTCGGCGCGATGTCGTTCGTGTTCCCGGCGGGCCTCGCGCTCTACATCTTCACGAACACGATCCTGTCGGCGGCTCACTCGCTGTACATGAACAAGTTCGACAAGAAGTCGAAGGAGATCGCGGCTCGCATCGCTGGTTCGCCGACGGGGATCGCCGCGGCGGCAGCGACGGCAGCAGCGGGTGGTACGAAGGCGGGCAAGCCCGTGATCGATACGACTGCGGTCGAGGTGAAGTCGGGCGCGTCCGACTCGTCGACCGACGATGATTCCCGCCAGAAGCGTGGTCCGAACGCCGGTAACGGCGCGAAGAAGCGCCGGCGTTAGCTCGAAGATTGGAGCCTCTCGTGACCGAAGCTGCTGCAACTGGTGCCACTGGTGACCGTGAAGATCTCGCCGAGAAGGCGAGCGAGTTTTTGCTCGGCGTCCTCGAGCGCATGGGGATCTCCGCGGATATCGATATCAAGGACGATTCCGACCGCACGACGCTCGAGATCCAGACGAAGGACACCGAGACGATCATCGGTCGTCGCGGGGTCGTGATGGATGCGCTCCAGCACCTCGTGAACAAGGTCGTCTATCGCGACCGCACGGGTGACCGGGCGAAGCCGCTCGTCGTCGATGCGGGCGGATTTCGCGACAAGCAGCTCGAGCGCCTGCGCGGGCTCGCCCAGAAGATGGGTGCCAAGGCGCTGGAGACGAAGCAGATCGTCCCGCTGCAGCCGATGTCGCCGCACGATCGGCGCATCGTGCACATGGCGCTGGCGGAGATCGCAGGCGTGTCGAGCCGGAGCGAGGGTGAGGGCGAAGATCGCCACATCCTCGTCGTTCCGGATGGCCAGGCCTGATCTCGACCCCCGGCGATAGCGACGAGACGATCGCGGCCATCGCGACGGCCGCCGGCGTGGGCGGCGTCGGGATCGTCCGGATCAGCGGTCCGCGTGCGGTGGCGATCGGTGCCGCGGTGCTGGGCTGCGAGCCCGCGACCCTGGACCGGACCGTGCGCGTCGGATGGGTTCGAGCTCGCTCGGGCCCACATGCCGGCGAGCCGATCGATCAGGTGCTCGCCTTCGCGATGCGGGCACCGGCCTCGTTCACCGGTGAGGATGTCGTGGAGCTGCAGGGCCACGGGGGCCCGCATAACCTGGCCGCGCTCCTCGCGGCCGTGGTGGCGTGCGGGGCGCGGGTGGCGGAGCCGGGCGAGTTCACGCGTCGAGCGGTGGCTCACGGGAAGCTCGACCTGAC
>JAYSYE010000250.1:0-5537 GCA_043716635.1 Deltaproteobacteria bacterium | reverse complement strand
TCGAGTTCCCCGTGTGCTTCATGATCGGCCTCGAGGAGGAGCTGCTGCCTCACGCCCGCACGCTGCAGCCGCAGGCGACCGATGGCGTCGATGCCGATCACGCGACCGACATCAGCGAGGAGCGCCGTCTCTGCTACGTCGGCATCACGCGCGCCCAGCGCAAGCTCTACCTGACGCGCGCGTGCACGCGGATCACGCGCGGACGTCAGGTGCCGCGCACGCCCTCGCGCTTCCTGCTCGAGATCCCCGACGAGCTCCTCGACGTGAAGGACATCGCCGAGGAGCAGCGCGCCAAGGTGCCCGCGGCCGAGGTCGCGAACTTCTTCGCGAGCTTCGCGCTCGACGAATAGTGCTACGCCTCGGGCATGAAGCGCCTGAGCCTGTGTCTGCTGCTCGCCGCATGCGGCGGTAGCAAGTCCACCACGACGACGACGAACACGACGCACGTCACGGCGGCGCCAGCCGATCCCACGCGCGCTGCCCGGCTCGCCTACTCGAATCCGGGTGGCATGTGGATGCCGCAACAGCTCGCGCTCCCGGGGCACGTCGCGACGTTCCGGGCGCTCGGCGTGCCGCTGCCCGCCACGACGCTCGCCGACCCGCTCGCGACCCCGCTTGCCGCCGTGGTGTCGCTCGGGGGCTGCACGGCGTCGTTCGTATCGCCGGAGGGTCTCATCGTCACGAACCATCACTGCGTGCAGACGGCGCTGCAGCTGAACTCCACGAAGGACGCGGACCTCGTCGAGCACGGCTTCCTCGCGGCGACGAAGGCCGACGAGCCCACCGCCGGTCCCGCGCAGCGCGTGTACGTCGCGCAGGCGTTCACGGACGTGACGGCGAAGGTCGTCGAGGGTCTCGACGCGATCGCCGATGCGCAGGCGCGCCACGATGCGCTCGAGGTGCGGACCAAGGCCATCGTGCACGCGTGCGAGCAGGACCGCCCTGGCCTCCGCTGCGCGGTCGCCAGCTACTTCCGCGGCGGCCAGTACATCCTCACCGAGAACCTCGAGATCCGCGACGTGCGGCTGGTCTACGTGCCGGCCCGGAGCATCGGCAACTACGGCGGCGAGGTCGACAACTGGGCCTGGCCCCGCCACACCGGGGACTTCTCGTTCTTTCGCGCGTACGTGGGCAAGGACGGCAAGCCCGCCGACTTCGCGCCCGATAACGTCCCTTACCGCCCGGCGCACTTCCTGAAGGTGTCCGACCAGGGCATGCACGTCGGCGACTTCGCGATGGTCACGGGCTACCCCGGTTCCACCACGCGCAACGAGACCGCGGCGGAGACGAAGTTCCGGGTCGACTGGCGGCTGCCGTACGACATCGAGCATTACCAGGCCGTCTACGCGATCGCCGAGGCCCACGTGCACGACGCGGGTGAGACGGGCATCAAGGCCGCCGTGATGAAGCAGAGCGTGCAGAACCGACTCGAGAAGTCGCAGGGCGTGCTGAAGGGACTCGCCGGCAGCGACCTGTTGCAGCGCAAGAGCGCGCTCGACGCCAAGGTGACCGCGTGGGCGGCGGCGCCGGGGCACGAATCCTACGCGGCCGCGATCGCGAAGCTCGCCACGCTGAACCTGGAGACGCAGGCGCACGCGCGCGTGGACTCCGAGCGCGGCGGCGCGTTCTACGGGTCGCGGTTGCTCGCATCGGCGTTCTCGATCACGCGGTGGAGCGTCGAGCGCGCGAAGCCCGACGAGTCCCGCCGTCCGGGGTTCCAGGACCGCGATCTCCCGCGCGCCCTCGGCGGGACGAAGCAGCTGGCGAAGCAGTACGACGCGACCCTCGATCGCGCCCAGTTCCGGCTCGAGCTCACGCGCGCGCTCGCGAACCCGGAGAACGGCACGTGGCTCGCCGCGCTTCTCGGCACGCCGAAGGGAAAGCCGGTCACCGAGCCCGTGATCGACGCGACGCTCGATCGCTGGTACGCCAGCAGCAAGCTGCTGGACGGCGAGCTGCGCGTGAAGCTCCTGACGGGGGGCACGGCGAAGTCGCTCGTGGCGGTCCACGACCCGTTCCTCGATGCCGTGCACCGGGTGTGGTCGATGTACCTGGCGGCAGAGGCGGAGGATGACGTCCGGTCGGCGGACGCGCTGCTCGTCGCGCCGCGCTACGTCGATGCGCTGCGCCAGGTGCTAGGCGGTGAGCTCGCGCCGGATGCGAACTCGACCCTGCGCGTCACGTACGGCACCGTGAAGCCCCTGCATCCGGGCGAGAGCGCGTTCACGACGGCTGCGCAGATCCCTGGGAAGAACACGGGCAAGGAGCCGTTCGACGCGCCCGCCAGGGAGCTCGAGGCGATCGCCGCGAAGCAGTACGGCTCGTACGCCGATGCCACGCTCGGGGGCGAGCTGCCCGTGGACTTCGTGAGCGACCTCGACATCACGAATGGCAACTCGGGCTCGCCGACGCTGAACGGCAAGGGCGAGCTGGTCGGGCTCGCGTTCGACGGCAACATCGAGGGCGTGGCGTCGGACGTCCTGTTCGACGGCACCACCACGCGGACGATCACGGTCGACGCGCGCTATATGCTGTGGGTGATGGACAAGCTCGACAACGCCGACCACCTGCTGCGCGAGATGGGGATCACGCCGCGCCTGTAGGTCGGGGTGGCCCGCGAGTCAGTGCGTCGGCGGATGGGCGCGAAGCTTCACCATCAACGTGCCGATGCCTTGCTGCGACGGTCGCTCGCCGAGCGCGTCTTTGACCCACGCGCCGATCGCATCGGAGGAGAAGCCACGGTTCGCCACGATCAGCGGGATCTCCGAATCGGAGCGCGACGGGCTGCCGTGCCACGACTTGTATGGGTGAGCGAAGTAGTAACGCAGCTTCGGATCGTCGACGTTACCGTTGTTCGCGAGCAGCAGCACGTCGCCCGCGTGGTCGCCATGCACGCCGACGCCGAGGTCACGCATGCGCTGCTCCATCTGCACGTACGTCGGGTGCGGGTGGTCGTGGAGGTACTCGTCGAGCGGCTGGGTCTTGCCGTTCCCGACATAGACCTCGAACGGATTGTCGACCTCTCTCGCCGGCTTCGGCTTGCGGGTCAGCACCAGGTCGAGGCGGCCCTTGAAACTCGGATAATTCGTGCCGTCGAGGTTCGCGCGATAGAACGCGTCCGCCGCGGGGATCACGTCCTCGGCGTACCGCGGGGCGGAGGCCCACGCGCACCGGTCACGCTCGCCGGGGCACGTCGAGCGATCGGCCACGTACACGTATGCCATCGCCCCGCCGAGGGCGATCACCGCGTTGTACGGCGTGTCCTTCTCGATCTCTCGCTGCGGCGGTCGGATGCGAAAGCCCGCCTTTGCGAGGATCGTGAGCGGCGGGATGGCGTCGATGTTGTTCTCCCGCTCGACCTCGGTGTGGCCGTGATCCGAGCTCACGATCACCCAGCGGTTGACGAGCGCGTCGCGCTTCTGCAGCGCGTCGACGAGATTTTTCAGCTGCGGGTCGACCACCTCGCGCAGGTACGCGCGGCGGGCCTCGTCGGGCCCCTCCTGGGCGACGTGGGCGTACAGATCGGTTCCGGACAGGTAGACCGTCAGCACGTCCGGCATGACGCTGCTCTCCGTCACCTGCTCCTCGACCACCTGGAGTACTTCCCCGTCGAGCTTCGCGAACACGTCGCGCGCGGGCTTGCCCTGGCTCACCTCCTTCACCGTCGAGGTGACGAACGACTCGGCCGCCTTCACGATCACCGTGCGCCGGGCCATCAGCAGCTTGTCCGCGCCGCGAAACACGCTGTGCATCGCGACCCAGATCAGCGAGTCGGGGCTCTGCTCCTTCATCTGATCGTAGATCGTCGGCCCATCGATCAGGTGGTTCATGTAACCGTCGAGCAAGATCTCGAAGGTCGGCGCCATGTCGTCGAACGACACCGGCGCGGGACAGGCGAACGTCTCCGACTCGCGCGCGAAGTACTCGTTGCCGGCGACGCCGTGCTGGGCGGGCGTCAGGCCCGTCATCATCGTGGCCCACGCCGCCATGGTCGATGACGGCAGCGTCGACAGCACGGTCTCGTCGAGATGCGCGTGCTGCAGCGAGTCGCCGCCGAGCAGCTGCGCGAAGTTCGGGAGCTGGCCCTTGCGCAGCATGTCGTAGAGCAGCTCACGTGACACGCCGTCGAAGGCGATGAACAGGAGCGGCGGCGTCTCCGGCGCCGAGGGTCGCGCGCCCTTGCCTCGCTCGTGCAGCGTCTTCGTCTCGCCTTCGATGATCATGCGGGCGGCGTCCTTCGCCGCACACGAAGTCATCGCCACCGCGAGCGTGCCCACCAGCCAGCGTCGTGTCATCGCGGCACCACGCTAGCGTGGCGGGCTCTGTCCACGCGCGCGCGCGAGGCGATCTCTCGCAAGACCCACGTACGAGGCATCGGCATCGCCGACCACCCAGCGGCGTCCGAGCCGAGCTGCGACCACGGCCGTGGTGCCCGAGCCGGAGAACGGATCGACGACGAGCTGCCCCACCGCGCTCGAGGCGAGGACGAGCTTCTCGATCAGGGCCTCCGGCTTCTGGGTCGCGTGTGGGGTCTTCTCCTCCATCCCGTTGCAGATCACGGGGATCTCGAACACGTCCCGGGGCTTCGCGCCGAGCGGGTTGGGCTCCCACCGATCGCGCCGCACGCCGCCCCCACCGTACTGCGACGAGACCGCCTGCACGCGCGCCGGATACCGCGTGGTGTGTCCGTTGTAGGGCACGCGCACGGCATCGACATCGATCGCGGCCTCGCGGCCACGCAGGTGCAAGATCGACTCGTGCGACCGCCCCCAGTCGCGGCCCAGGTTCGCCTTGTTCTTGTAGTGCCAGACGAGCCAGCGACAGCTCGCGAACCGCTTCGCGCTCCGCGCCTTCACGTCGGCGAGGATCTCCGAGAACCCGCACACGTACGCCGAGCCATGCGGCGCCAGCACCCGTGCCACCTCGGCGAGCCACGCATCGCACCAGTCGACGTACACGTCGAGCGAGTCGAACTCGTCCCAAGAGGCTTTGCCGATCGCGTAGGGAGGGTCGGCCACGACGAGATCGACCGACGCATCGGGCATGCGCCCGAGCAGCACGAGGGCGTCTGCATGCCAGAGCTCGCCGGCCGCGGGCAGCTCCACCGCCAGCGCGAGCGTCGGGCCCGCTCCCCGAAGATCGCGTGGTCGCTTCAGCGCGCGCAGCACGCGTGGGGGACGCTTCGGCACCGCGCGGCACGATACGATGAGTTCCCGCATGCCCGACATCCACGAGACCGCGATCGTCGAGCCCGGTGCACAGATCGGCGCGGGTACGCGCATCTGGCACTGGACTCACGTCAGGGCGGGCGCCGTGATCGGCATCAACGCCGTGGTCGGGCAGGGCTGCTATCTCGGCACCGTGACGGTCGGGGATGGCTGCCGCATCCAGAACCACGTGTCGCTGTACGACGGCGTGACGCTGGCTGCCGACGTGTTCCTCGGGCCGTCATGCGTGTTCACGAACGTCACGCACCCGCGCGCGCACGTCTCGCGCAAGCACGCGTATGCAGCGACGCGCGTCGAGCGCGGAGCCTC
>JAYSYE010000249.1:0-5549 GCA_043716635.1 Deltaproteobacteria bacterium | reverse complement strand
TGGTGGGCCGGTCGATGGTGCAGCCAGTTCGTGAGCACGTACTGGATCGCGTTGCGCATCTGGGTCGGCTTCGCGATCGCCTGCGCGTGGTAGCGGTCCGCGAACACGGGCCCCCGACGGTCGAGCTTTGCGTTCAGTGACTTCGCGACCGAAATCGAGAACGCCCGCACGCCGTTCGCGAGCTCGACCCGCGACTCGGCCTCGACGATCAGGTGGATGTGATTGCTCTGGATGCTGAAGTGCACCAGCCGGAATTCGCTGCGCGCGAGCACGACGCGCGCGGCGATGCGGACCGCGCGGTACGCGTCCATCCGGCGGAGATTTCTGGCCACCGGCAACGTCCGCAGCGTCACGTGGAGAGCCCGGCCCTTGACGAACGCTTCGCGCCTCACGTGCGAGGCCGGCGCCTTCGTGCCTTTCGGCCACCGCTTCTTCGGCCGCCCGGCGCCGGGCGCCCGCGTACCCGGCCGCCGCACGTCCAGCTCCAGTTGGGTTCCGCGCGTCGCCATCGTCGTCACACGATCGCCCTTAATATGGCGGATGTAGCGGATCCAGACGATGCCGTCCGCGCGCGAGATCTTCGTGGCGACGAGGCGCTGGTCGACGCATTTGCCCATGCCGCAGTCGCCGGACGGGACGTCCGGGCCGACGTCGCTCTGCCACCAGGTCGCGCCATCAAAGATCGCGGCGCGCACCACGTGCTGCCCGGCGTCGGCGCGCAGGATGTCGCGGATCTGGACCTGCGTGCCGTTCGAGAGGTGCGCGGTCTTCACGACCGCGACCGTGTCGGTCGCCACGGCCGCCGTCGGAGTGACGGTCTCGGCGTCGTCGGCGTACGAGGCGTGGGTGGCACCCGCCAGGAGCATCACGAGCAGCATCGCGAGCAGCATCGCGGTTCGCATGGGCCGGGTAGGAGCAGCCGCCGTGCCACCCGCGATTTCGGTCAGTTACCGAGCGGATGGCGATTGACCATGATTGCGCGTTGGCTTGCATCTCGAATCGCGTTCTCGGCGCGCCAGGCGCCTCGGCCCGAGGCAACGGCGCCGGACAACAGTCGAGATCTCGGAGCGAGGTCTTCCCGACGCTCCTCGTCGAGCCGGGCGTGCCGATCGGATCCCCGTGCGCATCGCAGGGGGTGACTAGCGCCGGTCTGCGGCGCGCTTGACGAGTGCGAGGAACAGGGCCTCGAACGGCTCGAAGCTACCCGCGGGCTGCGTCCAGTCGCCGGCGATGGCCAGCTCGCTCGGGAACGGGGGCGGGCCGGGGGGATGAGCGACGGCGACGAGCACACCCGGCGCGAAGTCGAGCGAGCGCTCGCGCGGATCGAACGCGCCCTCGGCGTCGGCGAGCACGAGCACGGCATCGACCCGCTTGGTCACATCCACGAGGCTACCGAAGCCCAGCGCGGTCGTTCCGTCGAGCCCGATCAGCATGAAGCGCGAGCTCAGCGCCGGCATGTCGATGCGCAGGCTCGTCGTCTGGAACAGCTCGTCATCGTTCTCCGCGACCTCGCTGCGCGCCCCCGGGTTGGTCTTGCACGCGATCCGCACCAGCATCTCGCGCGCGCCGCGATGCATCGTCTCGCCCGCCCCAACGACCAGGACGAGGAACGTGATCTGGCGCGTCGTCGCGCGCTGCGTCGTAGACGGGGACGATCGACGGATGCTTCGGCCGCGCGGTGATCGCGATCTCGCGCTCTGAGCGATGGCGCGCGTCGTCGCTCTCGTCGAGGGAATGCTTCAAGGCGATCGCGCGCTCGAGCTCGCGGTCGAACGCTTCGACCACGCGACCCATGCCGCCGCGACCGAGCTCGCGCACCTCGCGGAACCGGCTCGCGAGCCGCGCCGGCGCTGCGGTCGGATCGTCCGTCACGGAGACGATGTCGCGGGATCCCGACGGGAAGGTCGCGTCGCATGGACCCCGCGCCGCTGCGCGGAACGGACCCCGCTCAGTACAGGTAGCCGATGTTGACCGAGCCGCCGATGTACGTGTCGCGCGCGCCGTGGACGTCCACCGCCGGGTCGTTGTCGAGGTTCGTCGTCTTGTCGCCGGTGCCCTTGAACTTGTAGCCGTACGTCTGAACCTTGAGCGCCGCGCGAGCGAAGATGTTCGACTTCAGCATGTAGTCGGCACCGAAGTCGAAGTCGAGGCCGAGCACGGTCGCGCCGCCGTACTGGGTCTTGCCCTGGATCGCGCCGGTGTTCGTCACCGCCATCGCGCCGATCGACCCGTTGAACAGGATCTTCTCGTTGACGGGATAGCGCACGAACACGCCCGGGTTGATGAACGAGTACGCCACGCCCGGCACGGGTGCGCCGACGGCGATGTCGAAGCTCTGCTTGCCGTAGCGCAGCAGGCCGCCGACGACACCCTTCGTGAGCGGATAGCGCGCGATCACGCCGAGCGCGAAGCGACTCTCGCTCGACTTGAACTTCATGCCCGCAGCGTCCTGCGTGCTGACCGTGATGACCTTGTCGAAGAGCACCGACGCGCCGATGTTCTCCGCGATCCCGCCGCGCTTGTGACTGAACGCGCCCGGGTAGATTCCCGCATCCACGACCACGCCCGCCACGGGCAGCCCCTTGTAGCCCGACGGCTTTGTCGTGAGATCGGGGTCGTAGTTGAACCCCAGTCGCCGGGCCGTGAACGACAGCCCAATCACCGCGTCGACCGCCCGCTCGCCCGGCGAGAGCGCCACGGCGCTGTCCATCGCATCTCCATCGTCACTGCGGCCACGCTTGCGGATCCGGCCCCCATCCTCCTCGTCGTCGGCGGGGGCCTCGTCCTCGCTGTCGGTGGTCGCGGCAACCCGCGTCTTGGCCGTGCGCTTCTTCGGGAGCGGATTGTCGTCCTCGTCGGTGGAATCGGTGGAATCGGCGTCGGCGTCGGCGTCGGCGTCGGCGCGGGGCCGCTTGGTCACGACCTTCGGCTCGACCTTCGCCGGCTTCTTCGTGACCTTCTTCGCGACCGGCTCCGCGTCGGCGTCGGTGTCGTCCTCGACGACCGTGGCCTCGTCTTGCTCGCGGTCCTTGTGCGTCGAGAACCCCTTCCTCGTCGCGGGCTTCGCGCGCGGCTCGTCGGCGGCGTCGGCAGCGTCGGCGTCCTCGTCGGCGGTCTCCTTCGCGGGGTGCCTGCCACCCTTCTTCAGGGGCTTCGCGGGTTCGGCCTCGGCGTCGGAGTCGGCGTCTGCCTCGTCGTCACCAGCGCTGCCGCCGCGGTTCTGCGCGAGGCTGCCGATCGGCGCCAGCAGCTCGTCCTTCAGATCGCTCTGCGCGGTGCCATCGAGCCGCGTGCCCGACGTCTTCGTGTTGACCTGATCACCGACGAGCGCGCCGGTGGTGCCCGCGTGTAGCTTGATGCGGATGATGTAGTCGCCGCGCCGCTTCTCGACCGCGCCCGTCACGACGCCGTCGATCTTCAGCTTGCGCGCGACCTTCTTCAGATTCTTGTCGGTCGGCTTGGTGGCATTCAGCGCCTCGGCCGCTTCGTTCCACTTCTCGGCCGTGATCACGGTGTGGCTGCGCTTGATCATCTTCACGACGTCGGCCTGGATCTTCTCCGCGCCGTCCCCGTCGAAGTCGAGCACGGCGATCCGCTTCCGCGACGCGCTGGCGAGGCCCGTCCAGACGACGAGCATCGCGAGCACGAGCAAGCCCGGGCTACTTCTCGAAGCTGTCGATCTCGAATTCGTCATTGCCGGGTGCTCCAGGGTTGGGAGTGGCGCCGCCCTCGGAAGCCCAGCGCTGCTGGTTCCCTCCGGAGACGCCGCGAAAGAGCAGCGCGAAATCGGACGGGCTCGTCGAGCTCTTGACGGCCTCCTCGTACGTGACGAGGCGCTGCTTCACGAGCGTCGCGAGGCTCTGATCGAACGTGATCATGCCGTACGGGTGGAATCCCTCGCTGATCGCATTCTTCAGCTCGCGCGTGCGCATCGGGTCCTCGATCATCTCGCGGACCCGCTCCGTGTTGACCATGATCTCGAGCGCGGGAACCATCCCCTTGCCGTCCGCGCGGGGCAGCAGGCGCTGGGAGATCACGGCCTTCAGTACGCTCGCGAAGGACAGCCGGGCCTGGACCTGTCGCGTCTCGGGGAACATGGAGACGAGACGGCTCACGGTCTCGGTCGCGTCGACGGTGTGCAGCGTGGACAGGACGAGGTGTCCCGTCTCGGCGGCGGTCATCGCGATCTCCGCCGTCTCGGGGTCACGCATCTCGCCCACGAGGATCACGTCTGGATCCTGACGCAGCGCCGCCCGAAGTGCCCGCGCATACGACATCGTGTCGAACCCGATCTCGCGCTGGTTCAGGACGGACCGCTTGTCGCGGAACGTGTACTCGATCGGGTCCTCGATCGTGACGATGTGATAGGCGGACTGCGTGTTGATGTAGTCGATCATCGCCGCGAGCGTGGTCGACTTGCCCGAGCCGGTCGCACCGGTGACGAGCACGATGCCGCGGGTGTTGCCGCAGATATCGAGGATCGATTGCGGCAGGTTCAGCCGATCGAACGGCGGCACCTCGGGCGGGATCAGGCGCAGCACCATGCCCACGGAGCCGCGCTGCTGGAAGAGATTGACGCGATAGCGGACCCCATCGGGTGTGCCGTACGCGAGGTCGATATCGAAGTGCGTCTCGAACTCGGCGCGCTGCCGGTCGTTCATCATGTGCACGGCGAACTGCGCGATGGCCTCGCGAGTGAGCGCGGGGACATCCCGGACGGTGCGCAGGTCACCCTTGATGCGAAAGATGGGCGGGAGCCCGGCCTTCAGGTGGACGTCCGAGGCGCCGAGCTGGCGCGCTGCAGCAAGGACCCGGTCGAGAATCTGAGTCATCCGCTCTTCGCTGAGGGTAGCACAGGCGGTCGAGTGGACTCGTCGCAGATGGAAAGCGGGGCGCGCCGCGCGAAGTGGGTGGCGATGCGGTACCGTGTAGATCGGGATGCGTTGCCTCAGCTGCAGCACCCAGAACGAGCCGGATTCGCGGTTCTGCGGCGGTTGCGGCGCGCGCATGGCGGTCACGGGCAACACGCTCGCGGCCACCGAGAAGATCGCGTCGGACTCGCCGCTCGCCGTGCAGCCGCTCGCATCGATTCCACCGGGGCAGATCCAGCGGCGTGTCAGCACAGCGCCCGAGATGCCGGCGCCCGCGAGCATGGGGCCAGGCATCGGCCCAGGCGCCGGCCCAGGCGTCGGGCTGACCACGCGGCCCGGCACCGGCGCAAATCCGAGCGCTCGTCTGACGGGACCCTCGCGGGTCACCGGGCCCAGTGCAGCGCCGCCCCAGGCGCCGGCCGTCGTGCCGACCGGCAGCGCGTCCCGACGGGTGAGCGTCGCGCGCGAGGCGTCGATGGAGATGCCGGTCGCGCGCACGCGCTGGGGACTCGTGATCGCGCTGGTGCTCCTCGATCTCGCGCTGGCAGGCGCCGGCGGATGGATGCTGTCGCAGGGACTGCGGACCGGTACGGTGACGACGCCTGCCACGGTCCCCTCGCCGCCGCGCGCGAAGACCGCGGAGATCACGACGGGACCCGGCGCGACGCCGACCGCCGA